>DASVBF010000261.1:0-17514 GCA_036375975.1 Nocardioidaceae bacterium | reverse complement strand
GTCCCAGCCGTTCGGGTGGGTGCCACCCACCGTGCCGACGCTGCCGGTGAGCACGTTGAGGAAGAACAGGCTGCGGGTGATCTGCCAGCCGCCGAGGTTGCCGGCCGCGGCCGAGCGCCAGGTGTGCGTGGCCAGCCGGGTTCCGGAGTCCCCGACGAGGCGGGCGAGCTCGGCGACCTGCTCGACCGGGACGTGCGCCTCGGCAGCGGCGTACTCGAAGGTGTACCGCGCGTAGTCCTCGGTGAGCCGGTCCAGGAAGGCCTCGAAGTCCTTCGGGGCGTCCGGGTGCAGCCGCTCGAGGTAGACGTCCCAGTTCACCCAGCGGCGGAGGTAGTCCTTGGCGATCTTGCGCGTGCGCAGCAGGTAGGACGCGACCGCCAGGAAGATCGCCGCCTCGCTGCCCGGCCACGGCGCGATCCACAGGTCCGCGTGCGAGGCGGTGTTGGACAGCCGCAGGTCCAGGACCGCGATCTTGGCGCCGTTCTGCTTGGCCTCCATGATCCGCTGGGCGTGCGGGTTGAAGTAGTGGCCGGTCTCCAGGTGGCTCGACAGCAGCAGGATGGTCTTGGCGTTGGCATAGTCCGGGGAGGGGCGGTCGTAGCCCATCCAGTGCGTGTAGCCGGTCCGGCCGCCCGAGGAGCAGACGTTGGTGTGGCTGTTGTGCCCGTCGACCCCCCAGGCCTGGAGCACCCGCTCGGCGAAGCCGTCCTCCCCGGGCCGGCCGACGTGGTACATCACCTCGTCGCGGCGGTCCTCGACGATGGCCGACCTGATCCGCCCCGCGATGTCCTCGAGCGCCTCCTCCCACGAGACCTGCTCGAACTTCCCCGACCCGCGCTCGCCGACCCGCCTCAGCGGGTGCAGGATCCGCTCCGGGTCGTGCACCTGGTTCACCGTGGCGGGCCCCTTGGCGCAGTTGCGGCCGCGCGAGCCGGGGTGCGCCGGGTTGCCCTCGAACTTCTTGATCGACAGGTCGTCGTGGTCGACGTACGCCAGGAGGCCGCACGACGACTCGCAGTTGAAGCAGATCGTCGGGATCAGCGAGTAGGTGTGGGCCACCTTCTTCGGATGCGCCCGGGAGTCGTACTCCACGTGCGCGTCCCAGTCCTCCGGCGGCGGGTAGTTGCGCAGCCTCTCGTGCGTGCGGGCACCCGGTAGCGGGACCTGCTCCCGGTGCGCCTTCTCCCGGTCCAGCTCAGCCGTCATGACGATTTCCTCCAAGACTTGGTGTGCGGGACAGGCCTGGCGTCGTCATGACAGCGGCATGTCCTGGCCCGCGCGGACGAAGACGGTCTCGTAGGCGAGCAGCGCAGGCTGCACCAGCAGGCCGGCGACCGCGACGAGCGCCGAGGTGGCGGGCTCGACACCGAGGCCCAAGGCGATCGCGCCGAGCGCCGCCGCGGCCACGGACGGCCCCACCGCGCCGAGCCAGAAGGTCTTCGCGTAGCGGCCCCGGGTGACGACGTGGGCCGCCGTCGCGGCCTGCCGGCTCGCGTGCTTCCCGCCGTACTCCACGGCCAGCATGGCCAGGTGCAGGGCGGTCGCAGCGACGAACGCCCCGGTGATCAGCTTCCACGCGGTCCCGTCGGACAGTCCCAGGAGGAGCCCGACGACCGCGAGGGCGCCGCTGCCGACCATCACCGCCTGGGCCTGCAGGTGCCAGAACAGCACCGGCGACTGCCACAGGTCGCGGCCCTCGGCCTGACCGAACAGGAACGCCGTGTAGCCGGCCATCAGCATGCTCGCCGGGATCGCGAGCCAGGCCAGCACGGTCATCGCCCAGCCGACGTCGAACGCCGCGGCGAGCAGCCACAGCACCGACCCGCCGGAGAACACCGTCAGCACGTAGGCCCCCAGCACCAGCCACGAGGAGAAGTTCGACTTCAAGAAGATGTAGAGGAACCGCTCCGGACGCTTCAGGTCCCACACCAGCAGCCCGCCGGTGGTGGCCGCCCCGAACAGCGCGAGCGCCGGCGCGACGTAGTCGCCGAGCACTCCCAGGTCGATCCCGAGCAGGACGGCGAGGGCGGCGACCACCAGCGCGCCGGCACCCAGCCCCTTGGTCCACAGGTAGGTGACGACCTTCCAGCCCCACGGCCGGGGGTGCGCGGTGTTCAACGTCGTGCGCGCCTTCGTCCTAGGGCTGCCCGGCAGGTCACCGGCCGTCTCGAGGCGCTGCGCGTCGGGCTTGGCCCAGATGTAGGTGTCGTCCACCGGCGCCGCCAGCGGGTCGAGCACCGCCTGGTCCGCACCCAGGTAGAAGACGTTGGGGCCGGTGTTCTGCTCCGGCGCCCGCACCGCGGTCTCCTGGGTGCGCACCAGCTTCGCGATCCCGCTGGTCGGGTCGTCGAGGTCGCCGACCCAGATCGAGTGGGTCGGGCAGACCACGACACACGCCGGCTCGAGGTCGTTGTCGACCCGGTGGGCACACAGGTTGCACTTCGCGGCGGTCTGCGTCTCCGCGTCGATGTAGATCGCGTCGTACGGACAGGCCTGCATGCAGCTCTTGCAGCCGATGCAGCGGCTGCTGTCGAAGTCGACGATCCCGTCCTCACGCTTGAACAGCGCCTGGGTGGGGCAGATCTTCACGCACGGCGCGTCGGTGCAGTGGTTGCACCGCATCACCCCGAACGACCTGGTGGTGTCCGGGAACTCGCCGCTGTCGACGTACTTCACCCAGGTGCGGAACTGCCCGACCGGGACGTCGTTCTCCGTCTTGCACGCCACCGTGCACGCATGACAGCCGATACACGTGCGCTGGTCGATCGCGAACCCGTACTGCACCTACCTCACTTCTTCCGGATGAGGTAGCGGTAGACGCCGTTCTCGTCGGTGGCCTCGAGCAGCTCGTTCCCGGTGTCCTTCGCCCATGAGGGGATGTCGCTCTTCGAGCCGCCGTCGGTCGCCTCGACCAGCATGATCTGGCCGGAGTCGATCTTCTTGATGCCGCGTGAGGTGAGCAGCACCGGCATCGGGCACTTCTGCCCCTTGGCATCGATCGTGAGGTCGACCTCGTAGGTCATGAAGGCTCCTTCAGATGAAGAGGTTGATCTGGGACTTGCTCATCTCGGACAGCGCCGTCGCAGCACCGACGGGGGTGCCCACGCCGTCGATCAGGTGCTCCTGGCGGAGGCCGAGCAGCTCCATGCTCATCTCGCAGGGCCACAACTCGACCCCGAGCTCGGTGCACATCTCCACCAGCTCCTTGGGCTGCGCCACCTTCTGGTCACGGGCCAGCTTCTTCATCATCCAGGCCCCCATCCCGCCCATGTGGAGCTTCGAGAGCTTCATGTGGCTCATTCCCGGCCGGTTCATGCCCGAAAGCGCCTTGGTGAAGGCGTTCGTCCCGGTGATCCGCACGTCGTCTCGCACCAGCGGGAAGAGCCCCCAGAAGGTGAAGAAGATCGTGGTCTTCATGCCGTACGCCGCACCCGTCGAGCCCAGGATCAGGGTCGGCCACATCTTGTCCAGGTCGCCGCTCCAGGCGACGATCGTCATGCTCTGGGGGACCTCTTCCTGGTCTGTCCCCGAGGTCCCTGCGGTCTCCGACACGGCGCCGGCCCCTTTCGGTTCTCCACGTTGCCTTCCGTGACCCAGGACACTACATTCGTGCATGCGCATATAACAAGACCTTGTCCGGAGGAGGACCCCTTGGCATCGACCCTCACCCCCATCCAGCTCTTCCACGAGATCGCCGAGGGGCGCGTCAGCGAGATCCTCGACGTCCGCAACCGGGACGAGTTCGAGGCCAGCCAGGTCGAGGGGTCCCGACCCGTGCCCACCCGCAACGTGCCGGTGTACCGGGTGATGGAGGAGCTCGAGGAGGAGGCCGCGAGGACCCTCGACGGGGCGGTCGTGATCTGCGGCCAGGGCAACGGCTCGGAGCTGGTCGCCGAGGAGCTCGAGGACCTCGGCGTGCACACCCGGTCACTCGAAGGGGGGACCGACGCCTGGAACCGCCTGCTCGTGCCCGTGGAGATCACCGGACTTCCGGGGGAGGTCCGGGTCTGGCAGTTCCTCCGGCCGGCCAAGGCCTGCCTGTCGTACCTGGTTGGTGTGCCCGGTCAGAGCTGCCTCGTCGTCGACCCCACCCGGCAGCCTCAGCCCTACCTGGACCTGGCGCGCGAGCACGACATGACGGTCACCCACGTCGTGGACACGCACGTCCACGCCGACCACATCAGCGGCGGGCCGGCTCTCGCGGCGGAGCTCGGTGTCGAGTACCACCTGCCACCCGAGGACGCCGGCGGCGTGGTGCCCTTCCCGAACGTCCCGCTGAAGGACGGCGACGTGCTCGACCTCGGGTCCGCCGAGGTGAGGGTGATGAGCATGCACCTCCCCGGCCACACACCCGGCACGATCGCGCTCCTCGTCAGCGACAAGGTGCTCCTGGTCGGCGACACCGTCTTCGTCCGGGGCCTGGGCAGACCCGACCTCACCGGCCAGGCCGAGCAGCTCGCCCAGGACCTGTTCCGCAGCGTCCACGACCGCCTGGCGCCACTGGACCCGGCCACCGTGATCGCGCCGGCGCACTGGACCAGCTCGGAGGAGATCAACGAGGAGAGCCTCGTCGTCACGACGATCGAGGACGTCTTCAAGGCGACGCTGCTCAACGAGAAGGCGATGGAGAAGTTCGTCCACGAGATCGTGACCTCGCTGCCTGCCGCGCCGGACTTCTACGACACCATCCGCAAGGTGAACGCCGGCCAGCTCACGCCGTCGGAGGAGGAGGTCGACGTCCTCGACGTCGGTCGCAACCAGTGCGCCGCGTCGACCTCGTTAGTGTGACGTGATGGCCGAAGACAACCGCCCCGGCCGTGACGGGCGCGTCCCCCTGCACGAGGTGGGCGAGAACCCTGACTACCGGTTCACGCTCGCCAACGAGCGCACGTTCCTGGCCTGGGTCCGCACCGCGCTGGCCCTGATGGCGTCCGGAGTCGCGGTCGTGCAGTTCGTGCCCGGCCTGGCCGCGATCCGCCACGTCCTCGGCTTCATCCTGATCGGTCTCGGCGGGGTGGTCGCGACCGTCGCGTACGCGAACTGGGAGCGCAACGAGCGCGCGATGCGCCTCGGGGAGCGCCTGCCGCACTCCGCCGTTCCCCGGATCGTGTCGGGTGCGCTCGCGCTGACGGCGTTCGTGGCGCTCGGCCTGGTCGCCTACGACATGCTGAGCTGAGTCGGTGAGCCCGATGCACAACCTCTTCGCGTCCCGCCGTCGGACCGAGCCGGCCCTCGACGTGGGTCTGCCGGCCGAGCGCACCGCGATGGCCTGGCAGCGCACGGGCCTCGCGCTCGCCGGTTTCTCGGCACTCGTCGTGCACCAGGCCGACCGGAACATCCTCGCGGCCGCGCCCGGGGTCGTCGGCCTGCTGGTCGCGCTGTGGGTCATCGTGCTGGCAGAGCGCCGCTACACCTGGACGGTTCGCCGCGTGGAGGCAGGCGAGTCCCCTCTGGACCGGCGCCTGAACCTCGTGCTCACCGTGGGGATCGTGCTGCTCTCGCTCTCGTCGCTGGGGCTGGTGATCGCCCTACGGCTCTGACCCGGGTCGGTTGTCTGACGGCCTTACACTATTCCCGCGGAAAGCAAGGGGAGGATGCGTGGACCACGACGTTGCAGCGCAGCTGCAGGAGCTCCATGCGCGCGTGTGCAAGGCGATCGCCGACCCCAAGAGGCTGATGATCATCAACGAGCTGCGCGACCGGGAGCTGAGCGTGGGCGACCTCTGTGACGCCCTCGGGTTCAGCCAGTCCAACGCCAGCCAGCACCTCGCCGTACTCCGCGAGCGCGGCATCGTCGCCGCCCGCCGGTCTGGCAGCAATGTCTACTACTCGCTGCGCAGCCAGAAGATCGTGCAGGCCGTGGACCTGCTCCGGGAGTTCTTGGCCGAGGACCTCGCGGGCCTCAACGAGGCGCTCACTCCCTGAGCCCGACCCGTCCCGGGATCAGACCACCGCGTCGGCGCGTCGGAACGGGTGGCTGTGGTCGTAGTCGAGCTGCTTGACCATGTGGACGACAGCGCCGACCTTCGGCTCGCTGACGAAGTTCAGGTTGTCGACCAGCGCCCGCATGAGCTGCAGCCCGCGTCCGCTCTCCGCGTCGTGGTCCCTCTGGTCCTGGACGCTCCTGGCGTCGAAGCCGTCGCCTCCGTCCAGGACGGTGATGGCGCAGCGGTCGGCCGCCAGCTCGATGCTGACCTCGTAACCGTCGCTGTCGATGGCGTGCTGGATGACGTTGGCGCACGCCTCGGAGATCGCGAGCTCGACGTCGTGGATGCTGTCGGCCGCGACACCGAAGGCGCGGAGGATCTGCGCCGAGAGGCGACGGATCACCGGCACGCTGTGGCTCTGGCGGGGCAGGGAGACGGTCATCTCCAGCCGCGGCGAGTTGTCGGACTTCTCGTGCGTCCCGGCGGGCGGCCACTGGTAGGTGCTGCCGCAGACGTCCTCCTCGACGTCGCCGAGAAAGACCTGGATGCGGTCCGCGGGGTCACCGAGGGCGATGCTCTCGTCGTGCACCACCGTCGCCTTGCCGTGTGCACGGGCGGCCAGCCGGCCCGCGATCGCCTCGCTGAGCCTGGCGAGCGAGGGGATCTGGCACACCGCGGGGCCGAAGGGGCTCTTGTCGACGAGCAGCTCGAAGCCGCGGTCGTCGGCATGGACCCTCCGGTAGCTGCCGCCGAGTGCCTCGTGCAACCGGCCGAAGAGCGCGATGACCTCCTCGGTGTCGCGCAGCCCGCTCTCCCGGCCCATCGAGGCGTCGGCAAGGAGGGCTCCCGCCGCGGCCGCGACCTGGTCGGGTGCTGCCACAGGGTGCGCCTCAGCTGCTGCGGCAAGGGCGACCGTCGCCGCCGAAGGGCCGGCCTCGATCGGCTGGAGGTCGACGAAGAGCACGTGGTCCGCGTCGAAGTCGGCCACGACGTCACGCGGCGTCGGCAGCTCGACGTGGCTCGGTTCGCCGAGAGCCGCCTTGCGCAGGGACTCGCGGTGGAGGGGGCTGACGGGGCCGAAGCCGTCCATCAGGCCGGGGTCGGCGTCCTGGCTGACGGTGTGCAGCCGGAGCGTCGGGATGATCCGCGCCCAGTCGAGGTGCAGCCACAGCAGCTCGTCCTCGCGCAGCCCGGGTTCGAGGGAGGCCAGCGCGTTGTGGGTGGTCTCGACGGCAGGCTGGACGAGCGACTCGTCGCTCGTGTGGCGGAGCAGGTGGTCCTCCACCGCCTTCACCGCGGCCGTCGTCGCGCCGTCATGCCGTGTGTCCAGTAGCCAGTCCACGTGTCGGGAACCTTCCCCCGGAAGGGGCCGCCCGGTGCGGCCGGTCCCTGGAGGTATACCCACGCGGGCTGTTCCAACACCGGGGCACGACGTGACACGTCGGTCACAGACTGGGTCACGTCCGAGGTGACGCGGCGACTCGTCTCAACGCAGCTTCAGGGCCTGCTGCAGCAGCCGTGCGGCGCTGCCGCCTTCCTCTGTCGCGATGGCCAGGGCGCGAGGCACGTCGAGGTCGTCGAGGAGCGCGTCCACGACCTCTTCGTCGGCCTGAGGAGCGTCGTGAGTCCGGCCCGCGGCCTCGTACAGCGCGTCGAGCGCCTGCTCGGCCCTGACCATCTCGCTGTCGTCGTACTCCCAGGCCCGGTGCCAGACGCGGTTGACGATCATCAGGCGCACGGCCGCGGGCCGGTGGGCCTGCAGCAGCTCGCCGACGAGGGTCATGTTGCCGGTCGACTTGGCCATCTTGCGGCCGCCCTTGTGGACGGCGCCGACGTGCACCTCGCGGCGGGCGAAGGGCGCGACGCCGCTCGCGGCCTCCACCATGGCGCACTGGTAGGCGTGGTGCGGGTAGGTCAGGTCCTCCCCGCCCACGATCACGTCGACGCTGGTGCCGAAGGTCGCCCAGGCCATCGCGGCGCACTCGGCGTGCCACCCCGGACGTCCCCATCCCCAGAGGCTCGGCCAGGCCGGCTCGCCCTCGGGTGAGGGCCGCCACACGGGTACGTCGAACGGCGAGTCCTTGTGGGTGTCGTCGGGGTCGTCCCCGAAGTCCCGGGAGCGCTCGAGCGCCTCCTTCTCGCTGAGCCCGCTGCGGAGCGCGGTGCCCTCGCCACGGAAGTACACGAACCCGTCGCGCTCGTAGGCGTGGCCGGTCGCCAGGAGCGCCGCGGCCAGCTGGGCCACGTGCGCCACGTGCAGCCTGGCGTGCGGGGCATGGTCGGGGGAGCGGTTGCCGAGGGCCTTCATGTCGCGCTCGAACAGGAACTCCTGGGTCAGCGCGAACTCGTCGTACGGCCGGCCGTGCTCGAGCGCCGCGGCGGTCAGCACGTCGTCCACGTCGGTCACGTTGCGACAGGTCTCGGTCTCCACCCCGGCGAGCCGGGCGACACACTGGAGCACGTCAGCCCATACGAACGTGGAAGCGTGCCCGAGGTGGGTGACGAGGTACGGCGTGATCCCGCAGACGTAGATCCGCGCTCTCGCAGTCAGGGGCAGCCGTCGTCCGGCCAGGATCAGGTCGCTGGTGCGCAGAGGCTCGGTGTCGACAAGGGGGACCCGTCCCGCGGAGCCGAGGATGCCTGAGGCCGAGAGGTTGCTGTGCACGGCATGATCATGCCTCGTCTCAGGGGTCGGTGCACACGGAAGGTCGCCTCCCGTCCTGCTTCATCTCGGTCAGCCGTCCGACCACCGCACCGAGGTCCGGTGGGACCTGCGGACGCTCCGGCCGGGCGGCCCGCCCGTCGAGCGTGAGCTGCCAGCACTGGGCGAGGAAGCGGATCCGCGTCGCGGTGACGGCGAGCGGGGCCGTGGTGAAGCGCCCGTCGAGATGCGCCCGCACCCACCTCCTCAGCCGGGGGCGCTCGGCGAGCGTGCGCCACACCGCCCGGGGGACCTCGATCGCGCCGTTGTACTCCCGCGGCACGTCCGTGAGCCCTCGCTCGCGCCGCTCCTGGCGTAGGCCGTCGGAGGAGTGCAGGAGCAGAGGCAGCCAGTCTCCCTCGGCGACCTGGACCCTGAGCCTTGCGGGCGAGCACTCCGCGTTGAAGTTCGGCACGACGGCCCGTGCGCCGTCGATGGTCCCGGCGAAGCGGAGGTCCGAGGGCGCGAAGTGGTGGGCGGCACCCGTGAGGGGGCGCCCCTGGACGCGGCCGCCCCAGGCGACGGCCCGCCACCTGCGCTCCTGGAGACGCTTCTGCCAGACCACCCGGCGGCCGTGCGGGTCGCGCCCCTCGACCCGCAGCACCCGGTCTGAGGCGTCCGAGCCGGTCTTGGCGATGCTGATCCGGTCCGTGACCACGCCGCGGGGCTTCGGCTGGTGGACCCAGCCGGGGCCGGGAAGCTGCCACCTGGTGTCGCTCGCCGGCCGCGGCCTCTCCCACGAGTACTCCCCGAAGACCGTGTTCGCCCCGGAGACGTCGAAGTCGTAGAGCCGGGTGAACAGCCCGCCCGCCTCGGAGACGACGAAGACGGTCGAGCCGCTCGCGGAGATGTTCGCGAGGGGCAGCGTGCCGCGCCGCGGACCGCACACCTCCCGGCTCTCGTCCTGGGGCAGCCAGGGGTCGAGATAGGTGATCCGCCGTCCGTCGCCGCGGAGCAGGTAGACCGTCCCGACACCGATCGGGTGGTGCCTGCGGCCGGAGGTGTCGGTGAAGGTCTCCGCCGAGGTGAGCTCGGAGTTCGCCCAGCGCTTCACGTCGCGGAACATCCTCATGCCCGAACCGGTCCAGAAGTAGGGCCCCCAGCGCCACGTCCAGCGCTCCGGCGACAGGTCCCCGCCAGGCATGTCGTGGGAGTACACCTGCCGGCCCGGTCCGAGGGCGACCAGGAACCGGTGGTCCGCGGAGATCGCGGTCACCGTGCCGTCGAGGCAGGAGGGCACCTCGAGCACCCGCCACGGCTCGTCCGGGTCGCCTCGGCCGACGAGCGCCGGGCGGACGTAGATCCGGCCCGAGCGGAGCGCGAAGGCGTACTCGTTGGAGAAGGTCTCCCGGTTGGTCTTGAACGTCACGACGTCGGGCAGGGTGCGCGCGACCCTCGTCGGAGCAGGTGGTCCGAAGCCACCTCGCTCGCCCTGCACCTGCTCCGGCGACTGCACCTCGCCGCCCACGACGAGGACGCCGGTGGTGCCGGCGCCCAGAGGGAGGCACCCCGGCTCGGTCGGCGGATCCGCGCTCGACGGTCCCGCCAGGGACAGGGCCAGACCGAGGGCGGTGGCCGTGACGACCGCAGCGCCGAAGCGGCGGGGACGGCGGGTGGGCAGCACGCACCAGCAACGACCTGGAGCGTGGTCCGGTTACGTGACCCTCGTCACGGTGCGTCGTTTCTCAGGACATGCCTTCCCGATCCCGCCGGGCGCTCCTCACGGCATGCGCCCTGACCGTCGTACTCGCCGGGCTCTCGGCCGCCTCCGGCTCTGCAGGCTCAGGCGGCTCCGCCGCGTGGGCCGACCCGAGCGACATGGACCCGCAGGACTACCTCGGCGCCCTCTCGGGGATGTCCGAGTCGATCATCGCCGACCGCCCCGACATGGCACGCTGTCCGGAGCTCGCGGGTGGCACTGCCGGGACCAAGGAGGTCGAGGGGGTGCCGCCGAGAGAGCCCGACAACGGGAACCCCCTGCAGGCGGGCGACGACCCGGTGGCGCCGGCATCGCTGCCGCACCGGGTCGACTTCCGCGGCACGAGGCAGACGTTCAACCGCAGGTACGAGTTCGTCGTGGCGCGGGGCACGGTCTTCTACCGCTCGCGCGCCGAGGTGACCGGCATCCACGAGCCCTGGGACAAGCTCGACGTCCCCGAGTGCTTCGACGGGAAGGTCCGGATGATCTCCGCCGACGACGACGAGATGGTCGTGGTCGACGAGGACCGCTGGATCTACACCCTCGACGGCATCCTGGGCGACCCGGCGTACTTCACCTGGACCCTGCGCTGGGGGCCGCCGTTCTGGACCGGTTCCGGGAACCGCCTGCCCGTGAACATCAGGACCTGGTCTTGGTCCGTGCTCTCCCAGCTCGAGGACAAGACGTGGCGGGACGCCGCCGGCAACGACCACCCCGTCGGCGACTTCAAGGTCTCCCACATCTGGATGCTCGGTCGCGACGGCCGCCGGCTCACCTACATCGACCCCTGGCTGCCGAGGGACACGAGCTATGAGATGTGCTCCCCGCACCGCGGCCGGTTCCGCTCGGTCGGCTTGTCGGCGAGCGGCTCGACGGTGTTCGTCATCGGGCGGTACGGCGACATGTACACCCGCCTGTACGACTTCGACATCTCCGGCGCGGACTCGGTCTTCTTCGACTACTCCTACGCGAACCAGCGCAACAGACAGGATCCCGCGATCCAGCTTCCGTCCCCTGCCTGGCAGGAGCAGCCGAAGGTCCCGGGGCCGGTGACGAACCGGATCTCCATCGAGAAGGTCGGGGCGAGGTCCCTGCACCGCACGCTCCGCGTGGAGGGACGTCACGGCGGGCGGAACGGCTACTGGCACAAGGACGTCACCGCACGGCGCTGGCGCTTCACGGCGACGGACCGACCGCTCCGGGGTCGCCTCCTGCGCAACCCGGCGCGGGACACCTCCGCGCGGGGACTGCTGCCGTCCGAGGCGAGGCGGTACGCCGGAGCCCGCGGAACGGCTCGCATCACGGTCCCCGACTTCAACGTTTACTGCTCGCCCGCGCACATCCGGGTCTGGCTCGCCACGGGACAGCGGTTCACCCTGACGCTGCACACCGTCGACGCGATCCGCCAGGGCACCCGTGCCCGGGGACTCGACGCGGTGCCCCGCCTCGTCCAGGGCACGATCGAGGTCCCGGGTCGGCTGCTGCACAGCCGGGACCCCGACGTACGCCGGTTCCTAGACTCCCTCGGGCCGCGAGGGCGCTTCGTGGACGCCGACATCGACGCAACGGTCATGCGCCTCGACTTCCGCGACCAGGACTGGACGCTGAGACGCTCCTGAGGCGGCGGGATCCTCAGAGCCAGCCCAGGAGGCCGAAGACGACCGCGAGCACGGCGTCGAACGCGGCGAACGCGCCGACGACGGTGAACCTGCGCCGGTCGCTCCTCATGTCGAACACCCACGCCGCGGCGGCGAAGAACGTGCCGTAGCCGAACACGACGATCGGCAGCAGGAACGGGACGTTCCAGAACCAGTACTCCCAGTTGAGGATCCCCGCGGCGTGGAGCAGGACCTCGACGAACACCGCGAAGCAGGACCAGAACGTGACGAACACCCAGCGGTTCGGGATGCCGAGGATCCTCATGTGCCTGTCTGCGGGGAGGAACTTCACGAACTCCACCCCCGAGATCAGGAAGAGGAAGACGATCTCGATCGTCCAGCCGACCAGGATCAGGTAGCTCGTGTCGCCGGTGATCGTCCAGAGCGCGGACCGCTCGGTCACGTGCAGGACGGCCGAGTTGACGAGCTCGTTGAAGACGTCGACGAGGAAGAACACGAGGCCGGCGGCCACGATGTCCCACCGCCTCCGCTCCACCTCGTTGGCGTAGACGTACATGACGATGCCGAGGAACGTGACGGTGTACCACTTCACGTCGCTCGCGTCGCGAAGCATGGAGAGAGCCTCGCGGGTTGCCTCGGTGAGGTTCGCGGTGTCCACGAGTCGGGAGCGTAGTGGAACTGGTTCTATTCGCTGACCCGTCTTGCAGGCCGGTGACATAGTGACGGCATGTCAGCGGACGCCGTCGTCGTCGGCGCCGGCCTCGCGGGCCTGACCTGCGCCCGAGAGCTCGAGCGGGCCGGGCTCGACGTCGTCGTGCTCGAGAGGTCCGACGCCGTGGGTGGTCGCGTGCGCACCGACCTGGTCGACGGGTTCCGCTGCGACCGGGGGTTCCAGCTCGTCAACCCCGCCTACCCCGCCCTGAAGCAGCTCGTCGACCTCGACGCGCTGGACCTCCGGCCCTTCGCGGCGGGGGCGGCGCTCGCGGGTCCGGACGGGTTCGCGATCGTCGCGGACCCCAAGCGCAGCCCGAGGTACCTGCGCCGGGTGCTGCGCAGCGGCTACGTCCTGCCCGGGGAGCTCGCGCGCTTGGGAGCCTGGGCCAAGCCCTCGTTCGGCAGCGTGCGGAAGCTCCTCGCGCAGGAGGACCAGCCGCTCGCGGACTCCCTGGACAGCGCAGGTGTGCGCGGGAGGATCCGCGAGGAGGTGTTCGAGCCCTTCTTCACCGGCGTGCTGGCGGAGGACCGGGGTGAGACGTCCTCGCACTTCGCCAGGCTGCTCGTGAGGTCCTTCGCCCGAGGCACCCCTGGCGTCCCGGCCCTCGGCATGTCGGCGCTGCCCGAGCAGATCGCGGCCGAGCTCCACCACAAGGTGCGCCTGCACGCCGAGGTCGTCTCCATCGAGCGGAAGCGGATCTGGCACGTGGCGACCCGGGAGCACCGGTACGACGCCCACGCGGTCGTCGTGGCCACCGATCCGGCCCGAGCAACCGACCTCGTCGGCGTGGACACCGCGGCCATGAAGGGCCTGGTGACGTACTGGTTCGCCACGGACGAGAGCCCGACCGGCCTGGACCTGCTCGTGCTCGACCCGATGCGCACCGGGCCGGTCGTCAACACCGCGGTCATGTCGAACATCGCCCCGGCCTACGCGCCGGAGGGCCGTCACCTCGTGCAGGCGACCGCCCTCGCGGGTCAGGAGGCGGTGGCCGAGAAGGAGGTGCGAGCACACCTGGCGCGGATGTACCGGATCTCCACCAGGCAGTGGGAGGTCGTGGTCGCCCACCACGTCCCCCACGCCCTGCCCGAGCAGCGGCCCGGTGTCTCGCTGCGGCAGCCGGTCGACCTCGGGAACGGGCTGTTCGTGGCCGGGGACCACCGCGACACCGCGTCGATCCAGGGCGCGCTCGTGTCGGGCCGCCGGACCGCGACCTCGGTCGCCGCCTGGCTGGGTCGCCCGGACTGAGCTGTCCCGGTCGGCTCCCGGGCTACGGTGACGGCATGCGGATGTTCGTGGCGGTCGTCCCACCCGACGAGGCGCTGGAGGACCTCGCCGAGTTCCTCCGGCCGCGACAGGAGGCCGACGGCGGCTTCCGGTGGACCACCTCCGAGCAGTGGCACGTGACCCTGGCGTTCATGCCGCAGGTGCCGGACCGGGCCGTCGACGACCTCGTCGCCCGCCTGGGACGTGCCGCTGCCCGTCGTACGCCTTTCACCGTGACCGTGGCCGGCGGGGGCGCCTTCCCGAACGCCGCGCGGGCCAAGATCCTCTACGCAGGGCTGCAGCTCAGCGACCTGGAGGAGTTGCGCCGACTCAAGACGGGGGCTCGGGCCGCGGCGAACAAGTCCGGCGCGGACGCCGAGGGCGGTCACTTCCACCCGCACCTGACCCTGGCCCGGATCAAGCGACCAATCGACGTGACGAGGTGGATCCGCGTCATGGAGGCCTACCGCGGGCCGGCCTGGACGGCGTCGGAGGTCAGCCTCGTGCAGTCCTACCTCGGTGAGGGGCCGCGGAACCGGCCTCGTTATGAGGTCATCGAGTCATTCCCGCTGGGCCGTCGCGCGACGTAGCGTCACGCTATGAGGATCGCCGTGCTCGGGACAGGAATGGTGGGCCGAGCCCTGGCCCCGGCCTTCGCCCGTCTGGGGCACGAGGTGGTCGTTGGAACCCGTGACCCCGAAGCGACGCGCACGCGTGACGACTGGCGCCTCGACCTGCCGCTCAGTGCCTACGGCGACATAGGTGCCGGAGTCGACCTGGTCGTCAACGCGACCAACGGGCAGGCGTCGCTGATGGTGCTCGAGGCCGTCGGGGCCGGGGCGCTCGCCGGGAAGGTGCTGCTCGACGTGGCGAACCCGCTCGACATGACGGCCGGGTCCCCGCCGACTCTCAGCGTCAAGGACACCGACTCCCTCGCGGAGCAGATCCAGCGCGCCTTCCCCGGCGCCCGGGTCGTGAAGTCGCTGAACACCGTGAACTGCGCGGTCATGGTCGACCCCAGCCGAGTGGGGGACGGACAGACCACGATGTTCGTCGCCGGTGACGACCCGCGGGCCCGCGAGACCGTGGTCGCGTTGCTCGGGCAGCTCGGCTGGTGGGACATCATCGAGTTCGGCAGCCTGTCGGCGGCCCGCGGCATGGAGATGTGGCTGCCGCTCTGGGTCCGCCTCATGGGGCGGCTGGGTACGTCAGATTTCAACCTCAAGATCGTGCGCTGATCCCTTCGGGCGCGTGGTCATCCCCGCTATCGTCGAGGAGGCGAAAGTTGTCCACGCCGGGTGGAGCCGGAGTGGCTGGTCCCGGTACTCTGCGCGCCGGTGACTCCACCGATCCGGAAAGGGGCTGATCAGCCCGATGCCGTACCTGCTTCGCGTCGAGTTGCCCGACGTGCCAGGTTCTCTGGGCCGGGTCGCGGCCGCCATCGGTGAGGCAGGTGGCGACATCGAGGCGATCGAGATCGTCGAGAAGAAGCTCAGCTCCGGGACCGCCGTCGACGACGTGCTCCTCGAGACCGCTCCGGGCGTGATGCCCGACTCGATCGTCTCGGCGTGCACCCGGCTCGAGGGGGTGAAGGTCCTGTGGATCTCCCGGTACGGCGCCGGGGGGAACCTCTTCCTCGACCTGGAGGCGGTGGAGCAGCTCACCTCGACGCCGCACTCGGCCGTCGACGAGCTCGTCGACCTGCTGCCCATCACCTTCCGGGCGGACTGGGGGCTCCGGGTCAGGCGCACCGACTCGGGGATCGCGATCGTCCACAGCACGTCCGCGGCGCCCGAGATCGTCGACGGCGAGGTCGACTGGTTCCCCCTGAGCCGACCCGCCCGGGTGGAGGTCCCGGAGAACTGGGAGCGCTGGACCTCGACCCTGGTCGCCGCGGCACCTCTGGACGACAAGGAGGACCTGGTCCTCTTCGGACGCCGCGGTGGACCGGCGATCCTCGACTCAGAGCTCGCCCGGCTGGGTCACCTGGCCGCTCTCGCGGTGTCGATCTCCAAGTCCGGCTGATCGGGCTCGAGGACGAACACCGGGATCTCGCGGTCGGTCCGCTCCTGGTACGCCGCGTAGTGCGGCCAGACCTCGAGAGCGCGCTGCCACCAGGTCGCCTTCTCGTCGCCGGTGACCAGGCGGGCGACGTAGGTCCTCCGGACGGGGCCGTCCTGGAGCTCGACGCTTGGGTTGGCGACGAGGTTGAAGTACCAGCTCGGGTGCTCGGGAGCCCCACCCTGGGAGGCGACAGCGGCGTAGCTGCCCTCGTGCTCGACGCGCATGACCGGGTTCTTGCGCAGCTGGCCGCTGCGGGCGCCGACCGAGGTGATCACGACGATGGGCACCCCACGCAGCGTGTTGCCCTCGGCGCCGTCGGTCGCCTCGAACAGCTCGACCTGGTCGCGGACCCATTTCTCCGGGCTGGGGACATACTCCCCCTGACGTGTCATGCCTGCCCTATGCCCAGGAAGCTCCCCCTCCAACCAGCGGCGGTAGCCTGCGGCCATGCCTGACGCCCCCGTCTCCGAGATCTTCGACCCGTCCGCCTGGAAGGCGGTGCCCGGCTTCGAGGACCTGACCGACCTGACCTACCACCGGGCAGTCGAGCACGGCACCGTGCGGATCGCGTTCGACCGGCCCGAGGTGCGCAACGCGTTCCGCCCGCACACGGTCGACGAGCTGCTGCGGGTGCTCGAGCACGCGCGCACCTCGAGCGACGTGGGCTGCGTGCTGCTGACCGGCAACGGCCCCTCGCCCCGCGACGGGGGGTGGGCGTTCTGCTCCGGTGGCGACCAGCGGATCCGGGGCCGCGCCGGCTACCAGTACGCCGAGGGAGAGACCGCCGAGACGGTGGACAAGGCGCGGCTGGGCCGGCTGCACATCCTGGAGTGCCAGCGGCTGATCCGCTTCATGCCCAAGGTCGTCATCTGTGTCGTCCCGGGCTGGGCCGCCGGGGGAGGGCACTCCCTCCACGTCGTCTCCGACCTGACCCTCGCCAGCGCCGAGCATGCCCGGTTCAAGCAGACCGACGCCGACGTCGGCTCCTTCGACGGCGGGTACGGCTCGGCGTACCTGGCCCGCCAGGTGGGGCAGAAGTTCGCGCGCGAGATCTTCTTCCTCGGTGACGAGTACTCCGCGCAGGACGCACACCGGATGGGCATGGTGAACGCCGTGGTCCCCCACGCAGACCTCGAGAAGGTCGCGCTCGACTGGGGCCGGAAGATCAACGGCAAGTCGCCCACCGCGCAGCGGATGCTGAAGTACTCCTTCAACCTCATCGACGACGGACTCGTGGGGCAGCAGATCTTCGCCGGCGAGACGACGCGGCTGGCGTACATGACCGACGAGGCCGTCGAGGGCCGCGACGCCTTCCTCGAGAAGCGCGACCCGGACTGGTCGGCCTTCCCTCACTACTACTGAGCCCGAACTACTCCCGACGGCGACCGCCATGGCCCGCGCGCGTCATGTCACCGGCGGACGGCAGAAGGGACAATCGGAGCATGGCCGACCACGACTTCACCGGGCTCCGGGCGATGTTCGTCAACTGCACGCTCAAGAAGTCCCCGGAGCAGAGCCACACC
>DASVBF010000227.1:0-24167 GCA_036375975.1 Nocardioidaceae bacterium | reverse complement strand
GCGTTGGTGGAGGCGTTCTGCTCGTGGTCGGCGTGCAGGATGAACAGCACCTCGAGCGCCCGGACGAGGCGGTCGTCGGCCTGGAACTTCGGCTCGCTCATCTTGAACAGCATCGCGAGGAAGTTCGCGGCGTAACCGAGGTCGTTGTCGGGGTAGATGTACGGCTTGCCCTGGGCGTGGCGGAACGCCCAGGCGCCGAGGGTAGGCATCTTCGCGATCAGCCGCACGATCTGCATGTGGCGGTTGTCGCCGTCGGAGATGTTGCGCGACTCGGGGTAGAACGTCGAGAGCGCCCCGACCGAGGCCAGCAGCATCCCCATGGGATGCGCGTCGTAGCGGAAGCCCTCCATGAAGCGACGGACGTTCTCGTGCACGAAGGTGTGGTAGGTGATCTCGTGCACCCAGGTGTCGTACTGCTCCTTCGTGGGGACCTCGCCGTGGATCAGGAGGTAGGCCACTTCCAGGTAGGTCGACTTCTCCGCCAGCTGCTCGATCGGGTAGCCGCGGTACTCGAGGATGCCCTTGTCGCCATCGATGAAGGTGACCGCGCTCCTGCAGGACGCGGTGTTCACGAAGCCAGGGTCGTAGACGGCGAGGCCGGGGTTGTCCTCGTCCACCCGGATCTTGCCCACGTCGGCGGCCTTGATCGCCACCCCGTCGAGGATGGGAACGTCGTACTCCTGCCCCGTGCGGTTGTCGCGGATCGTCAGGCTCTCGTTGGTACTGTCACCCATGGATCCGGGGCTTGACTGAGTGGCCGTGCTGTCGGTCACGTCGGCTCCTCGCTGAGTCGGGACCGTCCTGTGCCCGCGCAGGCCCGGATTCAAGCATGCGTCGGGGGACGTCGTACTGTTGCGTCGCAGATAGTTCTGTCTAACTTATGCCCCCATCGCGGCCCGAGGGAAACCGGGGCCGTTTTGACCCAGCGTGGAGCGCGCCGGTAGTCTTGGCCGTCGCGGCATGTTCTGTAGCAGGCTCGTCTTCGAGTCCGCCGTTCGCCGCCCAGGCTCGTGGACGCGGGTCGACACACAACCGATCTCGATGAGAAGGCAAACAACCGTGCGTACGTACAGCCCGAAGCCCGCTGACATCCAGCGCGAGTGGCACGTCATCGACGCCACCGACGTGGTGCTCGGACGCCTCGCCGTCCAGACTGCGACGCTGCTTCGCGGCAAGCACAAGGCGATGTTCGCCCCCCACGTCGACACCGGCGACTTCGTGATCATCGTCAACGCCGGCAAGGTCGCCCTGTCCGGAAACAAGGCCGCGGCCAAGATGGCCTACCGCCACTCGGGCTACCCGGGCGGTCTCTCGGCCACCGCCTTCGGCGACCTGCTCGAGAAGGACCCGCGTCGCGCCATCGAGAAGGCGGTGTGGGGCATGCTCCCGAAGAACCGCCTCGGTCGCCAGATGCTGAAGAAGCTCAAGGTGTACGCCGGCCCGGAGCACCCGCACCAGGCGCAGAAGGCCAAGCCGTTCGAGATCACCCAGGTCTCGCAGTAACCAACCGAACAGCAGTCGTACAAGTGAGGATCATCCGTGGCTGAGACCACCACCGAGGGCGTCGAGGAGACCTACGAGGTCAACGAGCAGGGCGTCGCCTACAGCTCGGAGAGCGCGCCGTCCGAGAACGCCCCGGCTCGCCCCGCGACCATCGCTCCGGCGTCGGCCACCGGCCGTCGCAAGGAGGCGGTGGCCCGCGTGCGCCTCGTGCCGGGCACCGGCCAGTGGACGGTCAACGGGCGCTCGCTGGAGAGCTACTTCCCGAACAAGCTGCACCAGCAGGTCGTCAACGAGCCGTTCGTCACCACTGATCTGGCCGGCCGTTTCGACGTGATCGCGCGCATCCACGGTGGCGGCATCACCGGCCAGGCCGGTGCGCTCCGGCTCGGTGTCGCTCGCGCCCTCAACGCTGTCGACGTCGAGGCCAACCGACCCTCCCTCAAGAAGGCCGGGCTCCTCACCCGCGACGCTCGCGTGATCGAGCGGAAGAAGGCCGGGCTCAAGAAGGCCCGCAAGGCGCCCCAGTTCAGCAAGCGCTGACCCGCACCTTCTGGTTGTGGCACGCCTCTTCGGCACCGACGGCGTCCGCGGGCTCGCGAACGGTCACCTGACCGCCGAGCTCGCGGTGGACCTGTCGGTCGCTGCTGCACACGTCCTCGGCGAGGCCGGTGTCTTCTCAGGACACCGGCCCGTCGCCGTCGTGGGCAGGGACACGCGGATCTCCGGCCAGTTCCTCGAGGCCGCGGTGGTGGCGGGTCTCGCCTCGGCCGGCGTCGACGTGCTGCTGCTCGGGGTGCTTCCCACCCCTGGGGTCGCGTACCTCACCGACGCCCTCGGCGCAGATCTCGGTGTGGTGCTCTCAGCGAGTCACAACCCCATGCCGGACAACGGCATCAAGTTCCTCGCACGTGGGGGTGTCAAGCTCGACGACACTGTCGAGATCGAGATCGAGCGGCGGCTCCGCGAGCCATGGGACCGGCCCACCGGTGGTGCGGTCGGCCGCGTCTCGACCTACGACGAGGCTGTCGAGCGGTATGCCGCTCATCTCGTCTCGACCCTGCCTCGAGGGCTCGACATGTCTGACGGCTCCGGCCGGCGCCCGATCCGGGTCGTTCTCGACTGCGCCCACGGCGCGGCGTTCGAGGCCGGGCCGAAGGCGCTGCACGACGCCGGAGCGGAGGTCGTGGCCATCTGCGCCGAGCCCGACGGCCTCAACATCAACGACGGCTGCGGCTCGACGCACCTCGACCTGCTCCAGAAGGCGGTGGTCGAGCACGACGCCGATGTCGGCTTCGCCGTGGACGGGGACGCCGACCGCTGCCTTGCCGTCGACCACACCGGGAACGTCGTCGACGGGGACCAGCTCATGGCCGTCCTTGCTCTCGCCATGCGCGACGCCGGTGCGCTCCACGCGGACACCGTCGTCGCGACGGTGATGAGCAACCTCGGCTTCGTCCAGGCCATGCGTCGCGAGGGTGTCGGCGTCCGCCAGACCAAGGTCGGCGACAGGTACGTCCTCGAGGCCATGAAGGCGGGCGGCTACTCGCTCGGTGGCGAGCAGTCCGGCCACGTCATCATGAGCGACCACGCGACGACGGGCGACGGGCTTCTCACCGCACTGCACGTGCTCGCGCGCGTGGCCGAGAAGGACACGTCGCTCGCGGACCTGGCAGCCGTGATGACCCGGCTCCCGCAGGTCCTCGTGAACGTCCCCGAGGTGGACAAGTCCCGGGCGGACGAGGACCCGATCCTGGCCGCCGCGGTCGCTGAGGCGGAGGCCGAGCTCGGCAGCACCGGCCGAGTGCTCCTGCGTCCCTCGGGCACCGAACCGCTCGTGCGGGTCATGGTGGAGGCGGCGAGCGCGGACCAGGCCCAGGAGGTTGCCGGCCGGCTCGCGCTCGTGGTGCGTCAGCGCCTCGCGCTCTGAACTGTCACGAGGACGTAGAAGGCCGGTCGGCTCGACGGGGGATACGAGCCAACCGGCTTACTGCTAAGTTCCCACGCCCGAAGCCACGAGAACCGATGCCCACGCACGCTTTTGGCTAGTGCAACGGCATCATTTTTCGTCATCCCGGGGCTTGGAGTGCACGCCCCACGCCAAGGGGACAGCCTGGAAGCCACAGCTTGACGACCGTTCCGCCCTCGCGGCGGTTCTCGATGGAGCACCGTCCACCTGCGACCGTCGCCCTGTCCTGCATGCTCAGCAGCCCGCGGTGGCCGGGGAGGGACTCGACCGGCCCCGGTCCCAGTCCCGTGCCGTCGTCCTCCACCGAGACGCTCAGTCCTCCTGCCTCATCGTCCACGGTCACCCTGACGTGGTCCGCGCGAGCGTGCTTCTGGGCGTTGGTCAGCGCTTCCTTGACGATCCTGTAGGCGACTGCGCGGGTCGAGTCCGGCACGTCGGGCTCGCGGTCCGCGGCGATGCTCCACTCGGTGTCAGAGCCACTGAAGATCTCGTCCGCGGCGCGGTGGAGTGCCGCTGTCAGCCCGTGCTGGAGATCGGGAGGCTCCAGGTCGAAGAGCAGCGCTCGCAGCCGCGCCGTGGCATCGGTCACGCTCACGCGGAGCGGCTCGACGATGTCGAGGAGCTCGGGTGCATGTTCGCGGAGGCGTCGGACCAGCGAGCCGAGGCGCAGGTCGACGACGGCGAGTGCCTGAACGGGGTCGTCGTGGACGTCCGCCGCGATCCGTGCGCGCTCGGCGTCCTGGGCGTCGACGAGCCGGGTGAGCAGGGCCTCGCGTTGGTCGGCCAGGTCGCGCAGAGCAGCCTCTGCCTGCAGTCGCTCGGTGATGTCGCGTTGCACGGTGGCGAGAGCGAACGGCTCGCCGGTCTCCATGTCTCGCATGAGGAAGCTCGCGATGGCCACCGGGATCGGCGGGCCGTCGAGACTGCGCAGCGTCGACTCGCCTTCCCAGTGGCCGTTCGCGATGACGGCGGGCTGCTCGACGTTCATGGATGTCTCCAGCCCTTCGGGGGTGAGGTAGTCCGCGATGACCGTGGTGGCCACGTCCACGTCAGGGTCCATGCCGATCATCGCGCGTCCCTGCGGGTTGACGTACTGGACCTTCCCGTCCAGCCCGGCGATCGCGATGAAGTCGGGGGAGGCTTCCACGAGCGCCTTGAACCTCTTCAGGTCGGCGTTGGCAGAGCGCAGTGCCGCCTCCGTGGCCCGGACCTCGGTGACGTCCTGGGCGATCCCGGCAGTGCCTAGTGACTGGCCGGTCTCCGGGTGTGAGAGGCGGAAGAGCTCCGCGTGGACGACCAGCTCTCGGCCGACGAACGTGGCCGCGACGTCCCCGGACCAACGTCCGACCCGCTCGAGTGCTTCGCGCATCCTCGTGGCTGCCGGCTCGCCTGCGTGGGCGGTGACGACGGTCCAGACCTCTCCGCTCTCGATCTGCACCCCGGCGTCGTAGAGGGCCGGGTTGACGTAGGTGAGGTGACCTTCGTCGTCGGCGATGACGATGAAGTCGTCGGAGGCGTCCGCGAGCGCCTGGAACTTCATCAGCTCCTCGCGGGCGTCCCGCTGGTCGGCAAGCAGGACCGCGTTGTCGAGGGCAAGTGCGCACCTCTCGGCGATGTCGCAGACCAGGCTCGTATCGTTCGCGTCGAACCCGCCGAGCGAGGGACGTCGCCCCAGGTCCATCACGCCCAGGAGGAGTCCGCGGGCCCGAAGCGGCACGCGGAGGACCCACCTCACGCCGAACTCGTCGAGGCCGCCTCGGAGCAGGTCGGCGCCGGGGACCCCGGCCAGGTCCTCGGTGACGAGGTCGAACAGCTGACTGGCGGTCAGGTCGTCCGAGCTCGACACCTCGAAGGCAGGCGTTCCGCCCACGTTCTCGGCAGCCAGCTGTGCGATGGCCGCGAGGTCGTCCTCGCGGACCGACCACAGTGCCGCGAGCTCGAGTCGGTCCGGTTCGTGGGTGCGCAGCCAGATGCCGCCCAGGTGGGCGACGGCCTCGGTTGCGGAGCGGACGGCGACGCGCAGGAGCTCCGGAAGGTCGGGAACCGTCTGTGTGAGGACGGCTGAAAGGTCGGCCAGGAGGCTTGCCCGCGCGCGAGCGTCGCGTGCCTCGGCCTCGATCCGCCGCTGCTCGGTCACGTCGGTCGCCACGCCGACCACACCCGTGACGTTGCCCTCGGCGTCGAGGGTGGGCTCGTAGTAGACCCAGAGCCGTCGCCCGTCGAACTCGCTCTCGGTGCTGAAGCGCTCTCCCGCGAGGGCGCGCAGCACGGAGTCGCGGGCGTCCGGGGCGTTGCGGTACAGCTCGAGCAGGTTCCTGCCGACCAGCTCGCCGGGCCGGAGGCCCAGGTCCTCGAGCCCCGCGCCCGTGGACATGGTGCAGAAGCCATTGCTGTCGAAGCCGAAGATCACCTGGGGGCCGACTGCGGGGCCGTCGTCGCCTGCCTGCCACATCTCGGGCCTCCTCCGGTCCGTCCCCGGAGTCTGTCTCCCCGAGGACGACTGTCGCTGCCATCGTAGGCATCAGCGAGCCCTCCGGAGGCGTTCCGTGGCCCAGAGAATGAGCCCACGCGGGGCAACCGGTCGGTAAGCGGGCGCGGGTGGTCCCGGGTCGGCATACTTGGTTCAGCGGTACGCCATGCGCGTCAGCCGGGGGAGGGACGGGGAACGTGAACCACCGGATCGAAGGGAGGCGGGACCACGCCTCGAGCGGTAGTGGTCGGCCGATCCGTGTGCTCATCGTCGACGACCACGAGGTCCTCGCGGACAGCCTGTCGCGGGTCCTCGACGAGGAGGCGGACATCGTCTCGGTCGGGGTGGCGTCCACCCTCGCCCAGGCACGGGCCCGCGTCGTCAGCGCCACCCCCGACGTACTCCTGCTCGATCGCAGGCTGCCCGACGGCGACGGCGTCGCGGCAATTGCCGAGCTCCGGGCGCTTCGTCCCAGCATGAAGGTCGTGGTGCTCACCGCCGCGGCGGCCGACGACGTGCTCGTGCGGGCGATCGAGGGAGGCGCCGGCGGCTTCGTCTCCAAGACACGCGGCCTGGCGGAGGTGACGGCCGCGGTGCGCGCCGCTGCTGCGGGAGAGGCCGTCATCTCGCCGGAGATGCTGTCGCGGCTGCTGCCCAAGCTCAGTCGGTCGTCCAGTCCCGACCCGGGTCTGACCCGGCGGGAGGAGGAGGTCCTCGACCTCGTGGCCCACGGGCTTTCGAACGCCGCCATCGCCGACCAGCTCGGTGTCAGCGTCAACACGATCCGCAACCACGTGGCCAACCTCTCCGCCAAGCTCGGGGCGCACAGCAAGCTCGAGGCGGTCGCCATCGCCGTGCGCCGAGGGCTCTATGCCGGTCTCTGAGCCGCGCCGGCCACGGTCCGGAGGGTGCGAATTGGTGCAGATGCACTAGTTGGACCGGCCCCTCAGTATCTCGGGTCGACCGCCTCTACCGGGAGACGATCGACGTGGCACGGACGAACGCCCTTCCTGGACCCCGAGGGCCGGTCCGTACCGCAGAGCGCCACGGTCCCGCGAGGGGAGACGACCGCCGGTCAAGTGCCAGGCAAGCCTGGTGAGGTCCCACGGCGGCCAGCTCCGCCCCTGCCTTGCGGTGCCACAGCGTTCGGCGCAAGCTCCCGCCGGGTGTACCAGGCCCGGCGGGGGCTGCTTCATGTCCTGCGCGACATCAGAGCTTGCGGAGCCGGACCCATCGCACGGAGTGGTCGGCGTCCTTGCGCAGCACGAGAGTGGCGCGGCTTCGCGTCGGCTGGACGTTCTGCTTCAGGTTGGGTCCGTTGATCGTGTCCCAGATCCGGTGCGCCTCCTCCACCGCCTCTGCCGCGGTGAGGCTGCCGTACCGGGCGAAGTAGGACGCGGGGTTCCGGAAGGCGGTCTCGCGCAAGCGCAGGAACCGGTCGGTGTACCACTGCCGGATGTCCTTGGTCGCCGCGTCGACGTACACGGAGAAGTCGAAGAAGTCGCTGATCGCCAGGCCGGTGCGTCCGTCCTCGCGCACGCGGGCCGGCTGCAGCACGTTGAGCCCCTCGATGATGACGATGTCCGGCCGTTTGATCACGACCTTCTCGTCCGGCACGACGTCGTACACGAGGTGGGAGTACGTCGGAGCCTCCACCTCGTCCTTGCCGGACTTGATGTCCATCACGAACCGGAGCAGGGCCTTCCGGTCGTAGGACTCCGGGAACCCCTTCCGGGCGAGGATGCCGCGCCGCTCGAGCTCGGCGTTGGGGTAGAGGAAGCCATCGGTCGTCACGAGGGAGACCGAGGGGTGCTCGGGCCAGTGCGCGAGCATCTGTTGGAGCACTCTGGCGGTGGTCGACTTGCCGACGGCGACGGAGCCGGCGAGGCCGATCACGAAGGGCGTGCGTGGTGGGTACGGACGGGCCAGGAACTCCTCCTGGGCTCTGTGCAGCTCTCCCGCCGCTCCGACGTACAGGCTGAGCAGGCGCGAGAGGGGCAGGTAGACCTGGACCACCTCGTCGAGGTCGAGCTCGTCCCCGAGGCCCCGGACCCGGGCGATCTCCTCCTCGCTGAGCGGCTGCTCGGTGGCGGCCCCGAGCGCTGCCCACGCCTCCCGGTCGAGCTCGACGTACGGTGAGGACTCGCGAAAGGCGCCGTCCTGCCCGGCTTGGCCGTTCGCGTGCGCAGAAGCCATGTCGCAAGTGTTCCGTACCTGCTGCGGGGCCCTCGACGCCGGTCTCGCCGATCGGTTCGGCCCCTCTGTGCTGGGTAGTCTGGCCCGCATGTGTGGAATCGTTGGCTACGTCGGACCGCAGCAGGCCCAGGGCATCGTCGTCGAGGGCCTGAGGCGGATGGAGTACCGCGGCTACGACTCAGCGGGGATCGCGCTCGTGCACGACGGGACAATCGCCTCCGAGAAGCGGGCCGGCAAGCTGGCGAACCTCGAGAAGGCCCTCAGCGACTCACCGCTTCCCGAGGCGAGCACGGGCATCGGTCACACCCGGTGGGCCACCCACGGCGCCCCCAACGACCGTAATGCCCACCCGCACCTCGGGCAGGGCTCCCGGGTCGCCCTTGTCCACAACGGGATCATCGAGAACTTCGCGGCGCTCTCCGCCGAGCTGGAGGCTGCCGGACACGACCTCAGCTCCGACACCGACACCGAGATCGCGGCGCACCTGCTCGAGAACGAGGTCGCCAAGGGTGCCACTCTCACGGAGGCGATGCGGGTCGTCGCCAAGCGCCTGCACGGAGCGTTCACGCTGGTCGCGGTCGACGCGCAGGACCCGGACCGGGTCGTGGCGGCCCGACGCAACTCGCCGCTCGTCGTGGGGCTCGGCAAGGGTGAGAACTTCCTCGCCTCGGACGTGGCCGCGTTCATCGAGTTCACCCGCGACGCCCTGGAGCTCGGCCAGGACCAGGTCGTCTCCATCTCCGCGGACAGCGTGGAGGTCACGGACTTCGAGGGCAGGCCCGCCGAGCCGAGGCCTTACCACGTCGACTGGGACCTCTCGGCCGCCGAGAAGGGCGGCTACGACTGGTTCATGCGCAAGGAGATCTTCGAGCAGCCCCGTGCAGTGGCGGACACGTTGCTGGGTCGCCACGACGAGACGGGGGCGCTCCAGCTCGACGAGATCCGGATCAGCGAGGAGGACCTTCGCGCGGTCGACAAGATCATCGTGATCGCGTCCGGCACCTCCTTCTACGCCGGCATGGTCGCCAAGTACGCCATCGAGCACTGGACCCGAATCGCCTGTGAGGTCGAGCTGGCCTCGGAGTTCCGCTACCGCGACCCGATCCTCACCCGGGACACCCTGGTCGTGGCGATCAGCCAGTCCGGTGAGACCGCCGACACGCTGATGGCCATCCGGCACGCGCGCGAGCAGCGGGCGAAGGTCCTGGCGATCTGCAACACCAACGGCTCGACCATTCCCCGGGAGTCGGACGCGGTGATCTACACCCACGCCGGGCCCGAGATCGGGGTGGCCTCCACGAAGGGCTACACCACCCAGCTGGTCGCCTGCTACCTGCTCGGCCTGTACCTGGCGCAGGTCCGGGGCACCAGGTACGGCGACGAGATCGGCCAGGTGGTCAACGAGATCTCGCAGATGCCCGAGCGGATCCAGCAGGCCCTCGACGGCGCCGAGGACGTCTACCGGCTCGCGCGGGAGCTCTCGGACGCCCGGTCGGTACTCTTCCTCGGCCGCCACGCCGGCTTCCCCGTGGCGCTCGAGGGGGCGCTGAAGCTCAAGGAGCTCGCGTACATCCACGCGGAGGGCTTCGCGGCCGGCGAGCTCAAGCACGGCCCGATCGCGGTGATCGAGCAGGGGCTCCCGGTGTTCTGCGTCGTGCCGCCTCATGGCCGCGACCAGCTCCACGACAAGATGGTCAGCGGCATCCAGGAGGTTCGCGCCCGAGGCGCCCACACGATCGTCCTCGCCGAGGAGGACGACGAGCTGGCCGCCAGGTACGCCGACGTGCTGATCCCGATACCTCGGGTGCCGACGCTGCTCCAACCGCTGGTGTCGATCATCCCGCTGCAGCTGTTCGCCTGCGAGCTGGCCACGCACAAGGGCCTCGATGTCGACCAGCCGCGCAACCTCGCCAAGTCCGTGACGGTCGAGTAGCCGCATGATCCTCGGCGTAGGCATCGACGTGGTCGACGTCGGCAGGTTCGAGCAGGCGCTCGAGCGGACTCCCAGCCTGCTGGAGCGGCTGTTCACCGAGCAGGAGCGTGACCGCCCGCTGGCGTCCCTGGCCGCCAGGTTCGCGGCGAAGGAGGCGCTCGCCAAGGCGCTCGGCGCCCCCACCGGCATGGCCTGGCACGATGCCGAGGTGGTCAACGAAGCGAGCGGGAACCCCCAGTTCGAGATCCGGGGCAGCGTCCTGTCCCGCGCGAACGACCTCGGCGCCAAGACCGTCCACGTCTCCCTCTCCCACGACGCCGGGATCGCGTCGGCGTTCGTGATCCTCGAGTCTTAGGCCTTCGTCGCCACGAGGATGGTCAGCGGCTCGCCGGGTGTGATCCGACGGGGCCGGTCGGGAACGAGCCCGGCGGCGCGCAGCTGCTGGGCCAGGTCGTCGGTCGCAGGGAGCCCCATCTCGCCCTCCTGGGCTCGCAGGAGCAGGTCGAAGTGGCGGCTGAACACGCTGTCGTCGAGCGCGGTCGTCACCACGAGCAGGGCGCCTCCGGGGCGGAGCCGGTCGGCGACGGACCGCAGCAGCGGCACGCGTCCCGCCACGGGCAGGTAGTAGATGACGTTGGCCAGCAGCGCCAGGTCGAACTCGCCCAGGGCGGGGAGGAGAAGCTCGCGGGCGTCGCCCTCGACGACCTCGGCGCGGCTTCCCATGCCGCGGTCGGTGACCGTGATCCGTGCCAGGGAGGCGGCTGCGTGGTCGGTCTCGATGCCGACCCCGGTGGCGTGGGCGGCGACCGCCAGCATGTGGGTGAGGTGGCTTCCCGAGCCGCAACCGACGTCCAGCACGCGACGGGGCGCCCTCCGCCGTACCTCCTCGGCCAGCGCGTCGAGGACGAACGGGTCCATCGCGCGGGACAGTCGCGCGATCACGGCTCCCTTATCGATGATGTCCCGGCGCCGCGCGCCGCCCCTGAGCTGCTGCTCGACCTCCCGGTAGAGCCCCGTGTGGTAGCCGGAGAAGCCCTCGTAGGTCGCGCGCACCACGTCGTCCTCGACCACCGCTCGACCACGGCGGGTCAGCTCCCAGGTGCCCTCGGGGGCGCGGACCAGGCTCATCCCGGCCAGGACATGGAGCAGCGCGGCCAGCATCTCCTCGTCGGACCAGCCGCCCCGGGCCGCGAGGTCGGACGTCGAGCCCGGCGCCGCCCCCAGCATGTCGAGCACGCGGGTCCGCAGGCCTGCGTCCACCGCCGCCAGCCTCACCGCGGCCTGGCCGTCGCGCAGCGCGGCGAGCCTCGCCCGGAAGTCGCCGCTTCGAACGAACCCGAGCACTGTGCCGATCCTCATCCGGCCACGCTAGGGGCTCCCAGGGGTCGCGATGGGTAGTTTGAGGGTCATGCGCAGCGCACATACCGTGGCCGAGGTACGACGGGCGGAGGGCGAGCTCATGGCCGCCCTGCCCGAGGGGGCGCTGATGCAACGGGCCGCGGCCGGTCTGGCGTACGCCGTGCTCGACCTCCTGGGCGAGGGGTACGGCCGGCGGGTGCTGCTCCTGGTGGGTTCCGGGGACAACGGAGGCGACGCGCTCTTCGCCGGCACGATGCTCGCCCGCCGCGGCACGGCGGTGGAGGCCCTCCTGCTGAACCCCGAGAAGGCACACCCGCAGGGTCTCCAGGCGCTGCGTGACGCTGGAGGCCGCGTGGTGGCGGACCTCGCTCAGGCGCACGACCCGGACGTCGTCGTCGACGGCATCGTCGGCATCGGCGGCACCGGCGCGTTGCGTGGGGACGCCGAGCTGGTGGTCGGGGCGCTCCGTGACGTGCCGTTCGTCGCCGTGGACGTGCCCTCGGGGGTGAACGTCGACACCGGGGAGGTGTCCGGCCCGCACGTCGTGGCCACGGTGACCGTCACCTTCGGCACGCACAAGGTCGCGCACCTCGTCGACCCGGCCGCCCGGGCCTGCGGCGCGGTGCACCTCGTCGACATCGGCCTCGACCTGCCCGGGGCTGCCATCACCTCCCTCCAGGCCGACGACGTCGCCGGCATGCTGCCGCTGCCCGACGCCGCTGCGCACAAGTACTCGCGGGGCCTCGTCGGCGTGCGCGCGGGCTCCGAGCGGTACCCGGGCGCCGGCGTGCTCTGTGTCGCCGGCGCCTCCTCCGGGTTCGCCGGCATGGTGCGGTACGACGGGGAAGCGGCCGACGCCGTGCGCCACGCGCATCCCGAGGTCGTCGTGGGCCCTGGACAGGTGCAGGCCTGGGTCGTCGGGTCCGGAGGAGGCGCGGACGCCGGGGAGGCCCTGCGCCGGTGCCTCGAGGACGACGTGCCGGTCGTGGTCGACGCCGACGGCCTCGCCCACGTCACGCGGCCCCTCGGCGTGCCTGCCCTCCTCACGCCGCACGCAGGGGAGCTGTCCAGGATGCTCGACGTCGAGCGCGAGCAGGTCGAGGCGGAGCAGCTGCGGTTCGCGCGAGAGGCGGCGACTCGTTTCGAGGCGGTCGTCCTTCTCAAGGGACGGCACACCCTGGTCGCGGCGCCGGACGGGCGGGCGCGCGTCAACACCGTCGGGGTGCCCTGGCTTGCGACCGCGGGTGCGGGAGACGTGCTGGCCGGTCTCTGCGGAGCCCTCATGGCCGCGGGTCTCGACCCGTTCGACGCAGGGTCGGCCGGGGCCTGGCTCCACGGTGCTGCCGCGGCGCACGCAGGGGAGGGCGGGCCCGTGACCGCGCCCGACGTGGCCCGCGCGGTGCCGGTCGTCTCCCGGCTGCTGCTCGCCCGATGAACGTGTGCCGGCGGTGAGGATGGGAAGATTGCAGGGTCATGACCACCCCTGACCCGTCCACGCCGCGCGCGGAGATCGTCGTGGACCTCGACGCGTTCCGCCACAACGTGCGGACGCTCAAGGAGCGTGTCGAGGGCCGCGCCCTGATGATCGTGGTGAAGGCCGACGGGTACGGGCACGGCATGCTCCCGGTGGCCAGGGCCGCCCGCGATGCCGGGGCGGACTGGCTCGGCGTCGCGGTCATCGAGGAGGCGCTGGAGCTCCGGGCGGACGGCTACACAGGTCCGCTCCTGTGCTGGCTGGCGGTGCCCGGGGAGGACTTCCGCCCGGCCGTCGAGCAGGGCGTCGACGTGACGGCGTACACCGTGTCCGAGCTCGACGAGATCCGCGCCGCCGCCAGGTCGGTCGGGACCGTCGCCCGGGTGCAGCTGAAGATCGACACCGGCCTGTCCCGTGGCGGTTCCAGCCAGGAGGAGTGGCCCGACCTCGTCTCCGCCGCCGTCGCGGCGCAGAACGCCGGCGAGGTGAGGGTGACGGGTGTCTGGTCGCACTTCGCATGCAGCGACGAGCCGGAGCACCCCGCCAACGACGCTCAGGAGGGCGTGTTCCGGTGGGCCGTGGAGCTCGCGGAGCGCTCGGGCCTCCGTCCCGAGGTGCGCCACCTCGCCAACTCGGCAGCAGCCTTGAGCAGGCCGTCGTCGTGGTTCGACCTGGTGAGATGCGGGATCGCGGCGTACGGCCTCACCCCGATGCCTGCCGTGGCCGACTCCGAAGAGCTCGGCCTCGTGCCCGCCATGACCGTCCAGAGCCGGCTCGCCGTGGTGAAGGGGGTTCGCGCGGGATCCGGGGTGTCCTACGGCCACACGTACATCACCGCTCACGACACGACCGTGGGCGTGGTTCCCGCCGGCTACGGCGACGGCATCCCGGTCCACGCGTCCTCGAAGGCTCCCGTGCTGGCCGCGGGTCAGGTCCGCACCATCGCCGGCCGGGTCTGCATGGACCAGTTCGTCCTCGACCTCGGCGACGCGGAGGCGTCCCCCGGCGACCCCGTCGTGCTGTTCGGACCCGGGAAGGACGGCGAGCCGACCGCACAGGACTGGGCTGAGGCCTGCGGCACCATCAACTACGAGATCGTCACACGCATCGGAGGCCGGATGGGCCGCAGGTACGTCGAGGAGGGCGCATGAGCTCGCGTGGGAAGGCCCTCGGCATCGCCGCCGCGGCCGCGGGCGCTCTGGTTGCTGGCGGGACCGCAGCGGTCCTGGCGCAGCAGCGACGGGCCGTCCGCAAGCGCCGCCAGAGCTCGACCTCCCGGGACGACTTCGGCAGCCTGCGGTCGGAGCCGCTGAGGGTTCGCACCAGCGACGGCATCCACCTGCACGCCGAGGTGGACGAGCCGCAGCAGGCCCGCGCCGCTGACGACCCGACGATCGTGTTCATCCACGGCTACGCGCTCAACCTCGACTGCTGGCACTTCCAGCGCGACCACTTCCGGGACCGCCATCGCCTGGTTCTCTACGACCAGCGCTCCCACGGTCGCTCGGAGCGGTCGCCGGTCGGCAACGCGACCATCGACCAGCTCGGCCATGACCTCCACTCGGTGATCGAGCAGCTGGTCCCCGAGGGCCCGATCGTGCTGGTCGGCCACTCGATGGGCGGGATGACGATCATGTCGCTCGCGGACCACTACCCCGAGATGTTCGGGACGCGCGTCATCGGCGTGGGTCTGCTCTCGACGACGGCGGGCGGCTTGAAGACCCACCGCGTGATCGGCCCGTTCCTCCCGGAGCGGGTCATGCGTGAGGTCACGCCGCGTGCCATGGCCCTGCTCGCGCGCGCCCCCGGACTCGTGGACGGCGCCCGCCGTACCGGCTCCGACATCGGCTTTCTGGTCACCAGCAAGATGGCCTTCGGCACGGAGGTGCCCACGCCCTACGTCGAGTTCGTCGACGAGATGCTCTCGCAGACCCCCTTCGAGGTGATCGCCGAGTTCTTCCCGAACTTCGACCAGCTCGACAAGTTCTCGGTCCTGCACGCGTTCGAGAAGGTGCCGACCGTGATCATCTGCGGCACCGCGGACCTGCTGACCTCGATCGGCCACAGCCGCAAGATGGCTTCCCAGGTCCCCACCGCCGAGCTCGTCGAGGTCCCCGATGCCGGACACATGGTGCTTCTCGAGCGGAGCCAGGCGGTCGACGCGGCGCTCGACCGGATGCTGGAGCGGGCTACGGCTGCGCGGCGGGACGCCGTATGACCCAGCAGGCGCTTCCTGGCGCGCTGACCGTGCACGATGTGGGGCCGGAGCGGGCAGCGGAGGTCGTGGCCGTCATCCACGCCGCCTTCGGCGCCCGGCCGGTGCTCGAGCCGCCGGCCACGGCGACCGACGAGACGGTCGAGTCGGTCGCCGGCGCACTCGCCGCGCACCGGGGACTGCTCGCGCTGGCGGGCGAGGCCCCCGTCGGGGCGATGCTGCTCGAGCCCGACGGCCGCCTGCTCCGGATGCGCCGGGTATCGGTCCACCCCGAGGCGCAGAGCAGCGGCGTCGCCGGAGCGCTCGTGGGCGCCGCCGAGCGGATCGCGGCGGCGGAGGGGTACGACGGGCTGGTCCTGGGCGCGCGCGCGGAGCTGCCCGCGACGATCGACTTCTGGCGACACCTCGGCTACGACGAGCTCGACCGCGAAGGCACCTGGATCACCATGGCGAAGGCGCTCCCGGTCCAGGTGGAGGCCACCCGAGCCGACGACACCCGCGAGCTGGGCGAGCGCCTCGCGGCCGTTCTCCGGGAGGGCGACCTGGTGATCCTCAGCGGCGACCTCGGCGCCGGCAAGACGACGTTCACCCAGGGACTCGGCGAGGGCCTCAAGGTCCGGGGGCAGGTCACCTCTCCCACGTTCGTCATCTCGCGGGTGCATCCGTCGCTCGCAGGCGGTCCCGCGCTGGTCCACGTCGACGCCTACCGCATCGGCGGGATCGAGGAGCTCGACGACCTCGACCTCGACACCTCCCTCGACGACGCGGTGACCGTCGTCGAGTGGGGCGAGGGCGTGGCGGAGGGCCTGGCCGACACCCGGCTCGAGGTCACCATCACCCGCGCGCGGGGGGACGACCCCCACGACGAGACCGACCCGCGCCACGTGCGGTTCACGCCCGTCGGCGCGCGGTGGATCGGTGCGGGGTTGCACGAGGCTCTCGCGTAACCTCGACGCCGTGCTGCTCGCCTTCGACACCGCCACGCCCGCCGTGACCGTCGCCCTGTACGACGGTCAGCGGGTCGTCGCCGAGCGCTGCACCGTCGACGCCATGCGCCACGGCGAGCTGCTCGCGCCCAGCATCAGCGCGGTGCTCGAGGAGGCGGGCCTGGTCCGCCAGGACCTCACCGCCATCGCGGTCGGGGTGGGGCCTGGGCCGTTCACCGGCCTCCGCGTTGGGCTGGTGACGGCCAGGACGCTCGCGGCGGTCCTGGAGATCCCCGTCTACGGGGTCTGCACCCTCGACGTGCTCGCGGTCGAGGCCGTCGACACGGGCACGGTGGACGGCCCCTTCCACGTGGCCACCGACGCGCGGCGCAAGGAGGTCTACCTCGCGTCGTACGACGCCGGTGGCGTGCGTCTCGGCGGGCCCGACGTCGTCAAGCCGGCGACGGCGGCGACGGACCAGCCGGTCGTGGGACGCGGCGCGGTGATCTACCCCGGCTCCTTCCCCGACGGTCGCGCGCCCGAGAACCCGAGCGCGGGGATCCTGGCGCAGGTGGTCGCCGAGGAGCGGGCCGAGCTGTACGACCCCGAGCCGATGTACCTTCGCCGCCCGGACACCGCCGCCCCGCACGAGCCGAAGAGGGTCTCGTGAGGATCCGCCCCGCCGTTCGTGGGGACGTCCCGTCCCTGGTGGGCCTCGAGACGGCCCTGTTCGGCCCCGACGCCTGGTCGGAGGCGACCGTGCTGAGCGAGCTCGTCGGCCCGGGGCGGCACGCCGTGGTCGCGGTCGAGGAAGAGGACATCGTCGGCTACGCCGTCACGATGCGCGCGGCCGACCTCGTCGACCTGCAGCGCATCGGCGTGCGTCCCGACCTGCAGCGCAACGGCGTCGCGCGTGCCCTTCTCGACGCCGTGCTCGCCGAGGCCGGGTCACACGGCGCGAACCGGGTTCTTCTCGAGGTGAGCGCACTCAACGCCGCGGCGCTGAGCTTCTACGCCGCGGCCGACTTCGTGGAGATCGACCGCCGGCGCAGGTACTACCGCGACGGCAGCGACGCCGTGGTGATGCGACGCTCGTTGGGGCGGGCCGCCTGTGGCGGGAGAGGATGACGAACATGCCGACCAACGACGGGCCTCTCGTGCTCGGCGTCGAGACGTCCTGCGACGAGACCGGCGTCGGGATCGTCCGTGGACACAGCCTCCTCGCCGACGCCGTCGCCTCGAGCGTCGACGAGCACGCCCGGTTCGGCGGGGTGGTGCCCGAGGTCGCCTCGCGAGCCCACCTCGAGGCCATGGTGCCGACGATCGAGCGGGCCTGTGAGACCGCCGGTGTCCGCCTCGACGACGTCGACGCCGTCGCGGTGACGAGCGGACCCGGGCTGGCCGGCGCCCTGCTCGTCGGGGTCGCCGCCGCGAAGGCCCTCGCCCTGGCTCTCGGCAAGCCGATCTACGGGGTGAACCATCTCGCCGCGCACGTCGCGGTCGACCAGCTCGAGCACGGGCCGCTCCCCGAGCCCTGCGTGGCGATGCTCGTCAGCGGCGGTCACTCGTCGCTGCTGAAGGTCCAGGACGTCACGACCGGCGTCGAGCCGCTCGGGGCGACCATCGACGACGCCGCCGGGGAGGCCTTCGACAAGGTCGCCCGCCTGCTGGGACTTCCCTTCCCTGGGGGACCTCACATCGACAAGGCCGCGCGGTCGGGGAGCTCCGTGGCCATCGACTTCCCGCGCGGCCTCACCTCGGGCCGGGACCTGCAGCGGCACCGGTTCGACTACTCGTTCTCCGGCCTCAAGACGGCCGTCGCCCGGTGGGTCGAGGCGCGGCAACGGTCCGGGGAGCCGGTGCCGGTGAACGACGTCGCCGCGTCCTTCCAGGAGGCCGTCTGCGACGTGCTGACCCGGAAGGCGGTCGACGCTGCCGTCCAGCACGGCATCGACGACATCCTCATCGGCGGCGGGGTCGCGGCGAACTCCCGGCTCCGGGTGCTCGCCGAGGAGCGGGCGGCGGCGAAGGGCATCCGGGTGCGGGTGCCGCGCCCGGGTCTGTGCACCGACAACGGGGCCATGGTCGCGGCCCTGGGGTCCGAGCTGGTGGCCCGCGGACGCCCTGCGTCGTCCCTCGACCTCCCCGCCGACTCCAGCATGCCGGTCACGACGATCGTCGCGTAAGCCGGTTGCCCGGGAGGCCTCAGGGCTGGGCCGAGAACCGGATCGGCGAGGGCAGGAAGTAGTCCGGGGACTTCACGACACCTGTGGCGGTCTCCATCGACCCGTCGAGGCCGAACCGGACGATCTCCGTCTCCAGCCCGTCGGTCAAGGGGGCGAGGACGTGGTCGTCGTCCTCCCAGACCGCCTCGCCGAGATACATCTGCCCGTCACGAGGCTGCTCGAAGCGCACCACCACGTCGCCCGTCCGTGCGTCGAGGACGGCGAGGTCGCGAGCACCCGCGCCGTCGGTCTCGGCCGAGGTGCCGATGATGAAGCGGCCGTCGGGGCTGAAGCTGTCCAGCCCGAAGTCGCAGGTCCGGAAGGCCGTCTCACCGGTCTCGTAGGCGACGACCAGCCAGCAGGCACTTCCGTCCGCAGCCTCCTGGCCGGCGACCAGGCCCCTGGCCTGGGAGGTCGAGACGGCGCCCCACAGGCGCGGCTTCGCCGGCACCTCGACGTCGCGCCCGGACGGCTCGAGCACCCGCGCCTCGATGTGCCCGCGTCGGTCGTGGCTGTTGTAGACCAGTGCGTCGTGGGCGACGTACCCCACGGCCCGCACCTCGTGGTTCCGGGGGTTCGCGGGCGACCGCCTGTCGCGGCCATCGGCGGTGACCTCGACGACGTTCCAGCGTCCGTTGTCCATCTCCGTCCATGCGACCCGGGAGCCGTCGACGTCGACGGCCAGTCCGAACGTCGAGGGCAAGGTGGCCAGAGCTTGGCCCATGCTGTCGGTGACCCTGCCCGTGCTGTCGAGGATGTCCCTGGTGTAGTTCCCGTCCTGCTGCGCCAGGGCGACCCAGCCGGACCCCAGGGGCGCGATCTCCTGATACTCCTTCTCCAGCCTCACCGTCTGCCCGTCGGCCAGCACCAGCGTCTTGCCGCGAAGGTAGGAGATCGCCGGGTCGGCGCCTCGTGAGAGCTGGTCGAACGACAGGCGCACGCTGCCGGCATGACGGGGAGAGGGGGAGGGGCTCGACGGCCTGGTCGGCTGCTGGGCCGGCCCGAACTGCGGCTGGTTCAGGGTGTGTGTCACGGAGATGCCCGCCGGGACGGCCACCGCGAGCACCACGGCGGCGACCACGCCCGACACGATGCTGCGTCGGCGCCTGATCCCGCCGGCCCGGGCCTTGACCGCGTCGAGGCCGATCGGGTGGCCGCCGACTTCCTGGGAGCGCTCGCGCAGCTCCCGGGTCAACAGGTCCCTCTCGTCGAAGTCGCTCATCGCTCCTCCTCTCCTTCGCGGCTCAGGGCTGGCTGGGTGTGGACGCGCTCGCGCAGGGCGGCGAGCGCGCGGCTGCACTGGGACTTCACGGTGCCGACGGAGATCCTCATGACGTCGGCGACCTCCGCCTCGCTGAGTCCCTCGTAGTAGCGGAGCACGACGACGGCGCGCTGCTTCGGCGGAAGCGTCCGGACGAACTCCCAGAGCGCGGACCGCTCGCCGAGGTCGTGCTCGTCGTGCACGCCCCCCTCGTCGGGAAGGGCGTCGGTGCTGACCTCCTTGCGCTTCCACGCCCGGCGCCACAGGGAGTTGTGCTCGTTGACCATGATCCGGCGGACGTAGCCGTCGAGAAGCTCCCGGCGCTGCACCTTGTCCCAGGAGAGGTACAGCTTGGCCAGCGCGGTCTGCACGAGGTCCTCTGCGCTGTGCCGGTCCCCGGTGAGGAGGTAGGCCGTGCGCAGCAGGCCGGTCTGACGCGCTGCCATGTACTGCTCGAACTCCGCGTCGCGCGCCGACATCACAGCGGATGTCTCACGCTCCATCGAAGCCCCTGTCTCGGTGACGAGCTGCACTGTTGTCACCATCCTCTCCGGTTCATGCCCCCAAGACGCGATATCCCGCGGATCGGTTGCATCCGGCTCGGGCAGGATGGGGCGCGTGCTCGACATCCTGGTCGCCGTCGTCCTGCTCGTGGCCGGCGCCGGCCTCCTGACGGTCGGAGCCGAGGCGTTCGCGGAGCACATCGGCGCGGCAGCGTCCCGGCTCGGCGTGACCGTGCTGGCGCTCGGGATCCTCCTCGCCGGGGCGGAGCCGGAGGAGGCGGTGACCGCGATGCTCGCGTCCGGGCAGGGGCACCCGGCTCTGGCGGCCGGTGACGCGATCGGGGCGAACCTTGTCATCCTCACGGTGACGATCGGCCTCGCGGCGCTGCTGACGCCACTGCCCGTGTCCCGACGCGTGATGGAGTACGCCGGGGCGGCCGCCGCCGCCGGGGCTCTCGCGGTGACGCTCATGTGGAACGGCGTGCTCAGCCGGCTGGAGGGCGCGGTCCTCGTCCTCGCCTACGTCCTGGGAGTGGTGTGGGTCTGGCGACGTGAGAAGGAGCCGCCGGTCATCGGCGAGATGGCCGAGATCGCCGAGGAGGAGCACGTGGACACCGGCCGGGACCAGCCGGCCCGGGCCCTGCTGCTCGTGCTGCTCGGCCTCCTGGGCATGGTGTCCGGCGGGTTCCTGGCGGTCCGCGGTGCCGAGGGGCTGGTCGAGGTGTTCGGCGCGACGGAGTCGGTGATCGGCCTGACCGTCCTCGCTCTCGCGACGAGCGCGGAGATGATCGCGCTCGTCCTCGCTGCGCACCGACGGGGAGTCACGGAGATCGCGCTCGCCGGGGCCGTGGGGTCGGTCGCCTACAACGCCACGATCTCCCTGGGCCTCGCCTCGTGGGTGGACCCGCTGCTGCTCGGCCGCCACACGCCGGTGCTGGCTGTCGGCGTCGTCACGACGGTGCTGCCGCTGGTCCTCCTGGCGGGCCGTCGTACCGGACACCTCCCGCGGCCGCTCGGTGTCCTGCTGGTCGCCGGCTACGCGGTGTCCGTCGGATGGCTGTTCGCGCGCTGACGGGTGACCACGATCAACGACGACTCCTGCTCGGCCAGGCCAACCTCGCCTGGACGGCGCTCACAGGCGCCCGAGGGCCTCGCGCATGCCGTTCGCCGCATCGTCGCCGAGCTTCTTGAACAACGGCGCCATCAGAGGGGCGACGTACTTCACGAGGCCCTTGAAGTCGAACACCGCGACGTAGGTGACCGCGGTGCCGGTCGTGGTCCTCGCGAAGGTCATCGTGTCGCGCGCCACGACGGTGCCGTTCTCTCCGTGCAGCGCGATCACCTTGCCGGGCTCGAGCTTCTCCACGACATAGGTGAGCTGAGTCTTCATCCCGGCGAAGGACGTGGTGTTGCGGTACGTCGTACCGACCCCGCCGTCACCACTCACCCGGACCGTCTCGACGGTCCCGGGGTCCCACTCGTTCGTCGTGGTGAAGTCGCTGAGGTACTCGAACACCTTCTCCAACGGCTGGTCCACGGTGACCCTGCGCTCGATAGTCGTCATTCCTCCACGCTAGCCACGGCCTGTCTGCCCGTCCGTCGTACGGTGAGAAGGCTCCCAAGCCGTGCAGATCACGGCTTAAAGGGACCGACAAGGGGAACGACCAGCCCGTGATCAACACCTACCGCCTCCAGCTGCACGCCGGCTTCACCTTCGCCGACGCGGAGGCGCGAGTCCCGTACCTCGCGTCGCTGGGCATCAGCCACCTGTACCTCTCGCCGGTCCTCAAGGCGGTCCCGGGCTCCCTTCACGGATACGACGTGCTCGACCACACCCGGGTCAACGACGAGCTGGGTGGCGAGGAGGGGCTGCTCTCGCTCGCGGAGACGGCGAGGTCGCGCGGCCTCGGCATCATCGTCGACGTGGTGCCGAACCACATGGCTCTCGTGGCCCCGGAGCACGCCAACGCTCCCCTGTGGCAGACCTTGCGCGAGGGACGGGACGCCCCGACCGCGCACTGGTTCGACATCGACTGGGAGGCGGGTGGCGGCAAGCTGGGCCTCCCGCTCCTCGGCGGGACCCTCGAGGAGGCGCTGGACGCGGGAGAGCTCACGCTCGACGAGTACGACGGTCAGCCCGTCGTCCGCTACTTCGACCACGTCTTCCCGGTGGCCCCCGGCACCGAGGTGGGCGACGTCCGCGAGGTCCTGGCGCGCCAGCACTACGTGCTCGCCAACTGGCGCGACAGCGACGCCCTCCTGAACTACCGAAGGTTCTTCGACGTGACCGAGCTGATCGCGGTGCGCGTCGAGCTGCCCGACGTCTTCGAGGCGACCCACCGACTGCTGCTGGACCTGAACCGTCGCGGCGTCATCCAGGGCTTCCGGATCGACCACCCCGACGGGCTGGCCGACCCGGAGGGGTACCTCCGCCGGCTCCGGGAGGCCACCGTCCCCGGCACGCGCATCTGGGTGGAGAAGATCCTGGAGGGCGAGGAGCGGCTGCCCAGGTCGTGGCCGTGCGACGGCACCACCGGCTACGACGCGATGCGGGTCGTCACCGCCGCGCTCGTCGACCCGGCGGCGCTGCCGGAGCTCGACGAGACCTGGGCCGAAGCGGGCGGCGGTCTCGGCCTGGAGCACGCCGTCGAGCGCGCCAAGCGCAAGGTCGTCGACGAGCTCCTCGGCCCCGAGGTCCACCGGCTGACCCGGCGGGCGTGCGAGGCGCTACCGGACATCGACGAGGAGCGCATGCACGACGCCGTGGTCGAGCTCCTCGTCGCGAGCGAGGTCTACCGCGCCTACATCCGGCCCGAGCACCGGATCTCACCCACGGCCCGCAAGCGGCTGGAGCAGGCCCGCGAGGAGGCCGTCGCTGCGCGGCCGGACCTGGAGCACGAGCTGGACCGGCTGGCCGAGCTGGCCAAGGCCGAGAACCCCGACGACGACAGCTCCCTCGACTTCGCGATCCGGCTGCAGCAGACCTGGGGACCGGTGATGGCCAAGGGCATCGAGGACACGACGTACTACCGGTGGCACCGGCTCGTGGCCCTGAACGAGGTCGGAGGCGACCCGGACGTGCTCGAGCGCGCGACCCCGGAGATCATGCACCGCTGGGCGGCCGACCAGCAGCGGGACTGGCCGCTGGGCATGACCACCCTCTCGACGCACGACACCAAGCGCAGCGAGGACGTGCGAGCCCGCATCCTCGCGGTGGCCCAGGACACCGTCGCCTGGGAGAGCTGCTCGAAGGCCTTCCGGGAGGCCGCCGACAAGGCGGGGGTGGACCGCCCCACGGCACACCTGCTCTGGCAGACGATGGTCGGCGCGGGGACGCTGCCCCAGGACCGGCTGCACGCCTACCTCACCAAGGCGATGCGGGAGGCCAAGCGCCTCACCTCCTGGGTCGACGCCAACGAGAGGTACGAAGCGCGGGTGCTGGCCCTGGCCGACCGGGCCACGGCCGAGGGACCGCTCAGGGCTGCCGTGGACGACGCGGTCCGCCGGAACCAGCACGGCATCCGTGCGACGGTCCTCGCGCAGAAGCTGCTCCAGCTCATGCTGCCCGGGGCGGCTGACACGTACCAGGGCTGCGAGGTCGTGAACCTCTCGCTGGTCGACCCCGACAACCGCCGCCCGGTCGACTACGAGGCGCTCGAGGCCCGGCTGGCCCGGCTCGAGAGGGAGCGCCCGGTCTCCCTCGACGACGAGAAGATGCTCGTGACCTCGCGAGCACTGCACGTCCGCCGCGAGCTCAGCGAGTGTTTCGGGGAGCAGGCGACCTACGACCCCCTGCCATCCAGCACGGAGCACGCGATCGGCTTCGTGCGCAGCGGCCGTGTGGCCTGCGTCGTCACGCGGGCACCCCGGCGTCTGGCCGATGGCGGAGGCTGGAAGGACCACGCGGTGACCCTGCCCGCGGGCACGTGGCAGAACGAGCTCACCGGCCGCGCCCACCGGGGCGGCGGTGAGGTCCCTTGCGCGGACCTCCTCGCCGAGCTTCCCGTCGCACTGCTCGTCGATCGCCGAACGGGAGAGCAGCATGCGTGAGTTCACGGTCTGGGCGCCCCACGCCACCGCGGTCGACCTGCTGCTGCCACGGTCACGACACGCGATGACCCGGGACGAGGAAGGGT
>DASVBF010000200.1:0-6835 GCA_036375975.1 Nocardioidaceae bacterium | reverse complement strand
GACAGCTCGTCGGAGTCCGCCATGTCCGGGGGGATGCGCGCCGGGTTGAGCGAGACGCGGTCGGCCCAGGCCTTGAGGTCGGGATTCGACGCGAACGCCATCGACGCCTGGCCGCCCAGCACCTGCATCCGCGCCCAGTCGGTCGGGGTGTTGGAGTACGGCGAGGGCGGGCACAACCTGTTCTTCTCCTCGTCGCCCTCGAGGGTGGCCTCCACGTAGCCGGCCAGCGCCGCGCCGAAGCAGGGAAAGCCGGTCCGGATCGGCTGCAGGGTGATCGCCTCCGGACCCCAGATCGGCACCAACGGCCGGTACCGCAGCCCCGATGCGGCGCAGTGCACGATCACGGCGTCCTTCGCGATGGCAACCTCTCCCTCGTCGAACCGCAACCGGGTCGGCTCCGCGGACTGGATGTGCCCGAGCCGGACGACGTTCTCGATCGTGCGCAACCGGTCGAGCTCCCACTGGGCGAGGGTCGGGGTCTTGGCCATGGTGGGAGTCAGAGACGGGTCGATGCGCAGCATCACCCCGCCCGCCTCCAGGCGGAAGAACAAGTCGTCCGGCGATGCTGCCTGCGCCGCTGCCTCCACCGTGTCCGCCGCCATTCCGATGAAGACAGCAGGGTCTGGCTGGATCACCGCCCGGTTGAGCATCCACGGGTCGCGGGGCCGCACCCAGCAGATCGCACCGGGATCGACCCCGTTGTCGAGCAACCAGATGCACGCATCGGTGGCGGTCTTCCCCGAGCCGGCGATCACGTACTGCGAGGGGGCTCCCCCGAGCTTGACGAGGTCGTTGACGGCCACGACGTGCGCGCCGTCCGCAACGCCGAACGGCACGGGGGTCTCTGCCGGTATCTCTGGGGAGAGGTAGCGGGCGTCGACGACCCGGCGGCTGACGCGGACCTCGTAGCGCTGACCGGACAGGCGCGACACGAACTGACCCTCGCCGAGATAGTCACAGCTCGGGTAGAAGGCCACCTTTCCGGAGCCGAGCATCCGCTCGCGCAGCACCCGGGCGTAATAGGCGCAGATCTCCGGCGCGGTCGCCCGCTCGTGCAACCCGGCCTCGGGACCGTCCTGCTGAATGCGCCCATCGCCGAGCAGCGTCGACGCCACGCCGTAGAACGCCGACGCCTGGTGCAGACGCACAAAGGGGTACGCATCCAGCCAGTGCCCACCGACACCGTACCGACGATCGACCATGACCACGCTGACGTCCGCATGGTCGATCAGCGCGTCCGTGAACGCCATACCCGCCGCTCCGGCGCCGACCACCAGATAGTCGGCTTCCAACAGCCTCACCACGGGCTCATGCTGAGGCCGCCGAAGGACCGGGTCAACAGCCTCGCGGGCATGCAGGGATCGGTGCAGACGGCTGCGAGCTCCCGACCCGGCACACCGCGAGGCTCGGCCCTTGCGTGCCAACACGCATGACTTCGCGGGCCTGGCGCCGGATGATGGGACGCAGATCCGACGTAGGTCAGGCCCGATCGGGGCGGGCCGACTCGAGAGCCCTGGAGCACTGGGCCGTGGGTGTGTGGCGATGACTGGCTGGGAGATCGCGGTCGCCAGCATGTGCGCCCTGCCCGGAGTGAGCCTGGGACTGCTGCTGCTCCTGCACAGACAGTGGATGGTCGGGGCACTGCTCGTGGCTCTCGGCCTGCTGCCGCTGGCGCTGCTCTCGCCCGACTCGCCGGCGACGGGAGGCTCGCCGCCGCACGGGTTCGCCCTGCTTCTCGCCGTCGTCTCGGTCGCGGGATGGGTCTGGCTGTACGTTCCGCCGGCCCTGCTGGCTGCGTACTTCCCGGACGGCCGCCTGGGGCGAGGCTGGTGGTTTCTTCCGGTCGGTTGGGCCGTCTTCATCGTGCTGTTCCACGTCGCCGTTGCCCTCGACCCGGGCAGCTACGGCACCGGGCCCAACAAGATCGTCGGCGCACCGCCGGTCGAGGTGCCGGGCTGGCTCGACGCCGTCCTCGGCGTCACCTCCCTCGCTCTCCTGCTTGCTCTTCTTGTGGGCTCGGTGGCACGCATGACGGTCCGCTACCGGCGGGGGTCTGTCGTCGTACGGCGCCAGGTCAAGTGGTTCACACTGAGCGTCTTGCTCCTGCCCGTGGTGCTCGTCGTCACCTGGGTCGCCTACCTCGTCACCGACGTCGCGGACGTGGTGGTCGTGGTGGGGCTCCTGGTCGTGTTCGTCAGCATCCCGGTCAGCGTGGCCATCGCGGTGCTCCGTCACGACCTGTACGACATCGATGCGCTGGTCAGCCGAACGGTGGCGTACACCGTGCTGAGCGGTGGGTTGGTCGCGGCGTTCGCAGTGGTCACGCTGGGCATCGGCGTGGCGGTGGGTCGCGGGTCGGACCTGGCCGTGGCGGCCGCGACGCTGTCCTGCGCGGTGGCGTTCGGTCTTCTCCGGCGGCGGGTGCAGGACGTTGTCGACGCGCGCTTCGACCGGGGACGCCGAGAGGCGCTGGCCCGCATCACCGGATTCGTCGACGCGGTTCGAGACGGCCGGTCGGAGCCGGAGGACATCGAACTGGCCCTGCGTTCAGCTCTGCACGACCCGGGCCTGTCGGTCGTGTACTGGCTGGCGACCGACCAGCAGACGCCCTGGCGCACCAGCAACGGCGAGCCGACGACCCGGCCGGAGGGGCTGGCCCTGGACGTCGCGGTAGGCGGACGGTTGCTCGGCTGCGTCGCGTACGACGTCTCCTCGAGCCGTCCGCGGCTGCTCCGGGAGACGTTGCGGGCCGCCCATCTGCCACTCGAGCTCGCACACTCCCGGATCGAGCTGCGCCACGCGCTGGCCGACACCCGCGCCTCGCGGGCACGCCTGGTCGAGGCCGGCGACGCCGAACGCCGTCGGCTCGAGCGGGACCTTCACGACGGGGCCCAGCAGCGCCTGGTGGCGATCGGGATGTCCCTGCGGCTGGCCCAGCAGCGGGCCGACGCGGCCGACCCGATGCAGGGCGTGCTCAGTGCAGCGGTACGGGACCTGCAGGAGGCCGTGGCCGAGCTGCGCAGGCTGGCCGGGGGGGTGCGCCCGCGAGGGCTGGACGAGGGTCTTCCGGCGGCCGTTCGCGGGCTGGTCCGGGCGAGCCCGGTCCCCGTCGACGTCAGGGTGACCACGGAACCGGTGCCAGAGGCGGTCGCCACCACGGCCTACTACGTCGCCGCCGAGGCGCTCACGAACGCGTTCAAGCACGCCGAGCCGCGTTCGGTGGTGGTCGACATCGCGCGGGTGGACGGCGATCTGCGCGTGGTGGTCAGCGACGACGGCCCGGGCGGCGCGACGGTCAGCGCGGGGTCGGGGCTGGCCGGTCTCCGTGATCGGGTCCTGGCGACGGGCGGCGCGCTCGTCGTGGACAGCGGCCCGGGCAAGGGCACCAGGGTGGAGGCTCGACTGCCGTGCGGATCGTGATCGGCGAGGACTCGGCCGTCGTACGCGAAGGCCTGGCGATGTTGCTCGTCCAGGCCGGGCACGAGGTCGTCGCCCGCGTCGGCGACGCAGACAGCGTGGTGGCCGCGGTGCTCGAGCACGAGCCGGACCTGCTGGTCACCGACATCCGGATGCCCCCGACCATGACGGACGACGGCGCCCGAGCGGCGCGGGACCTGAGGGCGAAGCTGCCCGGGCTCCCCGTGGTGCTGTTGTCGCAGCACGTCGAGACGACGCAGTCGACCGAGCTGGTCGCCACCGGCGGCTTCGGCTACCTGCTCAAGGACCGGGTGCTCGACCTGGACGACTTCCTCGACGCGCTCCGTCGGGTGGCCTCCGGAGGGTCGGCGCTCGATCCCGAGGTGGTCGGTGCGCTGCTCGCGCCGGCCCGTCCCGAGCCGGCGTTCGCGACGCTGACCGAGCGTGAGCGGGAGGTCCTGGGTCTCGTGGCGGAGGGCCGGTCGAACGCTGCCGTGGCCCGCAGGCTGTTCACCACCGAACGCACCGTTGAGACCCATGTCCGGCACATCTTCGTCAAGCTCGGGCTGCACGACTCCGACGACGACCACCGACGCGTGCTGGCCGTGCTGACTTACTTGCGCAACAGCTCGTAGGGCGCCGGCGAGGAGTGGACTGCTGGGTCACGTCGGCGGAGAAGGGCGCGGGCGGCGATGGCGAAGCCGACGGCCTGTGCGGTCGCGCCGATCACGTCCGAGAACGGGAAGCTCACCACGTGCAGCACCGGCCAGGCGATGAGCCCGTACCCGGCGAGCCGTCCCGCGGTGTGCGCTCGCAGCAGGGCGAGACCCAGGAGGAACGTGCCGACAACGTTGCCCAGGACGAACAGCAGGTACACCCAGAGCGTCAGCGGTTCGTCCAGCACGGCCTGCAGGACTGCGACGTTCTGGCTTGTCGAACCGCCGGTCGACACCATCGCAGTGGTCGTGAAGCCCTGGAAGACCATGGCGAAGTAGCAGATGTACCCCGCGGCCGTGAGCACCCCGCCGACCAACCCCAGCCGGTCCGCACGGATGCGGACCAGGCGCATCACCCCCAGCACGGCCGGCACGAGGAGCAGCGCGCCCAACAGAGCCGCCAGGCCCGCCCAGCGGACGACCGTGAGATGCTCGGCGGCCACCGCGATGTCGCCGGCGGGCTCCAGGTCGTCAACACCGTCCAGGGTCGTGAGTGCGTGGCCGGTCTCGGCGGCCACGATGAACCAGGGGGCGACCAGCATGGCGGCGGCGACACCGACCCGCCGCAGCCGGTCCGTGCGGGCCAGAGCGTCGGGGTCCGCCGGGCCGTGGGTGAGACCGATGGCAGTCATGGCGACTCCTCGAGAAGAGATGGATGGCTCAATCGAGCGTCGCGCGCACTGAGACGGCCAGCATCGGCGCCACCACGACACGTGGCTGCGTGCTGGCACGGAACACGCTGTCGCCCGCCGTTGCGGGGCACTCAGCTGGGCACCGGGCTCGGCTCGGGGAGAATGCCTACCGGCGTTGCCTGGGACCAGACGATCCGCCATCGCCCGTTCCGCTTCTCGTACAGGTCGGTGTGCCACGCGTTGTGGGTGAGTCGCCCAACGCCAGCGACCACGACGTCGATGGTCGACTCGTAGCGGGCGACCGCGGCACCGGCGAAGACCCGTACGCGGATAGGCGACACGGGCGCGAACGTCAGGTAGTCGAGTGCGCCGGACGCGAGCTCGTCGAGGAACTCCCCCCGTGACAAGCTGCTTCCGTCGGGAGTGATGAGCTGGTAGTCAGCGGCGTGAAGCCTGCGCAGGGTGGGCATGTCCGCCGCCACGAGGGCGTGCAGGCGGGTCCGTTCCAGCTGCCGGACCTCGGCCGCCGCCGACCGAGCGTCGGCCCGGCTCGTACCGCGCCCCGCGAACGCCGCCGCCGTCGCGCCCCCGGCGACGAGCGCGAGCAGGGCGACCAGCCCCCACACCCAGGCCCGGCGCGGCGATCGAGGCTGCTCCACCTCTGCACAGTAGATCCGCCCGCGGCGGCTCGGGGCCGCCGCGGCTCGCGGAGGAGTTCTTGTTGGCCCCCGACGGCAATCCACGTCCTACGGGCCATTCCGTACTGTGCACAGATTTCCCGGCGCGCCTCACCGCCCAGCGACCGCTCGGTATGAATGCGCCATGGAGCCGGGCTGGAGGCGTGAGGGGCTGGACACGTGACCGTCGCATCAGCGCCCTCGGGCGGCACGTCGTTCGCGGCCTTCGTCGGGGCCTGGCTGACCGCCGTACAGCCGTCCTTGCGGCCCGGCACCTGGCGGCGCTACGAGCAGTACGCCCGGCTGCACGCCGTACCGGCGCTGGGACACCTGCCGCTATGCGGCGTCACGCCGATGCAGCTGCAGCTGCTGTACGCCGAGCGGCTCGCGGCCGGCTGCTCCCCCACGTCGGTCCGGCACCTGCACCGGTTCCTGCACCGGGTCTTCGCCGACGCGGTCCGGTGGCGGGCAGCACCGAACAACCCGGTGGAGCAGGCCAACCCGCCGCGGGTCCGGCGGCATGAGATCCGTCCCCTGACGGCGGAGCAGGCGCGGCGGCTGCTCGCCGGTGCGCGCGGCGACCGGCGCGAGGCGTTGTACGTCGTGGCGCTGACCACCGGCATGCGTCAGGGCGAGCTGCTCGCGCTGCGCTGGGCCGACGTGGACCTCGCCGCCGGTCGGCTCGCGGTGCGGGGCAGCCTGCACCGCGACGCGGGCGGCGGCTGGACGATCCAGGAGCCGAAGACGGCCCGGTCGCGGCGGCCGGTGGTGCTCGCTCCCGTGGCGGTGCGGGCGCTGGCCGAGCACCGGCACCGGCAGGACGCCGAGCGGCGCGCCGCCGGGGCCCGGTGGGAGGACACCGACTTCGTCTTCACCAACCGGGTCGGGCGTCCGCTCTCCAGCCAGAACCTGGTGCAGCGGGACTTCCACCCGCTGCTGCGCCGGCTCGGCCTGCCGAGGGTCCGGTTCCACGACCTGCGGCACACCGCCGCGACGCTTCTGCTGCAGCAGGGCGTCCACCCGAAGGTGGTGAGCGAGATGCTCGGGCACGCCGACGTCGGGGTCACGCTCGACATCTACTCGCACGTGTCGCCCGCGCTGCACGAGGCGGCGGCATTCGCCCTGGGTGCATTGCTCGACGACCGCCAGGGGGCTGCCGGACCGGACCGGGACGGCTGACTCGCCCCGATCTCGTCCCCGGTGGCGCCGCTAGCCGGAGACGCCTCGTTCAAGTGCCGCGGCGATCTCGCCGGTGCTGTCCAGCTCCCCGGCCGCGACCGCGACGATGAGGTCGTACGCCTCGTCGTTGCTCAGCGTGAGACGGAGGCCGTTGAGGCCGTAGAAGGCGATGACGGCAGCCAGGGCGAGCCTCTTGTTGCCGTCGACCAGGGCG
>DASVBF010000372.1:0-7391 GCA_036375975.1 Nocardioidaceae bacterium | reverse complement strand
CGGAGGCGGGCGAAACGACCGGCGCAGGCGTCGGACGAGCCGGAGCTCGACTCGAGAACCGAGGAGTCGGCCGAGACCGAGGCGCTGGCGCGCGTGGCTACGGATGGCGTCGAGGCCCTCCTCGACGAGCTGGGTGACGACCAGCGAGCCGTCGTGATGCTGCGGGTGGTCGCCGACCTGTCGCTTGAACAGACCGCGGAGGTCCTGGGCAGGTCCGTAGGTGCGGTGAAGCAGCTGCAGCGACGCGGTCTGCTCAGGTTGAGAGAGCTGATGGCGGGGAAGGAGGGGATGTCATGAGTGACCTGGACGTCCAGGTGCGCAGCATGCTCGCGGAGGCTGGGATCAACGAGGAGGGCTCCGACGAGCTGGTGAGGCTGCTGGCGGGCCTGGATGCGAGGTACGTCGACGGCGCGGCGCCCGAGCCGGGACCCGAGCTCGCGGCGCTGCTCGGCCGCGGGGACGCCCCGTTCGGGAGGCCCCCGCGTCCTCGCGGACGTCGCGCAGCGGCGACGGGGCTCGTGGCGCTGGGTGTCGTGGTCTCGACCGGGTGGGCCGCCGCGGCCAACGAGCTGCCGCCCCCGGCGCAACGTTGGGTAGCCGACTTCTCGCAGCGGTACCTGCACTTGGAGCTGCCTTACCCGCAGCCCGTCACGCCCGCCGGGGCCCCGAAGCCCACGTCCGAGCGCAAGGACGGCTCGAGGTGGGTGGATGCGCACGACGCGAGACCCGTCGCCGAGCGGGATGCGGGCAGCAGCTCGACCCCGCGGCGACATGACGCGTCCGGCGACGACTCGGACGTGGACGAACGGTACTCCGGCGATTCCGAGACCGACTACGGGGAGGAGGCGGAGACCGAGGTGCGCGACGAACGTGAGGATGCGACCCAGGAGTCGGGACAGGAGGCGGAGGAGGACTCAGAGTCTGAGACGCCGGCACCGACGCGCCAGAGCGCCGAGGACTCCGAGACCGAGGACATGGAGAGCAGCGACGGCTCGGAGAGCGACGACGGCTTCGCCGAGCCTGCGAGCGACGCGGCCGAGGAGAGCTCCGACGACTGACGGTGCGAGAATCGGCCGGTGCCAGACAACACACCGACCTTCCGCAGCGGCTTCGCATCCTTCGTCGGCCGGCCCAACGCCGGCAAGTCCACCCTCACGAACGCGCTGGTCGGGACCAAGGTGGCGATCACCTCCTCGCGGCCCCAGACCACCCGGACCGTCGTCCGCGGCATCGTGCACCGGCCCGACGCGCAGCTGGTGCTGGTGGACACCCCGGGACTGCACCGTCCCCGGACCCTGCTCGGTGAGCGGCTGAACGACCTCGTGAAGTCGACCTGGGCCGAGGTGGACGTGGTCGCCGTGTGCTTCCCCGCCAACGAGAAGGTCGGTCCTGGCGACCGGTTCATCGTCAACGAGCTGGCGAAGGTACGTCGGACGACCAAGATCGCCGTGGCCACCAAGACCGACCTGGCGACGAAGGAGCAGCTTGCGGAGCACCTGCTCGCGATCGCCCGACTGGGCGAGGAGACGGGGACGAGCTGGGCGGAGATCGTCCCGGTCTCCGCAGTCAGGGGCGACCAGGTGCAGCTGCTGGCCGACCTCCTGGTGGCACAGCTGCCCGAGGGGCCGCCGCTGTACCCGGACGGGGAGCTCACCGACTCACCCGAGGAGGCAATCGTCGCGGAGCTCATCCGGGAGGCGGCACTGGAGGGTGTCCGCGACGAGCTTCCGCACTCCATCGCGGTCGTTGTCGAGGAGATGGGGCTACGCGAGGGGCGTCCCGAGGACCGGCCGCTGCTCGACGTCCACGCGAACCTCTTCGTGGAGCGGCCGTCGCAGAAGGGGATCGTGATCGGCCACAAAGGCAGCCGGCTTCGCGAGGTCGGCACCGCCGCGCGCAAGCAGATCGAGGCGATGCTGGGCACCCCGGTGTACCTCGACCTGCACGTGAAGATCGCCAAGGACTGGCAGCGCGACCCGAAGCAGCTGCGACGTCTCGGGTTCTGACGGGTGGCGGCCCCCCGGCAGTTGAGCTCGCCGGAGAGGTCGTTCAGTCCGGGGCCCAGCAGTAGCCGAAGTGCTGTCCGGCACGCCACTGCCGCGCCGTCGGCCACTCCCAGCCGTACGAGAAGCGTTCGGGGGAGCCGCTCGCCTGCTGGACCGCGTCGCGGCAGGTGCTCTCCCCGGAGCCGCTGCGCACCGCGGACACTCCGGGGTAGCGGCCGCCGCCGAGGTCGATGGTGCTCACGGCACGCCAGGAGTGCCTGGCGGAGCAGATCACCCGTTTGAACGGGCGTGTCCCGGGTGCGGCGGTGCCGCAAAGGCCAACCACCGAGAGGCCCGCCGGCCGATCGAGGATGCCCCGGAGCCGGCTTGGGAGATGAGCCAGGGTCGTCGACCTGCCCACCGCCACGGCGTCGCAACGGAACCACGAGGCGCCGCTGTCCGACTCAGCGATCGTCGGACTGAACCACACCGCCCGGACCCGGCTCAGGGCACGCGCTTCCTCCGAGCCGCCGAGGTACGCATCGAGCTTCTGAGGGCAGGTGTGCTCCAGCTGCCGCTGGGCGAGCCTGGAGTCGACCGCGAGCAGGTGTCCGTCGACGACGGTGTCCAGCCTGCCGACGAAGTAGGTCTGGGCGGTGTGGCGCTTGGTGCAAGGGACTGGCGCCGCGTCGCTGGTCGGCTGGGTGGCCTGGTCGAAGTCGAGCCGGTAGCACGCCTTCGCACGGGGCCCGTCCGGAGCCTGTGTCCGGGTCATGGGGGCGGACGCCTGGGCCGCCGCGGAGGTCAGAGCGATGATGGCGATCAGAGCAGCCATGACCGCTGTACGCACTGTCCACATCGGACGACGTCCCCTCACTTCTCGGTCTTCGCCCAGCAGATCGAGCGGCGGTTCCCAGCCTTCCACTCGGCCTCGTGGAAGTACGTGTAGCCGAAGTCGTAGTCGACCGGGTAGTTCATCCAGGCGCCCACGGAGTCCGAGCAGAAGTCCCGGGTGCGCACCTCGACCAGCCGGTCCCCGGGGTAGGGGTCCTCCTCCCGTCCCACCTGGATGGTGGTGACGGCCCGCCAGTCGTGTCGCTCGGAGCACGGGACCTTGTCGGCCTTGGCAACGGTCTCGCCGGCGGCGCAGGACATCCAGGTGTCGTCGGGCTTGCCGAGCAGCAGGCCCTTGGCCGTCTTCGGCAGCGGCCTCAGCGCCTTGGAGGTCTCGGAGCCGGCGACGACATCGCAGCGGTACCACCGCGCACCGTTCTCCCAGGCGGCCTTGGTCGGACGGAACCACGCCCAGGTGAGCGTGGAGCGCATGACGAGGCTTTCGTCGCCACCGAGGAAGCTCTGGAAACGCTCGGAGCAGGTGTCGTAGATGAAGGCACCCAGCTTGGGGTCTTCGACCCCGACGTGGTCGGCGAGCTCCTTCGGGAAAGTGCCCACCGCAAACGTCTGGGCGGTGTGCTCCTCACCGCAGTCCACGACCTCGTCGGCGTTGAAGGGCCGCGCGACGTCCTCGGGCGTGAGGGACCGGCAGGCTCCCAGCTCCGGGACCTCGACCTGGTCGGCCGCGTCCTGCTCTGTCATCGCGTTGCCCTGGCTGCTGCAGGCGGCCAGGACGACCAGCAGCACGACGATCGGGAGTCGTGAGAGCAAGCGGGGGTCCTTCTCGCGTGGACGGGGGGACAGACCCGGTGATGTTACCCGCGCTCGTCGGTGTGAACCGCTGTCCGGACAGGGCCAGGCCTACTTCTGCGTCTTGGCCCAGCAGATCGAGCGACGGTTCCCGCCGAGCCAGTCTGCTCGCCCGAAGAACGTGTAGCCGAAGTCGTAGTCGACGGGATAGTTCAACCAGGCGACGACCGAGCTGCCGCAGTACTCCTCCGTCCGCGCCCGGACATCGCTTTCGCCGGGGTAGGCGTCGTCCTCGCCGCCGAGCTGGATCGTCGTCACCGCACGCCAGCTGTGCGGCTCGGAGCAGGGCACCTTCGGTGAGTCGGCGACCGTGTCGCCGTTGGCGCACGCCATCCACTCGTCCTCGGGCTCGCCCAACAGCACGTGCTCCGTCGTCTTGGGCAGCTGCCGCAGCTGCTCGGACTGCTCGGTGCCACTGACCACGTCGCAGCGGTACCACCGGGCCCCCTGCCGCCACGCCTTCTCGGTCGGGCGGTACCACGCCCAGCTGAGCATCGATCTCATCACGGTGCTCTCGTCGCTGTCGAGGAAGGCCTGGAAGCGTTCCGAGCAGACCTTGTAGACGTAGGCGCCCAGAGCCGGGTCCTCCACGTCTGCGCGGGCTGCGAGCCTCGGGGGGAACTCGCGGACCAGGAAGTTCTCGGCCGTGTGCGGCGAGCCGCAGGCGACGGCGTCGGTGTTGTTGGTCGGGCGAGCAAGATCCTCCGGGACCAGCACCCGGCAGGCTCCCAGGGTCGGCGCGACCACCGGGTCTCCGCCTTTGTCGCCACTGGCGTTCACGGGGCTACAGGCGTTCAGGACGAGCAGCAGCGCGACGGCAGCCAGTCGGGAGAGCACGAAGCAGTCCTTGTCCGGGAGGGGGATCCGAGCGGAGAGATGCTATCGCCAGGCCCCGAGGCCCGAGGCTGGCGGTGGCACCGGGTCCCACGCGGGTCGAAGGCGAGGAGTCATGGGGGCCGAGAGTCCCCGGAGCAGGGACCCTCGGCCCCTTCCGGACTTCACCGGAGCGCCCGAGGCTGGAGGTGTCCAGCGAGCCAAGGGGAAGTCGATCGGAGAACCGATGGCGTACTTCACATTCGAGAGACGTCGCCGCCGGCGCGGCGAGACAGCTTTCGACGGCGACGTCCCCGTGGGTGAGGTCTACGCTCACAAACCGTTGCGCGAGCGGCTGAGGATGGACGAGCGACCGGCCCGCTACCTTGCGAAGCTGCCTTCCGGCGCCTGGCTGCCGGGACAGTTCCTCTCCCGGCACGATGCGGCGGAGGCGCTGAGGGCCTACTGGTGGTGTGAGCAGTACGAGGAGCCGGTTGCCGGCTGAAGCCGGTCAGGCCAGGGCCCCGCGGTCTTCGTCGGTCAGGTCGAGACCAGCGCGGACAGGGTCCCGCCCAGCTCGTACGCCGACTCCAGGAGTGGCTCCGTCAGGTCACCCATCACCTCGAGCACGTCCGCGGACTGACGCCAGCCGAGCGCCGTGACGATCGCCATCACCGACCGCACGGCACCGGTGGTGTCGTAGCGGCCGTGGACGTAGAGCCCGAAAGGGCGTCCCGAGGTGCGGCCCGACGACTCGTCGGCGGACCCGGTGTCCGAGAGCGCGCCTCCGACCTGGAGGAACGTCGAGTCGAAGAAGTGCTTCAGAGCCCCGCTCATGTAGCCGAAGTTCGCGGTGGTCCCGAGCAGGTACCCGTCGGCGGCGAGCACGTCCTCCGCGGTCGCCTCCAGCGCGGGCCGGACCACGACCTCGACGTCCTCGATCTCCTCATCGCTCGCGCCTGCGAGGACGGCGTCCGTGAGCCGTCGCATCGTGGCGGTCGGGGAGTGGTGTACGACGAGCAGCCGGGCCATCGGAGTCACGTCTCCCGGAGGCGGTAGGTCTGGTGGTGCGCGATCACGGTCGCGCCCAAGCGCTCGTTCACCGCGATCATGTGATGGTTCGTCGTCGCGTTCCAGGTGTCGGTGGCCGCGACCTCAGGCCGCTCCTCGCTGATCCAGCGCAGCATGTCGGCCTTCATGAGCAAGCCGAGCCGGTGACCCCTGTGGGCGCGCACGACGGAGGTGTCCTCCTGGAACGCCACGGTCGGTTGGAACTCGTCGACGCAGAGGATCGACAGGCCCGCCCACTCACCGCTGGCGCGATGGCGGGCCATCACCCGGTAGACGGTCTGCTGACGGCCCGCCATCGCCTCGTCGTAGGCACGCAGCCGGTCCACGTCCCAGGCGCCGTGCTCAGCCTCCGGGTCGTCCAGAGGCGCGTCGTTGATGGCGGCGTGCAGCTTCATCATGTCGTCGAGCAGGTGATCGGGCGTCGGCCCGACCTGGTGCAGGAGCTCGTAGTCACCCGCGTGGCCGAGCGCCTCGTCGTACACGCGCTCCCAGAGGCCGGTCCCGGCGGTGTGCAGGTCGAGTCGGCGGACCGCGTTGACCCCCAGCCCCTGGCTCGAGAAGCCCATCGCCTCGAGCGCTGCGCCACCCACGTCGCCCTGCCAGGCGCCCGAGTAGATCTTGGTGCGGCCCGCCGACCCGGCCAGCGCCACCGCCTCCGCTAGCAGCGCCCGCCCCACGCCGCGACGGCGTGCGTCAGGGTGGACATGGCCGCTCAGGTGGGCGGTGTCGGTGTTGTCCTCGTGCGGCAGCCGGGCAACGGCGAAGCCCAGGACCCCGTCATGGTTCCGGGCGACCCAGACGCCCGCGCTCGGACGACGGCTGGAGCCGAGCTGGAGGGCCTTCAGCGTGGTAGGGCCGACCGGTCTGGGCAGCTCCAGGCCGGCCGCGTCGAGGGAGGCCGCCTGGACCGCAGCCATCGCGTCCGCGGTGTCCAGGTCGAGGTCCAGGGCGTCGAGGCGTTCGATGTGCACGAGGCCCATTCAACACGGGTTGTCCCTCCGTGCCCGGCTCCCGGGGAGGCGTTTTCACCGCAGACCCGTTACCCTGGACGGCATCATGTCGCGTCAGCTTCTCCTTCTTGGCTGCCGCAGCGAGGTTCGCTGAAAGACCGGACCCCTCGCTGCGGAGTTCGTCGTTGCATCCGGACCACGACACAGACCCAGAAGCGAGATCCCGATGACCAACCCTGAGCAGAACCCTCAGCAGCCCAGCGGCATGCCCTTCCAGCGCTACGCGCCCTTCCCGGCGGTCGACGTACCCGACCGGACCTGGCCGGACAAGAAGATCACCAAGGCCCCCCGTTGGTGCGCGGTCGACCTGCGTGACGGCAACCAGGCCCTCATCGACCCGATGACCCCGGCACGCAAGAAGAAGATGTTCGAGCTCCTGGTGGACATGGGCTACAAGGAGATCGAGGTCGGCTTCCCGGCGGCGTCGCAGACCGACTTCGACTTCGTGCGGATGCTGATCGAGGAGGACCTGATCCCCGACGACGTCGTGATCCAGGTCCTGACCCAGGCCCGCGAGCACCTGATCGAGCGGACCTACGACTCGATCCGCGGCGCGAAGCAGGCCATCGTCCACCTCTACAACTCCACCTCGACCCTCCAGCGGCGCGTCGTGTTCGGCCTCGACATGGACGGCATCGTCGACATCGCCGTCTCCGGCGCCAGGCTGTGCAGGAAGTTCGAGGAGTCGATCCCCGAGACGACCGTCTACTACGAGTACTCCCCGGAGTCCTACACCGGCACCGAGCTGGAGTTCGCGGCCCGCATCTGCAACGAGGTGCTCGAGGTATTCGAGCCCACGCCCGAGAAG
>DASVBF010000348.1:0-15295 GCA_036375975.1 Nocardioidaceae bacterium | reverse complement strand
GCCGCCCGACGAAGGGACCCTCATGGACCCGCGCGTTCGACTCCGGCCACGGCTCGGAGCCAGGTGCGTCACGCGGCTCTGCAGCGCGCGCCGCCGGCTCCATCGCCTCACCACCTCCGTCACCGCCGGCGGCGTGATGCTGGCCGGGATGCCCTTGGCGCTCGAGTACGTGGTCCGTCCTGGCGACACCCTCTCGGAGATCGCGGCACGCCACGACAGCACGGTCGAGGCACTGGTCCGGCGCAACGACCTGCACTCCTCCGGCGACCGCGTCACAGCCGGTCAGTCGCTGACCATCCCGGGCACCTCGTCCTCGCGAGACGCCGGCCGTCCCGCACCCACGGGAGGTGCGGACCCGGACGAGCGGCGGATCCTCCGCTACACGGTCCGGCCGGGAGACACCCCGGGCGGCCTCGCCGTCCGGTTCCACGCCTGGACCGCCGAGCTCGTCGACATGAACGGCCCGGTTCTCCACGTCGGCGAGCGCATCAGGATCCCGGTCGTCGTCGCGGCGGCGCAGGCGGCTCGTCGTGACCGCCACCCGAGGTCGACCCCGCCTGCGCAGCGTCGTCCTGAGACCAGCCACGTCTCGAGCGCGCCCAGCCGCACCGACGTCCGTCGGGTGGTCGCCGCGACGGCCCGACGCCACGGGGTGGACCCGAACCTCGCGCTCGCCGTGTCGTGGCAGGAGGCCGGGTGGCAGATGCACCACGTCTCCTCCACGGGCGCGATCGGAGCCATGCAGGTGATGCCCGCGACCGGCCGCTGGATGTCGGACGTCTTCGGGAGCACGCTCAACCTGAGAGACCTGCAGGACAACGTCACGGCCGGCGTGCTCCTGCTCGACCTGCTGGTGGAGCAGGCCCGCCCGCGTCGCGCCCTGGCCGGCTACTACCAGGGGCTGGAGGGCGTCCGGCGGCACGGGATGTACGCCGACACGAGGCGGTACGTCGCCAACGTGCTCGCCCTCAAGCGCCAGTTCGACCGGGGTGACTACCCGGCCTGACCCCCGCTCCCCGGCCCGCAGCGGCGCGTGAAACACGCCACGCCCGCGCTAGCCAGGTCGGGCCCCCCTCCCCGGCCGGTCCGTACAATCCGAAGACGAGCCGGCGTCTTCCCCTGCCGGCCGACCGCCGGGAAGGGACTCGTGTTGGACAGGAACGGGGCGGACCCGCTGATCGGGCGTGTGCTCGACGGCCGGTACCGCGTCGGCTCTCGCGTCGCCCGAGGCGGCATGGCGACCGTCTACGAAGCCACCGACCTGCGCCTCGACCGGGTCTGCGCCCTCAAGGTCATGCACACCGGGCTCGGCGACGACGACGACTTCGCAGCCCGTTTCGTGCGCGAGGCACGCTCCGCCGCGAAGCTCTCCCACCCCCACGTCGTCTCCGTGTTCGACCAGGGCGACGACCACGGCACGCTCTTCCTGGCGATGGAGTACATCCCCGGCCACACCCTGCGCGACCTGATGCGCAAGGAGGCCCCGATGGCCCCGCGCAAGGCGCTCGCGCTGATCGAGCCGGTGCTCTCGGCGCTCGCGGCGGCCCACCAGGCCGGGATGATCCACCGCGACGTGAAGCCGGAGAACGTCCTCCTCGCCGACGACGGCCGGATCAAGGTCGCCGACTTCGGCCTCGCCAGGGCGGTCAGCGCGCAGACCCAGCACACGACCGGCGGCGTCCTCATCGGCACCGTGTCCTACCTCTCCCCCGAGCTCGTCGTCGACGGCCGGGCGGACGCGCGCTCGGACGTCTACGCCGCCGGCGTGATCCTCTACGAGATGCTGACCGGCCGGAAGCCGCACGAGGGGGAGTCGCCGATCCAGGTCGCCTACAAGCACGTCCACGAGGACGTCCCGCCGCCGAGCGAGAGCGTCCCGGGCATCCCGGCGTACGTCGACGCGCTCGTCGCACGGGCCACCGCACGCGACCGCGAGCTGCGGCCCGCAGACGCACAGGTCTTCCTCCACCAGGTCCGCCGGGTGCGCGGGGCCCTCGACCACGGCGTGCTGGACGACCCCGAGCTCACGCAGGACCTCCTCCCGGCCCAGCACGTCGACAGCGGAGACAGCATCGACTACGTGCGCGACGACCCGCCCACCATCGTGTCGACTGCCGCGGCCGCGCAGGTCGTGAGCGCTCGGCACCGCGACGCCGAGGACACGCCGACCGACCACGAGGGGACGACGGTGATCGCCGCGGGCGAGGGCGGCCTGCTCCCCGCCACGCGCCCGTCACGTGCGGGCGGTGGTCGCGACGAGCCGGCCTCGGACGGCCGAGCCCAGCGGTCCCGTCGCGGCCCGCTGCTGCTGGCGCTGGTCCTGCTCCTCGCGACGATCGCCGGTCTGGCCGGGTGGTACTTCGGCATGGGTCGCTACACGAGCACGCCGGGCGTCATCAACCTCACCGCCGAGCAGGCCCGGAAGAAGGTCGAGGCCGCGGGTCTCTCCTTCCGCATCGGTTCCCGTGCGTACTCCGAGACCGTGGCCGAGGGGCTCGTGGTCACGACCGACCCGAAGCCCGGGACGAACATCCTCAAGGACGGCACCGTCGTCGCCACGATCTCCCGCGGCCCCGAACGCTACGACGTCCCGGTGCTCAAGGGCATGACGCTGGCTAAGGCGAAGGCCGCTCTCAAGCAGACCAACCTCACCGTCGGGGACGTCACCGAGCGCTACAGCGAGTCCGTCGCGAAGGGCGTCGTGCTGAAGTCCGACCCGACCTCGGGCACCGAGGTGAAGGCCAACGCCGCGGTCGACCTCGTCGTGAGCAAGGGACCTCACCCGATCCAGGTCCCCGACTTCACGGGCAAGCCGGCCGACCGGGCCGAGCAGGTTCTCACCGAGCGCGGGCTGAAGGTCGAGGTCACGCAGGAGTACAACGACACGGTCCCCGACGGTGACGTGATCTCCCAGACCCCGAGCTCGGGGACCCTCTTCCGCGGCGACACCGTGAACCTCGTCGCCTCCAAGGGACCTGAGATGGTCATGGTGCCGTCGGTCCGGGGCGTCGGTCTCGACGAGGCGACGCGCCGTCTCGAGGCGGCCGGCTTCCAGGTGCGCACCGAGCACAGCGACATGTACGTCGGCCTCGAGTACGTCGTGCAGTCCGACCCACCAGAGGACACCATGGCGCCGAAGGGCAGCACGGTCACCCTCTTCCTCGTCTAGGCCCACCGGCCACCTACGCTTTCTGGCATGCCCATCGCACCCGGCCACGACTCGCCTGCCCTGAGGAATCCCATCGGGAGCCACCTCAAGGTCGGCAAGGGGCTTGTCGCCGGTGCCCTCGCGGACGCAGTGCGCATCGGGGCGGAGACCATGCAGGTCTTCGTCGGGAACCCGCGCGGCTGGGCGAGGTCGACGGGCGACCCTGCCGTCGACGCCGCGTTCCGCGACGCGTGCCAGGAGGCGGGGATGCGGGTGTTCGTCCACTCCCCCTACCTGGTGAACCTGGGCAGCCCCACCCGAGCGACCTACGAGAACTCCGTCCGGATCGTGGCGCACAACCTCCTGCGGGCCCGCGAGATCGGTGCCGAGGGGGTCGTGGTGCACACCGGGTCGTGCGTCGCCCAGGGCAGCCGGGCGGACGCGATGCGCCAAGTGCGAGAGGGGCTGATGCCGATCCTCGACACGCTCGACGAGACGCCGGACGCCGGCCCCTGGCTCCTCCTGGAACCGACCGCCGGTCAGGGACAGTCGCTGTGTGCCGGGGTGGAGGACCTCGAGGCCTACCTGGACGCGGTGGACCTGCATCCCAAGGCGGGCATCTGCCTGGACACGTGCCATGTGTTCGCGGCTGGTGAGCCTCTCGACGAGCCGGGCGGCGCGACTGCGGCGGTGGACCGGATCGTGGAGATCGGCGGCCGCGGACGCCTCCGTCTCGTCCACGCCAACGACTCCATGGACGTGCGGGGCGCGTTCAAGGACCGCCACCAGAAGATCGGGCAGGGGCACATCGGGGTCGGCGCGTTCGAGGAGCTGTTCGCCCACCCGGCCCTGGCGGGCGTCCCGTTCGTCCTCGAGACCCCGGGCTCGCGCGACGTCGACGACCCGGACCTCCCGCTGCTCAAGAAGATCCGTGCGGCCGTCGTACACGGCGGGGAGCTGGGCCCGGCGCAGGACTCGGCGTGACCACCGAGCGCCGGCAGCGGCTGCTCGCCACGGCAGCCCTGCTCGCGATGACGGCGTGCTGGGGTTCGACCTTCTTCCTGATCCGCGACCTCCTCGACCGGGTCCCGGTCCTGGACTTCCTGGCCATCAGGTTCGCGATCGCCTCGGTGGCGTTGTACCTCCTCGCACCCCGAGCGCTCGGCCGGCTGTCCGCGACGGCCCGGAAGAACGCCGTGGTGCTGGGCCTGCTCTACGGCATCGCGCAAATCCTGCAGACAGCCGGACTCGCCCACACTCCGGCCAGCGTCTCGGGTTTCATCACCGGCATGTACGTCGTGTGCACCCCGCTCCTGGCCGCGTTGATCCTGCACACCCGGATCACCCCAATCACCTGGGGCGCCGTGGCGCTGGCAACGGCCGGTCTCGCCGTGCTCACGTTGAACGGGTTCAGCGTCGGGTACGGCGAGGCGCTGACCCTCGTCGCGGCCATCCTGTACGCCCTTCACATCGTCGGCCTCGGCGCCTGGGCCGGGGCCCGCGAGGCCATGGGGATGACGATCCTGCAGCTGGTGGTGATCACCCTGATCTGCTTCGTGGCGACCGTCCCGAACGGGATCGTGCTTCCCGACAACACCGCCGACTGGCTCTCGATCGTCTACATGGCGGTCTTCGCGGGAGCGCTGGCCCTCGCGGGCCAGACCTGGGCACAAGCCCACCTGCCTCCGACCAGGGCGGCGATCATCATGAGCATGGAGCCGGTGTTCGCCGCTTTCTTCGCCGTCCTCCTCGGCGGCGAGGCGCTCACGCTGCGGATGGCCCTCGGAGGCGCCATGGTGCTCGCCGCGATGCTCACCGTGGAGCTCGCTCCCCGACGCAAGATCGAGGCCGAGGTCCCGCACATCGCGGTATGAGGCCGAGGGTGCGAGAGTCGAGGCATGACCCAGCAGCCGAGCGGACTGCTCCTGACGATGAGGTGCCGTCTCGACGCACCCCGCGAAAGGATCTTCACCATGCTCACCGAGCCGGAGCAGCTGGCCAGGTGGTGGGGACCGGCCGGGTTCACCCTGCCGCGCTGCGAGATCGACCTCAGGGTGGGCGGTGGCTACCGCTTCTGGATGAAGCCCGCTGACGGCGAGACGTTCCACCTCTCCGGTGAGTACCTCACCATCGAGCCGCCCCGTCTCCTCCAGTACTCCTTCCGCTGGGACGAACCCGTCCCGGACGACCGGGAGACCGTCGTCACACTCTCTCTCGACGCTGTCGGCGAGGCCACGGAAGTTGCGCTCTCCCAAGGTCCCTTCGCCACCGAGGAGCGGCTCGCCCTGCACCGGCAAGGCTGGACCGAGTCGTTCGAGAAGCTGCGCCACGCGGTGGTCTAGCATCCTGGCCCGAGGCGGCCACGATGCGGACAACCGCTCCGGCATGCGGACAGTCCACCGCTATGCTCGACCCGTGCAGCGCAACTGGACCTATTTCTTCGGCTTCCTGCCCGGGGCATCCGAGCAGGCGGTCCGCTAGGTCACGCCCGCACCCAGACGAAGACGCCCCTGGTCTCGACAGGGGCGTTTTGCATGTCTGCCCCCGCCCGTGGCCGGGGGACCCACCGAGAGAAGAAGAGGAATCCCATGGTCGTCGTGATGTCACCGGACGCAACCGACGCTGACGTCGCCCATGTCGTCGAGCGTGTCGAGAGCGTCGGGGGCGAGGCGTTCGTCAGCAAGGGCGTGGTCCGCACGATCATCGGCCTGGTCGGCGACATCGACTCCTTCCACGGGCTCAACCTGCGCAGCCTGGCCGGGGTCGCGGACGTGCACCGGATCTCCGACCCCTACAAGCTCGTCAGCCGGCAACACCATCCGGAGAGGTCCACGATCTGGGTGGGCCGCGAAAAGCTGGTGCCGATCGGGCCGGACTCCTTCACGTTCATCGCCGGCCCCTGTGCCGTGGAGACCCCGCAGCAGACCCTGGCCGCCGCCGAGATGGCCCAGGCGGCCGGGGCCACCCTGCTCCGCGGGGGTGCCTTCAAGCCCCGCACCTCGCCGTACGCCTTCCAGGGACTCGGCGTCGAGGGCCTCGAGATCCTGGCGAGCGTCCGGGAGCGCACCGGGATGCCCGTGGTCACCGAGGTGGTCGACGCCCGGGACGTGGAGGTCGTCGCGGAGTACGCCGACATGCTCCAGATCGGCACGCGCAACATGGCCAACTTCGGCCTGCTCCAGGCGGTGGGCAAGTCCGGGAAGCCGGTGCTGCTGAAGCGCGGCATGTCCTCGACCGTCGAGGAGTGGCTCATGGCCGCGGAGTACATCGCCCAGCGCGGCAACCTCGACATCGTGCTGTGCGAACGCGGCATCCGGACCTTCGAGAACGCCACGCGCAACACCCTCGACATCTCTGCGGTTCCGGTCGTCCAGGCCACCAGCCACCTGCCGATCATCGTCGACCCGTCGCACGCGGGCGGCCGCCGCGACCTGGTCGTACCCCTGTCGCGTGCCGCCGTGGCAGTCGGCGCCGACGGCGTGATCGTGGACGTCCACCCCGACCCGGAGCACGCCCTCTGCGACGGGCCCCAGGCGGTGCTGGGCAACGACCTGCGCGCGCTGGCCCAGGCCATGCGGCAGCTTCCGCCGGTGGTGGGGCGCGTCGACGCCGGAGAGCTGGCCCGGGTCTGACCGTGCGCCGGCGAGGTGCTGGAGCGCTACGGCCCGGCGTACGGCTGGCGGGGCGGCTGGTAGCGACGCCTCGAGTCGCGAGCGGTCACCAGCATCTCGCTCAGCTGGTCCTGGGTCAGCAGCTCATGGGTCTCCAGATGCTTGAACGACCCCGTGCTGCCGACGGCCACGCTGACCGCCCCGGCGGCGACCGAGCTCGGAGCGTCGAAGATGCATATCCCGTCGTGCGGGCCGAACATCCAGTAGATGGCCTCCATCGTGCCGTCTGTCGCCTCGACCACCGCCCGCGCCTGCGCGGCACGATCCCTCGGCTTCTCGACCATCGAGTCCCAGGCATCAGACGTGTACGTGAAGAACAACGCGTACTTCGGCATGGCTCCGCCCTCCTTGACCCCTCCGTGCGCCGCCGAGCCGCGGCTTCATGTTTCAGTCTCCTGCCATCGCACGCCCGGTCAAGGTCCTCCAATGCGAGCCCCGGCGGGGTGGAGGACGCGCAAGTCGCCCACTCCCCCAATTCTGGGGACGTCCGGCCCTGACAATCTCTACCGTCCCGTCTCAACATGGTGCTTGGTGCCCGGAAGACGTCCGGAACCGGCGGAACGACCCACCGGCACAGAGGGGGAACGGGTCATGAGAGCTGTCGTGCGCTGGATCGTGGTGGGGCTGGTCGTCGTCCACGGCCTGCTCCACCTGCTGGGGGCGGTCGAGGGGTTCGGCCTGGCCGACGTCCCAGCACTGGAGGAGCCGATCAGCCCGACAACCGGCGCGGTGTGGCTCACGGCCGGCGTGCTGCTCGTCGGGACCGGCTGGCTGCTCGCCGCACGGTCCCGATGGTGGTGGGCCGTCGGCGCGGTCGCGGTCGTCGTCTCCCAGGCGCTGATCTTCACCTCCTGGAGCGACGCCAAGGCGGGCACCGCGGTCAACGCCGTCCTGCTGCTCGCGGTGGGATACGGCTTCGCCGCGCAAGGTCCCACCAGCTTCCGTTGGGAGTACCGCCACCGCGCCGAGACCGCTCTCGCAGAGCCCGTGCCCGACGGCGTCATCACAGAGGACGACCTGGCCGACCTTCCGGAGCCTGTCGCGCGGTACCTCCGCCGGGCCGGCGCCGTCGGCCAGCCGGTCGTGGGCAACATGCGCGTGCGCATCCACGGCAGGATCCGGAGCGGCCCCCGCAAGCCGTGGATGAGGTTCACCGGTGAGCAGGTGAACACCTTCGGGCCGAACCCGACCCGGCTGTTCCTCCTCGACGCGTCGATGATGGGGCTCCCCGTCGACGTGCTCCACGTCTTCGCCGACGAGTCCGCCACCATGCGAGCCTCCGTCTGCTCGATCGTGCCGACCGTGAGGTCGTCCGGCCCGGACATGGACCGCGCCGAGACCGTGACACTCTTCAACGACCTGTGCCTGATGGCACCGGGCGCCCTCGTGCACGCGCCTGTCCGCTGGGAGGTGGTCGACGACGACTGGGTCCGCGGCGCCTTCACCGTCGGCGGGCACACCGTGAGGGCGGACCTCTTCTTCGACGCCGCCGGAGAGCTGGTCGACTTCGTCTCCGACGACAGGCTGCGCGCGTCACCGGACGGCAGGTCCTTCACTCGACAACGCTGGTCGACCCCCGTCAGGGGCTACCGCATCCTCGGCAACTGGTGGCTGGCCGCGGGCGGTGAGAGCCGGTGGCACGCGCCTGCACCCGAGGGCGAGTTCGCGTACGGCGAGATCGCGATCGACAAGGTCAGCTACAACCTCTCCCCCACGCGCTCACACAGCCACCGCCGGCTTGCCCTTCGCAGCTGACCCGCAGGACCTACGGCTCAGCGGACCTCCGCCAGCACCCCCGCCATCACGCCGGCGGCCTCCTTGGCCTGGGCCTGGGAGACGTCGAGGTGGGTGACCATGCGCACGGTCCGGGAGCCGACCGCGCCCACGAGCACGCCTGCCGCACGTGCGGCAGCGACCACCGCCGCCGCGTCGGGTACGTCGACCACGACGATGTTCGTGTCGACCCCGGCGGGGTCGATGTCGCAGGCCTCGGCCAGGAGGCGCGCGTTCGCGTGGTCCTCCGACAGCCGCTCGACGTGGTGGTCGAGCGCGAAGAGACCTCCGGCGGCGAGGATGCCCACCTGTCGCATGCCGCCGCCCAGGCGCTTGCGCCAGATCCGGGCTTCGGCGACGGCGGCGGCGGACCCGACCATGAGCGAGCCCACCGGAGCGCCGAGCCCCTTGCTCAGGCACACCGCGAGGACGTCGACGAGACCGCCGTACTCGGACAGCGGGACGCCGCTCGCGACGTGGGCGTTCCAGATGCGCGCGCCGTCGAGGTGGATCCGCGCACCCACCGAGTCGGCGTAGGCGCGCAGCGCCCGCAGGTCGTCGACGGGCATGACCGCCCCGCCGGCGAAGTTGTGGGTGTTCTCGACCGAGATCGCCTTGGTGGCCACGAAGAACGGGCCGAGGTCAGGGGCGAACATCGACTCGATCGCCGCCAGGTCGACGCCTCCGTCGGGATGCGTCCACGTGCGCATCGTCAGGCCCGTGACCGCGCCGTGCGCGCCGAGCTCCGCCCGGGCGATGTGGGCCGAGGACTCGCAGAGCACCTCTTCCCCCACCCCGACGAGCGAGCGCACGGCGAGCACGTTGGCCATCGAGCCGGTGGGGGTGAAGAGGGCGGCCTCCTTGCCGAACAAGCCCGCCACCCGCTCCTCGAGCCGCCTCACGGTCGGGTCCTCGCCGTACACGTCGTCGCCGACCTCGGCAGCGGCCATGGCTGCACGCATGCCGGCCGTCGGCCCGGTGACGGTGTCGCTTCTCAGGTCGATGAGCTGCTCGGTCACCCGGCGATCCTACGTTGCAGCGTCGTGCGCAGCGCGCGTCACGGCGACCGCGCTTCTCGCGTCCCGCGTGAGGTCAGGCGTCGCCGGTGGTGCGGTTGCGGAGCATCTCCGCCACGAGGAACGCCAGCTCCAGCGACTGGACCCGGTTGAGCCTCGGGTCGCAGACCGACTCGTAGCGGTGCGACAGGTCCACCTCGGCGAGCGCCTCTCCCCCGCCGACGCACTCGGTCACGTCGTCGCCGGTGAGCTCGATGTGCATGCCTCCGGGCCAGGTGCCCAGGGACCGGTGCACGTCGAAGAAGCCCTGCGCTTCTGCGATCACGTCCTCGAAGGCGCGGGTCTTGTAGCCCGAGGAGGCCTCCCAGGTGTTGCCGTGCATCGGGTCGCAGACCCAGGCGACCTGCACGCCGGCGGCGGTGACCTTCTCGATGAGGTTCGGCAGCACGTCGAGGATCTTCTTCGCGCCCATGCGCGTGATGAACGTCAGCCGGCCCGGCTCGCTGTCCGGGTTGAGCCTCCCGGCCAGGGCAAGGGCGTCGTCGGGCGACGTCGTCGGTCCGAGCTTCACGGCGATCGGGTTGCGGATCTGGGAGAGCAGCTCGACGTGGGCGCCGTCGAGCTGGCGGGTCCGCTCACCGATCCAGAGCATGTGCGCGGACACGTCGTACGGGAGCTGGGTGCGCGAGTCGATGCGGGTCAGGGCGTGCTCGTACTCGAGGATCAGCGCCTCGTGGCTGGAGTGGAAGTCGACCCGGTGGAACTCCTCCGGGTCCGCGCCGATGGCCTGCATGAACGTGAGCGCCCGGTCGATCTCGTTCGCCATCTGCTCGTAGCGGCGGCCTACCGGCGAGGACCGGACGAAGTCGGTGTTCCATGTGTGCACCTGGCGGAGGTCGGCGTAACCGCCGGTGACGAAAGCGCGCACGAGGTTCAGCGTCGAGGCCGAGGCGTGGTACATCTCCACCAGCCGCTGCGGGTCGGGCACCCGGGAGTCGGGGGTGAAGTCGAAGCCGTTGACCGCGTCGCCCCGATAGGCGGGCAGCGTGACGTCTTCACGTGTCTCGTCGTCGGAGGACCGTGGCTTGGCGTACTGACCGGCGAGGCGGCCGACCTTCACGACGGGCACGGAGGCGGCGTAGGTGAGCACGACCGCCATCTGCAGCAGCACCCGCAGCTTGTTGCGCACGTTGTCCGCCGTCACTCCGGCGAAGGTCTCGGCACAGTCCCCGCCCTGCAGGAGGAACGCCTCGCCTCGCGACACGGCCGCGAGCTTGCTCTTGAGGTCGTCGCACTCGCCGGCGAACACGAGCGGGGGAACGCTGCGCAGCTTCGTCACGGCGTCGTCGAGAGCACCCTGGTCCGGCCAGCTCGGTTGCTGGGCGGCGCCGAGATCGCGGAGCTTCTGGAGGTCTGGGACAGCGGTCACCGGTCCAGGGTACGTGGGCGGCAGGTCGGCCCCGTCGCGAGTGGCCCCCTGCGGACCTCGGTCAGAAGTAGCCCATCAGCACGATCTCGGCCACCTGCTCGAACACGACGAAGAGCACGAGCGGCAGTATCAGCGACCGGAGCGACCTTCCGACCCGACCCATCCCCCGACCAGTCATGCTCCGGTCTAGCCCGCCAGAATCTGCTGCGGCAATGGCCCGTCCGATATGCCCGGCGGCGATCCGCGACGTGTGTCCCATGCCGTCCGAAGTGCCCAGGCAGACGCCACCTCATACGGGTGACGGCCGCCTCGCGGCACCCGTCACCTCCGGGCGGACCGTCCCGCGGGCTCCCGGCCGATCCGCTTCCACACCCACGTCACGGCCCACAGCGCGACGCCGAGACCGAGTAGGAGCGCCGCGATGTCGTACTGCGCCGGATCCCGGCCGGTCCACGGCCCCACGAGGAAGGCGCACGTCATCGCACCGAGCACCGGGACGGCGACCGGCGCCCTGAAGTGCTCGGAGGCGACCGGGCCCTTCCGCTTGAGCACGAGGCAGGCGACGTTGACGATCGTGAAGACCGCGAGGAGGAGGAGCGCCGTCGTACCGCCGAGCTGCTGGACGGTGTCCGCCGCGACCAGCTGGGTCAGTCCGACGATGAGGGCGAAGGCGACCAGGGTCACGAAGAGGATCGCGGCCCAAGGCGTCCGGCGCTTCGGAAGCACGGCCGCGAGGGACCGTGGCAGGACTTCCTGCTTCGCCATCCCGTAGACGAGCCGGCTCGCCATGAGCATGTTGATCAGCGCGGTGTTGGCGACCGCGAACATCGAGATCACTGGGTAGAGCGTCTCCATCGGCAGGCCGGGAGCGCCGGCGCGGACGACCTCGAGCAGGGGCGTCTCGCTCTCGGCGAGCACGCCCACCGGAACCACCGCCACCGCAGCCACGGAGACCATCACGTAGACGAAGGCCGTGATGCCGAGCCCGGTCAGCATGACCTTCGGGAACGTCCGGCTCGGCTTCTGGGTCTCCTCGGCCATGTTGACCGAGTCCTCGAACCCCACCATCGCGAAGAACGCCAACGACGTCGCGGCAGTCACCGCCACGAAGGCGCTGCGGTCCTCGGAGGTCTCGAAGACGACGACCCGGCCGAAGTCGACGTGCCCCTGCGTCATCGCGTAGAACCCGATCGCCACGACGATCAGCAGGCCGCTGAGCTCGACGAGGGTGAGCACGACGTTCAGCCGCACGCTCTCGCTGACGCCGCGGAGATTGACGAGGGCGAGGGTCGCCATGAACGACAGGGCGATCAGGGTCACCGCCGTCGTGCCGGGACCGATCCCGACCACCACGGCAAGGTTCTCGGCGAAGAACTTCGAGGCCGTCGAGGCGCTCGTGATGCCCGAGCTCATCACAGCGAAAGCGACCAGGAACGTCAGGAAGTGAAGGTCGAACGCCTTGTGGGTGTAGAGCGCCGCCCCGGCAGCCTCAGGGTACTTCGTGACCAGCTCCAGGTAGGAGAACGCCGTCAGCGTCGCCACGCCGAACGCGACGAGGAACGGCGCCCACGCGGCCCCGCCGACCTCCGCCGCCACGTCACCGGTGAGGGCGTAGACGCCGGTCCCGAGGATGTCGCCCACGACGAACAGCAGGAGGAGCTTCGGGCCGAGGGCCCGCCTCAGCCGGGGCCGCTCGCCGTCCGCTCCCGCGGTCGCGTCCGGGCTCATCCGGCCCCCTTGCCGTCGGAGGTGGCTCCACGCTGTGCGGATGTGACCTCGATTATCCACGCGTGAGATGGGTACAACGCAGGCATACCGGACATCGACGACACCCCGGGCCTTGCTCGTCAGACCGGACGTGACCTCGAACGGCACCGGTCGTTGAACAAGCACTAGACCACCTCATCACGAAGGGCTCGGGCATGACACTCGGTCTCTCCCGCTTCTCGAGGCGCACCCGCCTCGGCGCTCTTGCCGGCGGCCTCACCCTCGTCGCCGCCGCAATCGCCGCTCCCGCCATCGCAACCACCAACGACCCCCTGCGCAGCCAGCAGTGGGGCCTGGACCAGATCAAGGCCGAGCAGGCCTGGTCCGCAACGACCGGCACCGGCGCGGTCGTCGCCGTCGTCGACTCCGGCGTCGACCTCAACCACCCCGACCTCAGGGCGAACCTCGTCCAGGGCGCGACGTTCATCGAGTGCAACCCGTCCTGCGGCAACGGCGACTGGAAGGGTCCCGACGGCGTCGGTCAGCCCAACGACGCCCACGGCTCGCACGTGAGCGGAATCATCGCCGCGGTCGCCAACAACGGGGTGGGCGTCGCCGGCACCGCGCCGGGCGCCAAGATCATGCCCATCAAGGCTCTCGAGGACGGCAGCGGCGCGTTCGAGGACATCGCCAACGGCATCCGCTACGCCGTCGACCACGGCGCGGACGTCGTGAACATGAGCATCGGGGCGATCCCGGGCGCACAGGCCCTGACCATCACCGGTGTCGAGTCGAGCGTCACCGAAGCGATCGCCTACGCCAACGAGCGGGGTGTGCTCGTGGTCGCGGCGGCCGGCAACGAGAGCGTCCCGGTCTGCGACACCCCGTCGTTCGAGAACGGCGCGCTGTGCGTCACCTCGACCACCCGCGACGAGACGCCGAGCTGGTTCAGCAACGGCGCGGTCAAGCCAGACATGTTCGCGGTGGCCGCTCCCGGCGGCGCCGGCCTGGTCTTCTGCGAGGACGACATCGTCTCCACCGTGCCGCAGGGCACGGGCTCGGCTGCGTGCGGCCAGCGCGACTACGACTACTACGCCGGTACGTCGATGGCCACCCCGCACGTCGCGGGCGTCGGGGCGCTGCTGTTCGCCCAGGGACGCACCCTGGACAACGTGAAGTCGGCGCTGATCGACACCGCCCGGACCCCCGGCGCGGGCACCGGCGTCTACACGACGTCGTACGGCTACGGCATCGTGGATGCCGCGGCTGCGACGGCCTACACGGGTGCCGGGGCGGTCGGGCCGACCAAGAAGGGCAATGGCAAGGGCAAGACCCGCTGACCTTCGCCTGACTCAGGAGGGCCGTCCCGCAGAAGCGGGGCGGCCCTCCTCGCGCGTCCAGGGATCTGGGTTGAGCCCCCAGGTCTGAGCCTTCGTAGTTCACTGGCTCACTCCGCCAGGAACGCCTCGACCTCGCGGAGGAAGGCCGGCCAGGCCGGCTCGTCGGCGAGCAGGATGTGGTTGGAGCTCTCGAGAGCCACGAACCGGCTGCCGGGGATGAGCGAGGCGGCGAGTCGGCCCTGGTCGAACGGCGCCCGGCGGTCGTCCCGGGCATGGAGCACGAGTGTGGGGACCTCCACCCGTGCGGCCTCCTCTCTCACATCGACCGAGGCGCCGACGTCGAGGATCAGCGCGGCGTTCTCGGGTGAGACGGTCTTGCGCTGCAGCTCGTTGAACTGCTCCCACAGCTCCCGGGACGCCCCCGGCATGAACTGCGAGGTGAACACCTGCCGGAACGCCGGGTCGTCGCTGCCCCATCCCAACCGGGCGAGCTCGACCTGGAGGCTGTGCATGCGTCGCTGCTCCTCGCTGGCGGCGCGGGCCAGGCGGCCTTGCACGTAGGTGCCGTAGAGCACGAGCTTGGTCACCCGTTCGGGATGCCGTGCGGCGTACGTGATCGCGACCGGCCCGGCGCGGGAGATCCCCAGCAGCGGGAACCTGTCGAGACCCGCGCTGTCGACGACCGCCTCGAGGTCCTGCACCCAGCTCTCGAAGGTGGGCGGCTTTATGTCCCAGTCGGAGAGGCCGCAGCCGCGCTCGTCGTACCGGACCAACCGGTGGTGCCGCGAGAGGTCCACCAGCCAGTGGCGCCAGACCGGGCTGTGCCAGTCGTGGTCGACGTGGGTGAGCCAGTTCGCGGCGCGGACGAGCGGCGGACCGGATCCCGAGAGGGCGTAGGCCAGCGTGACCCCGTCGTCGGTCCGGCAGAACCTGATCTCCTGCTCGATCCGTCCCTCGTCGGCCGCGGTCATCCCGCCGCCGTCGCGCAGCGCGTGCTTGAGCTCGTCGCGCTGGATCCAGTCGACGAGGATGCCCACCTGGAGCTGATGCGGGACCTGGCGCGTGCGGGTGACCGCGCCGGCGCGCTCCGGGAGTTCGAGAGCCTGGACCATACCTTGCGTCGTGAGCTCGGCGTGGGCCCCGGCCCGGAGGCGACGAGCCTCCGCGACGAGCTCAAGCACGCGCTGCGCGATGGCGGCGGGATGACCGCG
>DASVBF010000303.1:0-42008 GCA_036375975.1 Nocardioidaceae bacterium | reverse complement strand
AGGTCTCCGCCGTCCAGCAGCCGGTGGCGGTCGGGGTCGCGGCGGGAGCCGGACCGTCGTACGACGTGGGCGGTGCCTCGACCGGGTTGGCCGGACCGGCCGGCGACGACGCGTCCGACGGTCGGGACGACGGCCGGGGCGACGAGCTCGCCGCGAAGGCGCACAACGTCGAGAAGTTCGGCCGGATCGGCGTGGCGCTGACCGTCGTGGCCGCCCTCCTGCACTTCGCCGGTCTGGTCACGAGGGGCCTCGGTGCCGATCCGGCGCGTGTGCCGTGGGGCAACATGTACGAGTTCTCGATCGCGGGCGCCTTCGGCGTGACGCTGATCTACCTCGCGCTGCTGAAGAAGTACTCCCTGCGCTGGCTCGGCCTCTTCGTCACCGCCTTCGCGGTCGTCGTGCTGATGCTCGCCGTGCTCCTGCTGTACGTGCCCGCAGGTCCCCTCGTCCCTGCGCTGCACTCGTACTGGCTGGTGATCCACGTCGTCGCGGCGGTGATCGGGGCCGGCGCGTTCGCCGTGGGGGCGATGGCCTCGGCGCTGTACCTCGTGAAGTCGCGTGCCGAGCGACGTGCCGACGCGCCCACCACCGGCTACGTCGCCCGGCTCCCGAAGGCGTCCGTGCTCGACCGGGTCGCCTACCGGGTCCACGCGTTCGGCTTCCCGATCTGGACCTTCGCCGCGCTGGTCGCCGGGCCGATCTGGGCGGAGTACGCCTGGGGCCGCTACTGGGGCTGGGACCCCAAGGAGGTCTGGGCCTTCATCACGTGGGTGGTCTACGCCGCGTACCTGCACGCTCGGGCGACCGCGGGCTGGAGGGGCAAGGGCGCCGCGATCATCGCGCTCGTCGGCTTCGCGACGGTGCTGTTCAACTTCGTGGGCATCAACCTGTTCGGCTCCGGCCTGCACTCCTACTCGGGCCTCGGCTAGGCCGGACTCGTCGGGCTCTACTCGGGCTTGGGACGCTTCTCGGTCGGCCCCTCGGGCTTCGACTCGGGGTTGGTGCCGCCCTTGTTGCGATGTCCCTGCTCGGGTTTCGGAGCCGGTTTGTCGGCCTTGCCGTCCCGCGCGGCCTTGCGGCGCCGGCGTTCGAGCTCTCGGAGGAAGTCCTCGTCGTCGTCCGGCGCAACGACCCGGCGCGGGGCGGCCGTGGGCGGCGCGGTGGTCGGCCTGCTTCTGCGTCGTTCGAGCAGCCAGAAGAACGCGTAGACGGCCGCACCGAAGAGCAGAACCACGAAGAAGAGCTTTCCCACGCCTCAAGAGTAGGCACAGAGACAAGCGGCGCACCCGGGGGACGGGACTACGGGGGACCGGGCCGTTTGGCCGGCCTGTGGAACGCCTGCCTACGCTGGTGCGGTGAAGGAGTTCGCCGTCTACACCGCTGCCCGCCTCGGTCTCTTCCTCGTCGCCTACGTCCTCGTCGTCGGGATCTTCCTCCTGGTCAACGGCGGTGGGCCGATCCCCGTGCTCTGGCCGCTCCTCGTGGCGGCGGGGATCTCGATGATCGCGTCGGTGTACCTGCTGCGGGCCCAGCGCGAGCGTTTCGCGACGGCGGTCCAGCAGCGTGCCCGCCGCGCCTCGGACAAGTTCGAGGAGATGCGGGCGAAGGAGGACGAGCCGGACGCGTGAGGCTCGCACGGTCCTCGCGGCGGCATGGAGGCCTGACCCGGGGGTACCTCTCCGCGCACACCCACGCGGCCATCTGGAGAGACCATGCAGCTTCCCGAGGCGAGAGGCCCGCTGAGCCGAGCCGTTCTCGACGCGCTGGCCGGGCGCTCCGCGCTCGACGTCGAGGCGCTGACCCAGCTCGTCCACAGCACGTCCCGAGACGTTGACCTGCTCACGGACGACGACCTCCACGTGGCGCTCTGGGTGATGTACGAGCTGCACTACCGAGGGTTCGACGGCGTCGAGGAGGACCTCGAGTGGGACCCCGGCCTGATCGCGCTGCGTCGCGCGCTCGAGAGGTGCTTCGAGGGCGAGCTGCGCCGGCGGGCCGAGCCGCACGTCGCCCGGGTGGCGGATGGCGGCGACCTCGCCGAGCGGCTCTTCGACCTCGCGGGGGCCTTCGAGGGTCCCTCCGTCGCGAGCTTCATCCACCGCGAGGCCGACCTCGAGCAGTTCCTGGAGTTCATGGTCCACCGCAGCGTCTACCACCTGAAGGAGTCCGATCCCGCCTCCTGGGTGATCCCGCGCATCGAGGGCGCGCCGAAGACGGCGCTCGTCGAGCTGCAGTACGACGAGTACGGCGGCGGACGCCCGGAGCGGCTCCACGCCACCATGTTCGGCGACAGCCTCGAGGGGTGCGGCCTGGACCGCGGGTACGGCGCGTACGTCGACCGGGTCCCCGGCTACACCCTCGCCGGCAACAACGCGATGAGCCTGCTGGGTCTCAACCGTCGGCTCCGGGGGGCAGCCATGGGTCATCTGGGGGCGTTCGAGGCGACCAGCTCGATCCCGTGCCGGAAGTACGCCGGAGGGGTGCGTCGCCTCGGGCTCCCGGAGGTGGTCGCGACCTACTTCGACGAGCACGTCGAGGCCGACGCGGTGCACGAACAGCTCGCGTTCCGGGGCATCTGCGCCGGCCTGGTCACGTCCGGTCAGGCAGAGGAGGACGACGTCGCCCTCGGGGCTGTGATCTGCCTGCTCATGGACGCCCTGGCAGGAGAGCGGATGCTCGCCGACTGGCGCGCCGGGCGCAGCACCCTGCGGGACGGTGCGCCCGGGACGGCCGGGCCGTTCGAGGCGGTGGCGTCGTGAGGTTGGTCGAGAACATCCCCGAACCCGTGTCCCACGGCGTCGAGGAGGTCGAGGTGACCCCGTGTCCCGACGGACCACTGCTGGTCAGGGGCGCTGACGCGGTGCGCGACCGGAACGGCGAGCTCCACCCCACCACCCGTCCGGTCGTCGCAGTCTGTACCTGTGACAAGTCGCAGCGGATGCCCTGGTGTGACGGGACCCACAAGGTGGTGCGTCGCGCGGCTCAGGCGATGAGCAGGGCCAGGAAGAGCCCGCCCGCGTAGACGAGCTCGGCCGTGCCGGTCCGTTGGAGCACCGGCACGAGCCCCCTGCCCGTCGTACCGCCGAGGACCAGACGCAGTGCCGGGACCGCCGGGACCAGGAAGGCCAGCGCGAGCAGGGCGAGAGGGGTCGTGACGAGGACGACGCCGACGAGCACGATCACGGCGAGCGCGAACAGGAACGCGTAGAGGAACCGGGTCTGCTGCTCGCCGATCACGACGGCCAGCGTGCGCTTGCCCACCTCCCGGTCGGTCGGGATGTCGCGCAGGTTGTTGGCGACGAGGATGGCGCAGGCGAGCGCGCCGACCCCGACCGCGGCGAAGAGGGAGGCGAGTGGGAAGGACTCGGTCTGGACGTAGGTCGTGCCCATCACCGCTACGAGACCGAAGAAGACGAACACCATGGCCTCACCCAGGCCGTGGTAGCCGTAGGGTCTCCGGCCGCCGGTGTAGTACCAGGCCGCGACGATGCAGACGAGGCCGACCACGACCAGCCACCAGGCCGTCGTGATCGCGAGCAGGAGGCCGAAGAACGCCGCGACGCCGAAGCTGATCAGAGCGGCCTCCTTGACCGACGACGCCGTCGCGGCGCCCGAACCCACGAGGCGGAGCGGCCCGACCCGGTCGGCGTCGGTGCCGCGGATCCCGTCGGAGTAGTCGTTGGCGTAGTTGACGCCGACCTGCAGTGCGAGGGCCACGAGCAGCGCAGTGCCCGCCTTCCACCACACGGCCTCGTCGAGGTACGCAGCGACGCCGGTGCCGGCGAGGACCGGCGATACGGCCGCCGGGAGGGTTCTTGGGCGTGCGCCCTCGAGCCACTGTGCAGGGGTTGCCATAGCCGTGGATTCTCGCAGGCATAGCGTTGCGTGCTGTGACCAGCCTTCGACCCGTCCGCGGAACAGCCCGAGAGGTGCTCGCCCTGCTCCGCGACTGGCAGGCCGCCGAGGGGGAGCCGGAGCCCCTGGTCATCGAGACCTCGGGGTCCACCGGCGTCCCGAAGCGGGTCGTGCTCTCCCGGCGGGCGATGCGGGCCTCGGCCTCGGCAACGCAGGCCAGGCTGGGCGGGCGGGGACAGTGGCTCCTCAACCTCCCGGCCGGCTACGTCGCCGGGGTGCAGGTGCTGTTCCGGTCGGTGCTCGCCGGCACGACGCCGGTGCTCCTCGACGACCACGCCGACTTCGCTTCCGCTGCGGGGGCCATGGGCGGGGAGCGGCGCTACGTCTCTCTCGTCCCGACCCAGCTCGCACGGATGCTGGGCACCGCACGGGACGTCCGGGCGCTCCGCACGTTCGACACCGTGCTCGTCGGCGGGGCGGCGGTCGAGTCGTCGCTGCGCCGCCGGGCGGCCCGGGCCGGGGTGACCGTCGTCGCCACGTACGGGATGAGCGAGACCTGCGGCGGCTGCGTCTACGACGGGGTGCCGCTCGACGGGGTCGCCGTGGCGGTGGGCGGGGACGGCCGTGTGCGGATCGCCGGTCCGGTGCTCTTCGAGGGGTACGACGGTCAGCCCCAGCTCACCAGGGAGGTCATGCGGGACAAGTGGTTCCTGACCTCAGACCTCGGCAGGCTCGACGACGACGGGCGCCTCCAGGTGCTGGGCAGGATCGACGACGTGATCATCTCGGGCGGGGTGAACGTCCCGGCTCCCGCCGTGGCCCACCGCCTCCGCGAGCACCCCCGGGTCGAGGCAGCGGAGGTGATCGGCGTCGCCGACCCGGAGTGGGGGCAACGCGTCGTGGCGGTGGTCGTGTCGGAGGCCGGGGTCGCCACGCGCAACGTGCCGCCGCTGGACGACCTGCGCAACTGGGTGTCGCAGGTGCAGCCCCGCACATGGGCCCCGAAGCAGCTCGTCCGGGTGGCGGAGATCCCGCTGCTCCCCAACGGCAAGGTGGACCGGCTCGCCCTGGAGGAGCTGGTCCGTGACCATGCCTGAGACGCACGTCTTCTCGATCCCGATGCGCACCCGCTTCCGCGGCATCACCGAGCGCGAGGGGATGCTGCTGCGGGGTCCGGTCGGGTGGGGCGAGTTCAGCCCGTTCCTGGAGTACCCCGCACCGGTGGCCGCTCCCTGGCTGCGCTGCGCGCGGGAGGCGGCCTTCGAAGGCTGGCCGGCGGCGCTGCGCGAGAGCATCCCGGTCAACGTCACCGTCCCGGCCGTCGAAGCCGGGCAGGCGGCGGCGATCGTCCGGGCCGGCAACGGCTGCCGCACCGCGAAGGTGAAGGTCGCGGAGCCGGGGCAGTCGCTCGCGCAGGAGCAGGCCCGCCTCGAGGCGGTGCGCGACGCCCTCGGACCCGGAGGTCGGATCCGGATCGACGTCAACGGGGGCTGGGCGGTGGACGAGGCGGTCGCCGCGATCGGCGTGCTGGACCACGCGGCCGGCGGGCTCGAGTACGTCGAGCAGCCGTGCGCCTCGGTCGAGGACCTCGCGGCCGTGCGGCGGAAGGTCGACGTGCCGGTGGCGGCGGACGAGTCGATCCGTCGGGCCGAGGACCCCTACCGGGTGCGGGACCTCGAGGCGGCCGACGTGGCGGTGCTGAAGGTCCAGCCGCTGGGCGGCGTGCGCGCGTGCCTGCGTATCGCCGAGGACATCGGCCTCCCGGTGGTCGTCTCTTCGGCGCTGGAGAGCTCGGTCGGCATCGCGGCGGGGGTGGCCCTGGCGGCGGCGCTTCCCGAGCTGCCCTACGCGTGCGGGCTCGCGACGGTCCAGCTCCTGACCGACGACGTGGCGGTGCATCCGCTCCTGCCCCAGGACGGTGCCCTGCCCGTCGTACGCCCGGAGGTGGACCAGGCAGCCCTCGCCCGCGTCCGCGCGACGCCGGAGCGCGAGCAGGCGTGGAGGGCCCGGGTCGCCGAGATCGAGGCGCGCACCGGCCGGATGCGGGAGGATCTGTCCTCGTGACGACACCACGCAACGCGGCTGCAGCGACGGCCACGACGATCGTCGACGAGCTGCTGCGGTACGGCGTCCGCGACGTCGTCCTGTCGCCGGGCTCGCGGTCGGCGCCGCTGGCCTTCGCCGCCCACGCCGCGGCCGAGGAGGGGAGCCTGAGGCTGCACGCGCGGATCGACGAGCGGTCCGCGGCCTTCCTCGCCCTCGGACTCGCCAAGACCTCGCGGCGACCGGTCGCCGTCGTCACGACCTCCGGGACCGCGGTCGCCAACCTTCACCCGGCCGTGCTGGAGGCCTCGCACGCCGGGGTCCCGCTGGTCGTGCTGACCGCGGACCGGCCCGCCGGGCTCAGGGGCACGAACGCCAACCAGACCACCGACCAGGTGAAGATCTTCGGCGACGCGGTCCGGGCCTTCGCCGACGTGCCTCCCGGATCGCCCGGATGGGACGAGCCCGCCCAGGTCGCGTCCTGGCGGGCCCTGACCGCCCGCCTCGCGGTGACCGCCATGGGTGGCACCTCCCACGCCGCGGGACCGGTCCACCTCAACGTCCAGGTCGCGGAGCCGTTGACCCCGGACGCCGAGGGCGGGTGGAGCACACCGGTGGAGGGTCGCCCCTTAGGCGAGCCCTGGACCCGACGACCCGAACCCGCCGTGGGGCAGCCGGAGCCGCTCAGCGTGGGCCTCCGTACGGTCGTCGTGGCCGGGGACGACTCGGGTCCGCCGGCGCGGATCCTCGCCGAACGGGCCGGCTGGCCGCTGCTCGCGGAGCCCTCGAGCGGCGCTCGCACCGGGACGAACGCGATCCGGGCCTACCGGCTGCTCCTGGCCGACGACACGTTGACCCGACGCATTCAGCAGGTGGTGGTCTACGGCCACCCCACCCTGTCCCGGCCGGTCACCCGCCTGATGTCGCGGTCCGACGTGGAGGTCGTTGCGGTCGCGGGGCCCTCCGGCTGGACCGACCCGGGCCATCGGGTGTCGCGGGTGGTCCGCGCGGCCTTCCCCGACGACCAGGAGCCGTCCGAGGAGCGTTGGAGCGCAGGCGAGCCCAAGCCCGCCTCGCAGCGACGGTCCACGCCGTGGCTCGAGGAGTGGAAGCGACGCGACGCGGACCTCTCGGCCCGGCTCGACAAGCTTCTCGAGGCCGAGCCGGATCTCACTCCCCATCTCGTCGCCGCCGCAGTGAGCGGCGCGATGCCTCCGGAGGGCCTGCTGTTCGTCGGCGCCTCGAACCCGGCCCGTGACCTCGACCTGATGGCCGTGCCGTCCACGGTCGGTGAGCGGCGGCTGGTCGTCGCGAACCGGGGTCTCGCGGGGATCGACGGCTCCGTCTCCAGCGCGATCGGCGCGGCGCTGGGCCGTCCGCGGAGCAGCAGGGCGTTCGCGCTGCTCGGGGACGTGACCTTCCTCCACGACGGCAACGGGCTGGTCCTGGGGCCCGGTGAGGAGCGTCCGGACCTGATGGTCGTAGTGGTCAACGACGACGGCGGGTCCATCTTCTCGCTGCTCGAGCAGGGCGGTCCGTCGTACGCCTCCTCGTTCGAGAAGCTCTTCGGCACGCCACACCGGGTCGACCTCGCGGCACTGTGCGCCGCGACCGGGACGCCGCACAGGAGAGTGACCACGACGCACGAGCTTCGTGCCGCCATCGCGTCCCCGCTGGGAGGCGTCGAGGTGGTCGAGGCAGTGGTCCGCAGGGACAACCGCCGGGAGGTCGACGCGGCCATCCGGGCGCTCGTGGCCTCCTGACCAGGTCAGGAGGGTGGACCGCCGGGCGACCGCACGGTTCCCGATCCGGGCGCTCAGCGGCACGCGGCTGCGCTCGTCGAGGCGGGCGAGGTCCGCGCGGCAGGGGCCGGCGTACCTGAGCAAGGCCGGCGTTGCCGCGGCCTGGGGTTGAATGGAGCGGTGCATCTCGCGCTCTCGCTCGTCACGCTCCTCGCGGTCGTCGTCGCGGTGTCCGCCCTGAGCCGACGGTTCGACCTGTCGGCGCCCCTCGTGCTCATCGCGGTCGGGCTGGCGGGCTCATTCCTCCCGCTCGCGAGCGAGGTGAGGCTCACCGAGCAGATCGTCCTCGTCGGCCTGCTGCCGCCGCTGTTGTACGCCGCGGCGCTCCAGACCTCGCTGGTGGACTTCAAGGCAGACCGGAAGCCGATCCTGCTGCTCTCGGTCGGTCTGGTCGCCTTCACGGCTCTCGGGGTGGGGGTCGTGGTCCACGCCGTCCTCCCGGGAACCACCTGGCCGGCGGCGTTCGCGGTCGGCGCCGTGGTCGCACCTCCGGACGCGGTCGCGGCGACCGCCATCGCCCGGAGGATCGGCCTTCCGCGGAGGGTGGTGACCGTTCTGGAAGGGGAGTCGCTGCTCAACGACGCGACCGCGCTGGTGGCCCTGCGGGCGGCGATCATGGGGTCGACGGGGATCCTCGCCATCGCCCTGGAGTTCGGCCTCGCTGCCGGCGGAGGGCTGCTCGTCGGGCTCGTGGTCTACGCGGTGGTCGGCTGGGTGCGGCGACAGATCACGGACCCGGTGCTCGACACCAGCGTCTCCCTGCTCATCCCGTTCGTGGCCTACGTCGCCGCTGAGGAGCTGCACGTGTCCGGCGTGCTCGCCGTGGTGGTCGCGGGCCTTCTGCTCGGGCACCGCGCGCCGGTCCTGCAGACGGCAGCCTCGCGCGTCGCCGAGCGCCTGAACTGGCGGACGATCTCCTTCCTCCTCGAGAACACGGTGTTCCTGCTGATCGGGCTGCAGGCGAGCTGGATCATCGACGAGGTCAGCCGGAGCCCGCTGTCGCCCGGACGGATCGCCCTGGTCTGCCTGGCCGCCCTCGCCGCGACCGTCCTGCTCAGACCGGTCTGGGTGTTCACCTTCAACGTCCTGCTCTTCTCCTCCTCGCGACAGGAGGGCCGGACCGCAAAGAGCTGGAAGACGGCGACCCTGATCTCCTGGGCGGGGATGCGCGGGGTCGTCACGCTGGCCGCGGCCTTCGCGATCCCCGGGAGCTTCCCCCACCGTGAGGTGCTGATCCTCGTCGCGTTCACGGTCGCCGCCGCCACGCTCCTCGGGCAGGGTCTGACCCTTCCTTGGCTGGCCCGAAAGCTCGACCTGCCCGGCCCCGACCCCCGCCAGGACGCCCTCGCGCGGGCGACGCTGTTCCAGGACGCCTCGGTCGCGGGCCTCGCCGAGCTCGAGCGGCACGCCGGAGAGGAGGACCCCTACGGCATCGTCGACTCCCTGCGGCGGCGCGTGGAGCAACGCGACTTCGCCGCGTGGGAGCGCCTCGGCAGGGTCGGCCCCGAGACCGCGGCGCCGAGCGAGGCCTACGCACGGCTGCGCCTGAAGATGTTGAAGGCCGAGCGGCAGCGGGTTCTGGACGTGCGTGACACGGGCCGGGTCCCGCACGAGGTGGTCGCGGAGGTGCTCAGCGCGCTCGACATCGAGGAGTCGATGCTGGACGTCGCGGTCGAGCGAGGCGGCGAGGTGCGTGACCAGCTGGCCCGGGAGGTCGTGGCCGTGACGACACGTGAGGGCTGCCGCCACCTCCAGGAGGCGCCCGTCGACGTGCCGGCGGCCGACGAGACGGTCTGCGAGGACTGCGTCGTGGAGGGAACCACCTGGGTGCACCTGCGGAAGTGCCTGACCTGCGGCCACATGGGCTGCTGCGACTCCTCGCCGCGTCGCCACGCCACGGCGCACCACCACGCCTCCGGTCACCCGGTGATCCGGTCCGCGGAGCCGGGGGAGTCGTGGCGCTGGTGCTTCGTCGACCAGCTGGTCGGGTGAGCCCCGTTGCCAGCAGGTGACGGTTCGTTGTTGGCTGGGCCGATGAGGATCACGAAGTTCGGCCATGCCTGTGTCCGCATCGAGTCGGGGAGCACGACTGTCGTGGTGGACCCGGGCGGGTGGAGCGAGCGCGAGGCCGTGGACGGCGCCACGGCGGTGCTCGTGACCCACGAGCACCCCGACCATCTCGATCCGGACAACCTGCGTGCATCGGACGCGCCCGTCTACACGATCGCCGCAGTCGCGAAGCAGATCGCCGCGCAGGCTCCGGACCTCTCGGAGCGGGTCACCGTGGTGTCCCCGGGAGACGCCCTGGACGTCGGCGTCCCGGTGACGGTCGTGGGGGAGAAGCACGCGGTGATCCACCCGGAGCTGCAGCACTTCGACAACTCCGGCTACCTGCTCGAGGCCGAGGGACTCCGGATCTTCCACCCCGGGGACGCGCTGACCGAGCGGCCCGAGGGCCTCGACCTTCTCTTCCTGCCCGTCCACGCCCCGTGGAACAAGGTGAGCGAGGTGGTCGACTACGGCCGGGCGGTGGGAGCCCCGCTCTCGGTCGCCGTCCACGACGGCCTCCTCAACGAGCGCGGGCTCGCACTCGCGCAGCGGCAGCTCGGCGCGATGCTCGGGGAGCGCGAGCAGGAGTACCTCCGGGTCGAGCCGGGGCAGGACGTCCCCGTCGGCTGACCCCCCGCCGGGTGGTTCAGATCCCCGAGACGGCGTCGCGCACGGGGACGAACTTGGCCTGGGCCTCCGCCAGCTCGGCCTCCGGGTCCGAGGACGCCACGACGCCACACCCGGCAAAGAGGCGGACCGTGTTGCCGTCAACCTCGGCGGAACGGAGCGCGATGCCCCACTCGCCGTCGCCGGAGGCGTCCATCCAGCCGACCGGCCCGGCGTAACGGCCGCGGTCCATGCCCTCGATCTCTGCGATCAGCTCCTTGGCCACCTTCGTCGGTGTGCCTCCCACGGCGGCCGAGGGATGCAGGGCGGCCGCGAGGTCGAGCGAGGTGGCCGACTCGTCGGCGGAGTCATGGACCACCCCGGCGACGTCGGTGGCGAGGTGCATCACGTTCGGCAGGTGGAGCACGAACGGCGCCTCCGGCACGTTCATCGACGTGCAGTGCGGCTCGAGCGACTCCGCGACCGAGCGCACGGCGTACTCGTGCTCCTCGAGGTCCTTCGACGAGCGGGCCAGCGTGGCGGCGAGAGCCAGGTCGCGCTCGTCGTCGCCCGTGCGACGGATCGTGCCGGCCAGCACCCGGGACGTGACCAGGCCGCGCTCCCGGCGCACCAGCATCTCAGGGGTGGCCCCGAAGAGCCCGTCGACGTGGAACGTCCAGGTCATGGGGTACTGCTCGGCGAGACGCTGAAGCGGCCAGCGGACGTCGATGTCGGCCTTGGCCGTGGCCACCAGGTCCCGGGCGAGGACGACCTTCTCGAGCTCCCCGGCGGTGATCCGGCGGACCGCCTCGGCGACCACACTCTCCCACTCCGTGCCGCTGAGCGCGCCGTCGACGAAGGTGACTTCCTCGGGCGACTCGGGAGGATCCGCAGGCTCGACCGAGGGCGCAGCTGTGATGCCGGCAGGGCTGATCGTGGTGACCCAGGTGGTCTCGCCGCGGCGGCCGACGACGACCTCCGGGACGACGAGGACGCTGTCGCCGGGCTCGTCGGCGAAGGCGAACGAGCCGAAGCACACCAGGCCCGTGCCGGGTCGGCGGACCTCGTCGCGGACCACGGCGGCCCGTGCCTGCGTGAGCCACCAGTCACGGGCTCGTGTGAAGCGTCCGCTGCCCGTCGTACGCACCATCGCCGCGACGCCCCAGCCGACGAGGCCCTCCCCGCGACGAAGCCAGGCGAGGGAGTCGCCGGGCGGAAGCAGGTCGAGCAGGGGACCGGGGTCGTCGAGCGGTGCGGTCCGCACGACGAGGGGCGTCGTCTCGGCGGAGCTCGAGGGAACGGTGGTCACGGGAGGCAAGACTACGACCTGACTATGGTTGCCCCGTGACCCGAGCCGACCTCGAGAAGAAGCCCGCCGAAGTCGCCGCGATGTTCGACGACGTCGCCAGGCGCTACGACATCACCAACGACATCTTGTCCGTGGGTCAGGACCGGCGCTGGCGCAAGGCCGTGGTCGACGCGGTGGACGTACGGCCAGGGGAGCGGGTGCTCGACCTCGCTGCCGGCACGGGTACGTCGAGCCAGCCGTTCGCCGATCGCGGGGCCGACGTGGTGCCGTGCGACTTCTCCCTCGGCATGCTGCGGGTGGGCAAGCGCGCCAAGCCGCACCTGTCGTTCACGGCGGGTGACGGGACCCGGCTGCCCTTCGACGACGACACCTTCGACGCGGTGACGATCTCGTTCGGGCTGCGGAACATCGTGGACCCGAGGGCGGGCCTGCGCGAGTTGTTGCGGGTCACCAAGCCGGGGGGTCGCCTCGTGGTCTGCGAGTTCAGCCACCCGACGTGGAAGCCCTTCCGCAAGCTCTACATCGAGTACCTCATGAAGGCGCTGCCGTCCATCGCCCGCGCCGTCTCCTCGAGCCCGGACGCCTACGTCTACCTCGCCGAGTCGATCCGGGCCTGGCCGGACCAGGAGGGGCTCGCCGGGTGGATCCGAGAGGTCGGGTGGCTCGAGGAGAAGTGGCGCAACCTCTCCGGTGGCATCGTGGCTCTGCACCACGCCGTGGCCCCGTGAGACAAGGGACCGGATGCGCGGTGACGGTCACGGTTTCGGCCGGTCTGGTTGGGGGCAGGCCCCCGTTCGCGAGATGTGACCTGGGCCTCTAGACTGTCCCGACGTGGTACTTAGTGAAGGAATTCACGAAGTCACAAAACGGGTGCTCGAGCTACGGATGACAAGGGATTCGCGATGAGCCGGACGACCGCGGACGAGCGGCAGGCCGACGTCATCGTCGTAGGCGCCGGGCCCGCCGGCGCGAGCACCGCGTACCACCTCGCCAACGCAGGTGCCGACGTCCTCCTGCTCGAGAAGAGCGCCTTCCCCCGCGACAAGGTCTGCGGCGACGGGCTCACCCCTCGCGCGGTGAAGCAGCTGGTCGGGCTCGGCATCGACCTCGACGCTCCCGGGTGGCAGCGCAACCGCGGCCTCCGCATCGTCGGTGCCGGACATCGCCTCGAGCTGCCCTGGCCCGAGCTCGCCTCCTTCCCGCCGTACGGCATGGTCCGCACCCGCATGGACCTCGACGAGATCCTCGCCCGCCACGCGGAGAAGTCCGGCGCCCGCCTCCAGGAGCGGACCTCGGTGATCGGGCCGGTCGTCGACGAGCGGACGGGGCGGGTCGCCGGTGTCCGGGCGAAGCCGGTCGACGACCGCGGTCGCAAGGTCGGCGACGAGGTCACCTACCGCGCCCCTGTCGTGGTCGCCGCCGACGGCGTCTCGGCGCGCATCGCCGTCTCGCTCGGACTCGAGCGGCGGGAGAACCGCCCGATGGGCGTCGCCGTCCGCGCCTACTACGAGACGCCCCGGCACGACGACCCCTGGATGGAGTCGTGGCTCGAGCTGTGGGACGGCACTCCGGGGCGCAGCAACCTGCTCCCGGGCTACGGCTGGATCTTCGGCGTCGGCGACGGCACCGCCAACGTCGGCCTCGGCATCCTCAACACCTCCAAGGCCTTCCAGCACGTCGACTACAAGGACGTCCTCCGCCGCTGGCTGGCCAACACCCCCGAGGAATGGGGTTTCGGCGACGACACCATGGTGGGTCGGATCGGTTCGGCGGCCCTGCCCATGGGCTTCAACCGCAAGCCGCACTACACCCGGGGCGTTCTCCTGGTCGGCGACTCCGGTGGCATGGTGAACCCGTTCAACGGCGAGGGCATCGACTACGCCCTCGAGTCGGGTGAGATCGCGGCGCACACGGTGCTCCAGGCACTCGCGCGTCCCGACGGTCCCGGTCGCGAGCGCGTCCTCGAGGGCTACGCGCAGGCGCTCGACGCGGCCTACGGCGGCTACTTCACCCTCGGACGTGTGTTCGCCAGGATGATCGGGAACCCCACCTTCATGAAGCAGGCGACGCGCTACGGCCTGCCGCGCGAGGCGTTGATGAAGTTCATGCTCAAGCTCATGGCGAACCTCACCGATCCGCGCGGGGGCGACGTGTCGGACCGGATCATCAACGCCTTGAGCAAGGTCGCCCCGGCGGCGTAGCAGCACAGTCCAGACAAGAGAGAGACAGGAGGGCACGAGCGGTGGAGATCTACACGCCTGTTCTCGTACTCGGTGTGATCGCGGCCGGCTTCGCGATCTTCTCGGTCATCATGAGCGCCGTCGTGGGCCCCAAGCGATACAACCGGGCCAAGCTCGACTCCTACGAGTGCGGTATCGAGCCCACGCCGCAGCCCGTCGGCGGCGGGCGGTTCCCGGTGAAGTACTACATCACCGCGATGCTGTTCATCATCTTCGACATCGAGATCGTCTTCCTCTACCCCTGGGCCGTCGAGTTCGACAGCATGGCGCTCTTCGGGCTCGTCGAGATGGGGCTGTTCATCGTCACGCTGTTCGTCGTCTACGCCTACGTCTGGCGTCGAGGCGGTCTCGAATGGGACTGACCATGCCCCTCAACCCTCCCCTGACCATGGCAACTGTCGAGGTGAACCTCTGATGGGTCTCGAAGAGAAGCTCCCCAGTGGCGTGCTCCTGACCACCGTCGAGGGGGTCGCCGGCTACTTCCGCAAGGCGTCGTTCTGGCCGGCCACGTTCGGCCTGGCCTGCTGTGCCATCGAGATGATGACCACCGGCGCGCCGAAGTACGACCTCGGTCGCTTCGGCATGGAGGTCTTCCGGGCCTCGCCCCGCCAGGCCGACCTGATGATCGTCGCGGGCCGGGTCAGCAACAAGATGGCTCCGGTGCTCCGTCAGATCTACGACCAGATGCCCGACCCCAAGTGGGTGCTCGCGATGGGCGTCTGCGCCTCTTCCGGCGGGATGTTCAACAACTACGCGATCGTGCAGGGCGTCGACCACGTCGTGCCCGTCGACATGTACCTCCCCGGCTGCCCGCCCCGGCCGGAGATGCTGATCGACGCGATCCTCAAGCTGCACGACCAGGTGCAGCACAGCAAGCTCGGCGTGAACCGCGAGCGGCAGATCGAGGACAACGAGACCGAGCTGCTCAACGCGCTGCCGACCTCCGAGATGAAGGGCCTTCTGCGTTGAGCACCCCACGAAACTCTTCACTGCGTTCACACTTTCGAGGGGACCCCGCATGACCCCCAAGGAACCCGGCGACTTCGACGAGGTCACCACCGGCACCGAGGACGACGTGACGGGCGGGATGCCGGAGAACACCCTCCCGGTCGAGCCCGGCGCTCTCGAGCCCGAGGTCGTCGACGTCCGCACCGGCATGTTCGGTGTCCGCGGCTCCGGTGACACCTCCGGCTACGGCGGCATCGTCCGCCCGGTCGTCATGCCCAGCGGCACCCCCCGCCCGTACGGCGGCTGGTTCGACGAGGTCGCCGACGCGTTCGAGTCGGCGCTCGACACGGCAGGTCTGGCCGGAGCGATCGAGAAGGTGGTCGTCCACCGCGGCGAGATCACCTTCTTCATCCGCCGTGCACAGCTGCCGGAGGCAGCCAGGACGTTGCGTGACGACCCGGCGCTCCGCTTCGAGTGGTGCGCGGGAGTGTCGGGAGTGCACTTCCCCCACGACAAGGGCCGCGAGCTGCACGCGGTCTACCACCTGCTGTCGATGACCCACAACCGGCGGATCCGCCTCGAGGTCACCTGCCCCGACAGCGACCCGCACATCCCGTCGACCGTCCCGACGTACCCGACCAACGACTGGCACGAGCGCGAGACCTACGACTTCTTCGGCATCATCTTCGACGGCCACCCGTCGCTGACCCGCATCGAGATGCCCGACGACTGGCCGGGCCACCCGCAGCGCAAGGACTACCCTCTCGGCGGGATCCCCGTCGAGTACAAGGGCGCCACCATCCCACCGCCGGACACGCGGAGGTCCTACAGCTAATGACACAGACAACGAGCGACCCCTACGCGCAACAGGGCGACACCACCGGCGGCAAGGTCTTCACCGTCACCGGCCAGGACTGGGACACCGTCGTGTCCGGGGTGGCCGACGAGGGCGAGGAGCGCATCGTCGTCAACATGGGCCCGCAGCACCCTTCGACGCACGGCGTGCTCCGGCTCATCCTCGAGCTCAACGGCGAGACGGTGACCGAGGCCCGCTGCGGCATCGGCTACCTGCACACCGGCATCGAGAAGAACATGGAGTACCGCTCCTGGACGCAGGGCGTCACGTTCTGCACCCGGATGGACTACCTCTCGCCGTTCTACAACGAGGCCACCTACACGCTCGGGGTGGAGCGGCTCCTCGACATCGAGGACGACATCCCCGAGAAGGCGCAGGTCATGCGTGTCCTTCTCATGGAGCTGAACCGGATCTCCTCGCACCTGGTCGCGATCGCCACCGGCGGCATGGAGATCGGCGCGCTCACCGTGATGACGATCGGGTTCCGTGAGCGTGAGCTCGTCCTCGACCTGTTCGAGCTGATCACCGGTCTGCGCATGAACCATGCGTTCATCCGGCCCGGCGGGGTCGCGCAGGACCTCCCGCCCGGCGCGCTCGACGAGATCCGCGACTTCGTCGCGCTGATGAAGAAGCGGCTCCCCGAGTACGCCGCTCTCTGCAACGAGAACCCGATCTTCAAGGCTCGCCTCCAGGACGTCGGCTACCTCGACCTCGCCGGCTGCATGGCACTCGGCATCAGCGGTCCGGTGCTTCGTTCCACGGGCTACCCCTGGGACCTGCGCAAGATGCAGCCGTACTCCGGCTACGAGGACTACGAGTTCGACGTCGTCACCTGGGACACCTGCGACTCCTACGGACGGTTCCGCATCCGGCTGGAGGAGATGCACCAGTCGCTGAGGATCGTCGAGCAGTGCGCCGACCGGCTCGCCAAGCTCGAGGGCGCACCCGTGATGGTGGCGGACAAGAAGATCGCGTGGCCCAGCCAGCTCGCGATCGGGTCCGACGGCATGGGCAACAGCCTCGACCACATCCGGCACATCATGGGCGAGTCCATGGAGGCCCTGATCCACCACTTCAAGCTCGTGACGGAGGGCTTCCGGGTGCCACCGGGCCAGGCCTACGTGCCGATCGAGTCGCCGCGTGGAGAGCTCGGGGCCCACGTCGTGTCCGACGGCGGCACGCGCCCCTACCGCGCACACTTCCGTGACCCCTCGTTCACGAACCTCCAAGGAACCTCGGTGATGAGCGAGGGCGGCATGGTCGCCGACGTCATCGTGGCGATCGCGTCTCTTGATCCTGTGATGGGTGGGGTGGACCGGTGACCGACATGGTTTCGAGGGGCGCAACCAACGGCGGCCCCCTGGGCAGCCTGCCCGAGGAGACGCTGGCCGAGCTGCGCCAGATCATCGCGCGCTACCCGGAGCCCCGCTCCGCGCTGCTCCCGATGCTGCACCTCGTGCAGAGTGTCGAGGGCCGCGTCACGGCGAGGGGGATCGAGGCGTGCGCGGAGCTCCTCGACATCTCCGCCGCGGAGGTCTCGGGGGTCGCGACCTTCTACACGATGTACAAGCGCCGTCCGGTCGGCGACTACCACGTCGGGGTCTGCACGAACACCCTCTGCGCCGTCATGGGCGGCGACGCGATCTTCGAGCGGCTCAAGGACCACCTCGACGTCGGCAACGACGAGACCACCGAGGACGGCAAGATCACCCTCGAGCACGTCGAGTGCAATGCCGCCTGCGACTACGCGCCGGTGATGATGGTCAACTGGGAGTTCATGGACAACATGACCCCCGAGTCCGCGACGCAGCTCGTCGACGACCTGCGCGAGGGCAAGGAGGTCAGCTCCACCCGCGGCCCGCGGATCTGCACGTGGCGGGAGGCCGAGCGGGTGCTCGCAGGGTTCCCCGACGACCGGGCCGACGAGGGCCCCTCCGCCGGGCCGGCGACCCTTGCAGGACTTCGCCTCGCCCGGGAGAAGGGCTGGACGGCGCCGGAGCCCAAGCGACGCGCGGTTGCGGGTGGCACCCCCGGCACCGGCTCGCCGAAGGCCGCCGCCGAGACCGCCGACACCCGGCGCGCGGAGTCCGAGACCGACCTCGCGGAGTCCCCGACCGACGTCGAGGGCGGCAAGGGCACGATTTCCGGGGCTGACGAGAGAGGCGCATCGGAGTGACCGACATGCTGACCCCGGTCCTGACCGAGAACTGGGACGTGGACCGGTCCTGGACCCTGGAGTCCTACGAGTCCCGCGGTGGGTACGACGCCGTGCGCATCGCCATGGGCATGGCCCCGGACGAGGTGGTCACGGCCGTCAAGGACTCCGGGCTGCGTGGACGAGGCGGCGCCGGGTTCCCGACCGGGATGAAGTGGGGCTTCATCCCGCAGGACAACCCCAAGCCGAAGTACCTCGTGGTCAACGCCGACGAGTCCGAGCCGGGCACCTGCAAGGACATCCCGCTCATGATGGCCTCGCCGCACACGCTGATCGAGGGCGTCATCATCTCCGCCTACGCCATCCGCGCGCACCACGCGTTCATCTACGTGCGTGGCGAGGTGCTGCACGTGGTCCGCCGCCTCCAGCGGGCGGTGCAGGAGGCCTACCTCGCCGGTCACCTCGGCAAGGACATCCACGGCTCCGGCTACGACCTCGAGGTCGTCGTGCACGCCGGTGCGGGCGCCTACATCTGCGGCGAGGAGACCGCGCTCCTCGACTCGCTCGAGGGCCGCCGCGGCCAGCCGCGCCTGCGCCCGCCGTTCCCGGCCGTCGCCGGCCTGTATGCCGCGCCCACGGTCATCAACAACGTCGAGTCGATCGCCTCGGTGCCCAGCATCATCAACAACGGCCCCGACTGGTTCGCCTCGCTGGGCACGGAGAAGAGCAAGGGCTTCGTCATCTACTCCCTCTCCGGACACGTGCGGAACCCGGGGCAGTACGAAGCGCCCCTCGGCATCACCCTGCGCGAGCTGATCGACCTTGCCGGGGGGATCCGCGAGGGCCACGAGCTCAAGTTCTGGACGCCGGGCGGTTCGTCGACCCCTCTGCTGACGGCCGAGCACCTCGACGTACCCCTGGACTACGAGGCCGTCGGAGCCGCCGGGTCCATGCTCGGCACGCGCGCGCTGCAGATCTTCGACGACACGACCTGCGTCGTCCGGGCCGTGCTGCGCTGGACCGAGTTCTACAAGCACGAGTCCTGCGGCAAGTGCACCCCGTGTCGTGAGGGCACGTGGTGGCTGGTCCAGACGCTGGCCCGTCTCGAGCGCGGCCAGGGCTCCGAGGCCGACCTCGAGCTGCTCCTCGACCAGTGCGACAACATCCTCGGCCGTGCGTTCTGCGCGCTCGGGGACGGCGCGACTAGCCCGATCACCTCATCGATCCAGTTCTTCCGCGACGAGTACATCGCGCACCTCGAGCAGGGCGGCTGCCCGTTCGACCACGCCGCCGCCACCCTGTTCGCACCCGAGGGAGCCCACGCATGAGAAAGCCGTCCCGCGTCGAGTCGTACGTCAGGAGTGGTAGGCCGTGACCGTCTCATCGACCAACCCTGCTGAAGCAGTCGAGAGACAGAACCTGGTCACGCTGACGATCGACGACGTCGAGGTCAGCGTTCCCAGGGACAGCCTGGTCATCCGCGCCGCCGAGCAGATCGGCGTCCAGGTCCCGAGGTTCTGCGACCACCCGCTGCTGGCCCCTGTCGGTGCGTGCCGCCAGTGCCTCGTCGAGGTGGAGGACGCCGGCAACGGCAGGCCGATCCCCAAGCCGCAGGCCTCCTGCACGCTCCAGGTGGCCGATGGCATGAAGATCCGCACCCAGGCCAGCTCGCCGGTCGCCGACAAGGCGCAGCAGGGGATCATGGAGTTCCTGCTGATCAACCACCCGCTCGACTGCCCGATGTGCGACAAGGGCGGCGAGTGCCCGCTGCAGAACCAGGCCATGTCGAACGGCCGCGGCGAGAGCCGTTACGTCGAGCAGAAGCGGACCTACCCCAAGCCGATCGCAATCTCCGCGCAGGTGCTCCTCGACCGCGAGCGCTGCATCCTGTGCGCCCGGTGCACGCGGTTCTCGGAGCAGATCGCCGGCGACCCGTTCATCGCCATGATCGAGCGCGGCGCCCTGCAGCAGGTGGGCATCTACGAGAAGGAGCCCTTCGAGTCCTACTTCTCGGGCAACACGATCCAGATCTGTCCGGTGGGCGCGCTGACCTCGGCGTCGTACCGCTTCCGCGCGCGCCCCTTCGACCTCGTCTCCACCCCGTCGGTGTGCGAGCACTGCGCCTCCGGCTGCGCCCTGCGCACCGACCACCGGCGCGGCAAGGTCACCCGCCGGCTGGCCGGCTTCGACCCGGAGGTCAACGAGGAGTGGAACTGCGACCGGGGCCGCTTCGGGTTCATGCACTCCCGGCTGTCCGACCGGCTGACCCACCCGCTGGTGCGTGACGAGGACGGCGAGCTGCGGCCCGCGTCGTGGCCCGAGGCCCTCGCCGTCGCGGCACGCGGGCTCGAGGCGGCGGAGTCGGTCGGCGTCCTGACCGGCGGCCGCCTGACCGGCGAGGACGCCTACGCGTTCTCCAAGTTCGCCCGGGTCGCCCTCGGCACCAACGACATCGACTTCCGGGCGCGGCCGCACTCCGTGGAAGAGGCGGAGTTCCTCGCCTCGCGTGTGGTCACCCGCGCGGAGGTCAGCTACGCCGACCTGGAGAGGGCCAAGCGGGTCGTGCTCGTCGGCTTCGAGCCGGAGGACGAGTCGCCGATCGTGTTCCTGCGCCTGCGCAAGGCGGCGCTCAAGGGCACGATGGTGTACTCCGTCGCGCCCTTCACCTCGGAGGGGCTCCGGAAGATGCGCGGGACGCTGCTGCAGACCGCGCCGGGCGAGGAGCCTCGTGTGGTCGAGGGGCTCAGCCGCCCCGACGGCGGCCTCGGCTCGGGCATGACCGCCGAGGACGTCATCCTGGTCGGCGAGCGCATGGCCACGGTGCCGGGTGCCCTGTCCGCCGTCGCGGCGCTCGCCGGTACGACGGGCGCGAAGCTCGCCTGGGTCCCGCGCCGGGCGGGCGACCGTGGCGCGGTCGAGACCGGATGCCTCCCGAACCTGCTCCCCGGCGGCCGGCCCGTCTCGGTGGCCGACGCGCGCGTCGACGCCGGTGCCGCCTGGGGCGTGACGTCGCTGCCCGACCGGCCCGGACGCGACACGAACCAGATCGTCGCCGCCGCAGCGGAAGGCGAGCTGAAAGGCCTCCTGGTCGGGGGCGTGGAGCTGCGCGACCTGCCCGACCCGGCCCTGGCCGAGAAGGCGTTCGCGGCCGCAGACTTCGTGGTGTCCCTCGAGGTCCGGTCGAGCGACGTGACACCCCACGCCGACGTCGTGCTTCCGGTCGCCCCGGTGACCGAGAAGGCCGGCTCCTACGTCGACTGGGAGGGGCGCGTCCGGTCCTTCGAGCAGGTCTTCCACGTGCCCGGCTCGCTGCCCGAGGTCCGCATCCTCGCGGGCATCGCGGAGGAGATGGGCGTCAGCTTCGGCATCCGCACCGTCGAGCAGGCCCGCGACGAGATGGAGTCCTTCGGGCCCTGGGACGGCGAGCGCATCGCCTTGCCCACCGTTGCCGCGGAGACTCCGGCTGCGGCAGACGGTCACTACGTCCTGGCCACCTGGAAGCAGCTGATCGACGACGGGCGGATGCTCGACGGCGACGACTACCTCAAGGCCACGGGGCGCAAGCCGGTGCTCCTGGTCTCACCGGCGACCTTGGCGCACCTCGGCGTCCACGAGGGGCAGCTGGTCGCGGTCGCCACGGAGCGGAGCTCGGTCGAGCTGCCGGTCGGCGTCGCGGACCTCCCCGACCACGTGGTGTGGGCGCCTTCCACGTCGGTCGGTCTCTCCCTGTCCCACGAGCTCGGTGTCGCAGCCTCCGGTGCGGCGGTCCGGCTCGAGGGTGTCGTACCCAGCCTCACCATGGAAGGCGGAGCATGAGCCTCACGCTGACGAGTCCACTGGCGGCAGCACCGCTCGCCGCGGCGGAGGACCTGTCGCCCTTCGGTCACGACCCGTGGTGGCTGGTGATCATCAAGGCAGTCCTGATCTTCCTGATCCTGGTCCTCCTGACGCTGTTCAACATCTGGTTCGAGCGGCGCGTCGTCGGCCGGATGCAGCACCGTCCCGGCCCGAACGTGCACGGTCCGTTCGGCCTGCTGCAGAGCCTTGCCGACGGCGTGAAGCTCGCGCTGAAGGAGGACATCGTCCCCAAGGCCGCCGACAAGGTGGTCTACATGCTCGCGCCGATGATCATGGTGATCCCGGCCTTCCTCACCTGGGCCGTCATCCCGTTCGGGCCCGTGGTGAGCATGTTCGGCGTCAAGACCCCGCTGCAGCTGACCGACATGCCCGTAGCGGTGCTGTTCATGCTCGCGGTCGCGGCGGTCGGCATCTACGGCATCGTGCTGGCCGGATGGTCGTCCGGGTCGACGTACCCCCTCCTGGGCGGTCTGCGCAGCTCAGCGCAGATGATCTCCTACGAGGTCGCGATGGGCCTGTCCTTCGTGGCCGTGTTCATCTACGCCGGGTCTCTGTCCACCTCGGGCATCGTGGCGGCGCAGGAGCGGCTGTGGTTCGGCCTGATCCTGCTGCCGTCGTTCGTGATCTACGTGATCTCGATGGTCGGGGAGACCAACCGCGCGCCGTTCGACCTCCCCGAGGCCGAGGGCGAGCTCGTCGGCGGCTTCCACACGGAGTACTCCTCGCTGAAGTTCGCGCTCTTCTTCCTCGCGGAGTACGTCAACATGGCGACCGTCTCCGCGCTCGCCACCACGCTCTTCCTCGGCGGCTGGCGCGCTCCCTGGCCGCTGTCGGCCGTGAACGACGGCATGTTCAATGAGGGCTACTGGCCGATCCTGTGGTTCCTCACCAAGGTCATGCTGTTCATCTTCCTGTTCGTCTGGCTGCGAGGCACCCTGCCGCGACTGCGCTACGACCAGTTCATGAGCTTCGGCTGGAAGCGGCTGATCCCGATCTCGCTCGCGTGGGTGTTCGCCGTCGCGACGATCCGCTGGATGAGCGTCAGCGGCGGCATCGACCGCCGGTACCTCCTGATCGGTCTCGCGGTTCTCGCGGTGGTGTTCGCAGGGCTGTTCTTCCTCGGCGGCGAGGAGGAGGAGCCCGAGCGGCTGACCGGCCAGGAGCGCGAGGCGCCCGAGTTCGACGCCTTCGCCGGTGGCTACCCGGTGCCGCCCATGCCGTCCGCGGGAGCGGCCGGCGAGCCGGTCGCCGGGCGTGTGGCCGGCAACGGCGACGGGTCGGCGAACGCGACGGCCAGGTCGAGCAGTCCAGGCAGCAACCCCACCAACCGTGGAGGGAACGAGTAAATGGCGAGCCTCAAGGAACAGCTCTGGGACCCGATCGCGGGCTTCGGGGTCACGTTCCGCACCATGTTCAAGAAGACGGTCACCTACCAGTACCCCTTCGAGAAGCGGCCGACGGCTCCTCGCTTCCACGGCCGGCACCAGCTCAACCGCTGGCCGGACGGTCTGGAGAAGTGCATCGGCTGCGAGCTGTGCGCGTGGGCCTGCCCCGCGGACGCGATCTACGTCGAGGGCGCGTCCAACACCAAGGACGAGCGCTTCTCGCCCGGTGAGCGCTACGGCAGCGTGTACCAGATCAACTACCTGCGCTGCATCCTCTGCGGGCTCTGCATCGAGGCCTGCCCGACCCGCGCACTGACGATGACCAACGAGTACGAGCTCGCGGACGACAACCGCGAGAGCCTCATCTACGAGAAGCAGGACCTGCTCGCCCCGCTGCTGCCCGGCATGGAGAAGCCTCCGCACGCGATGCTCCTCGGCGACGACGAGACCGACTACTACCGCGGCGCGTTCAAGTCCAGGCCTGCCTCCGAGAGGCACGAGAGCGAGGTCAAGCAGTGATCGCCTTCTGGCTGCTCTCGCCGATCATGGTGCTGGCCGCGCTCGGCGTGCTCTTCGCGCGCAAGGCCGTGCACGCCGCGCTGCTCCTGGCCGTGGTGATGATCGGCCTGGCCGTGCTGTACCTCGTCCAGGACGCGCCCTTCCTCTTCGCGGTGCAGATCATCGTCTACACCGGCGCCATCCTGATGCTGTTCCTGTTCGTGCTGATGCTCGTGGGCGTCGACGCCGCCGACTCGGTTGTGGAGACGATCCGGGGCCAGCGCGTGCTCGCGGTCATCGTCGGCCTGCTCTTCGGTGCGCTGCTCGTGCTCGGCGTGGCCCAGGTCAGCCTCGGTACGGTCGTGGGCCTCGACGAGGCGAACGGGAGCGGCAACGTGCAGGGCCTCGCCCGGGTCCTGTTCTCCCGCTACGCACTCGGCTTCGAGGCGACCGCGGCCCTGCTCATCACCGCCGCGATCGGGACGATGGTGCTCGCCCACACCGAGCGGCTCGGCCGGCGCGTCACGCAGTCCGAGATGGCCGTGCAGCGGATGCGTGACTACGCGGCGAGCGGCAAGCACCCCGGCCCGCTCCCGGCGCCGGGTGTCTTCGCCCGCCACAACGCCGTGGACACCCCGGCGCTGCTCCCCGACGGCACTCCGGCGGAGGCGTCGGTCTCCCGCGTCCTCGCCGCCCGGGGCACCGTCAGGTCGGCGCCTCGCCTGGCCAGTGACATCACCGAGCTGACCCGCACGCTGCGCGACGACGGGTCGTCCAACGTCCCGGGCGAGCCGAACGCCACCCCCAAGGGCCCCGTCGAGGGGGATCCCAGCCAGCTCGACGAACCGACCCGTTCCGAGCGGGAGGAGGAGCACCGATGAGCGAGACCCCGTTCCTCGTGCTGTCCGCGATCTTGTTCACCATCGGGGCGGTCGGCGTGCTCACCCGGCGCAACGCCCTGGTGCTGTTCATGTGCGTGGAGATGATGCTGAACGCGACCAACCTCGCGCTGGTCACCTTCTCGCGCGTCCACGGCAACCTCGACGGCCAGGTGGCGGCGTTCTTCGTCATGGTGGTGGCCGCGGCCGAGGTCGTGGTGGGCCTCGCGATCATCATCACCATCTTCCGGACCCGTCGGTCGGCCTCGGTCGACGACGCCAGCCTGCTGAAGTACTAGGAGCAGTACGACGTGACGACATTCATGGCTGAGCCGCACGCTCCGGTGATCGCGCCGACGGGTGCGGAGGGGGTCTTCTCCCTGCTCTGGCTGATCATCGCCCTGCCCGCCCTCGGAGCCGCGATCCTGCTCCTCGGCGGCAGGCGGACCGACCGGTGGGGCCACCTGCTCGGCGTCGCCACGGTGGCCGTCTCGTTCGTGATCGGTCTCGTCGCCTTCTTCGCGCTGCTCGGTCGTGGAGAGGAGGAGCGCTCGGTCGGCCAGTACCTCTTCACGTGGGTGCAGGCCGGCTCGTTCCGCTCCAACGTGGCACTGCTCTACGACCAGCTCGCGGCGCTGTTCGTGCTGCTGATCACAGGCGTCGGCGGCATCATCCACGTCTACTCGGTCGGCTACATGGCCCATGACCCGCGGCGCCGGCGCTTCTTCGCTCACCTCAACCTGTTCGTCGCGGCCATGCTGACCCTGGTCCTGGCCGACAACTACCTCCTGCTGTTCCTCGGCTGGGAGGGCGTGGGCCTCGCGTCGTACCTCCTCATCGGCTTCTGGCAGCACTGGCCGTCCGCCGCGGTCGCGGCCAAGAAGGCCTTCGTCGTGAACCGCGTCGGCGACGTCGGCATGGCGCTCGGCATCATGCTGCTCTTCGCGACCTTCGGCAGCATCAGCTTCGCCCCGATCTCGGCCGTGGCAGACCAGGCTTCCGACGGCGTGCTCACCGCACTCGGTCTGCTCTTCCTGCTCGCCGCCTGCGGCAAGTCGGCCCAGGTGCCGCTCCAGTCCTGGCTGCTCGACGCGATGGAGGGCCCGACCCCGGTCTCTGCGCTGATTCATGCCGCGACCATGGTGACCGCGGGCGTCTACCTCGTCGTGCGGTCGAACTTCATCTACGACGCGGCGCCGGTCGCGCAGACCGCGGTCGTCGTCGTCGGTGTGGTCACGCTCCTGTGGGGTGCGATCATCGGTTGCGCGAAGGACGACATCAAGAAGGCGCTCGCCGGGTCGACCATGAGCCAGATCGGCTACATGATGCTCGCCGCCGGTCTCGGCCCGGTCGGCTACGCGTTCGCGATCTTCCACCTGCTCACCCACGGCTTCTTCAAGGCCAACATGTTCCTCGGCGCCGGCTCGGTCATGCACGGCATGGACGACGACGTGGACATGCGCCACTACGGTGCCCTGCAGAAGGCCATGCCGGTGACGTTCCTGACCTTCGCGATGGGCTACCTGGCGATCATCGGCTTCCCCGGCTTCTCGGGCTTCTGGTCCAAGGACGGGATCATCGAGAGCGCGTTCAGCCAGAACGTCGTCGCCGGGCTGGCAGCGCTGGTCGGCGCGGGGATCACCGGGTTCTACATGACCCGCCTGATGCTGCTGACCTTCCTCGGCAAGAAGCGCTGGGCCGACGGCGTGCACCCCCATGAGTCACCCAAGGTGATGACGGTGCCGCTCATGGTCCTGGCCGCACTCTCCGTCGTTGGCGGCGCGCTGCTGCTCAACGACTGGATCGTCGAGTGGCTCTCCCCGGTCGTCGGCACCCGCCCGCCCGAGGAGCTCGCGGTCGCCCCCATCGTGTTCAGCCTGATCGTGGTCCTCGTCGTGGCGGTCGGCGTCGCCATCGCGTGGATGGTCTTCGGCAGGCAGGACGTGCCCCGCACCGCTCCGGTCAACGTCTCCGTGGTCACGCGGGCGGCCCGTGCGGACCTGTACGGCGACGCGGTGAACGAGGCCCTGCTCATGCGGCCCGGCGACCGCTTCGTCGGCGGCCTCAAGGACTTCGACGACCAGGGCGTGGACGGCTTCGTCGACGGGACCGCGACCGCCTTCGGCGGCTTGTCGGACCGGATGCGCCGCTGGCAGAGCGGCTTCGTCCGCTCCTACGCGCTCTCGCTCCTCTCGGGCGCCGTGCTCGTGCTGGCCGTGCTGCTGGCGGTGAACGTGGCATGAGGTTGCGCCGACGAAACTCTCCCGGACCTGACGAGATGCTGAGGCTGGTGTCACTGTGAGCAGCTTTCCCTGGTTGACCGTTCTTCTCGCGGTGCCGCTGGTCGGCGCTGCGGTGGTCGCCTTCCTCCCCAAGGGCCGGAAGGGAGAGCTGCCGAAGCAGGTCGCGTTCGGTGTCTCCCTGCTCACCCTCGTGATCGCCGCCGTGATCGCGGTGGGCTACGACGTCGGCGGGGGCTTCCAGTACACCGAGGACGTGACCTGGATCAGCGCCTTCGGCGCGCACTACGCCCTCGGCGTCGACGGCATCGGGCTCACGCTGGTCCTCCTCACCGCGGTCCTCACGCCCTTCGTCATCCTGGCGTCCTGGCACGACGGGGACGCCGGCCGCTGGAGCATGAACTCCTTCTTCGCCTGGATGCTGGCGCTCGAGGGCCTGGCGATCGGCGTCTTCGCGGCGACCGACGTCTTCCTCTTCTACGTCCTGTTCGAGGCCACGCTGATCCCGATCTACTTCCTGATCGGCGGGTTCGGCGGGATGCGGCGCTCCTACGCCGCGGTGAAGTTCCTGCTCTACTCACTGGTCGGCGGCCTGCTCATGCTGGCCTCGGTGATCGGCCTGTACGTGGTGTCCTCGGAGAGCCGGTTCGGTCCGACGTACCTGCTTTCGGAGCTGACGCAGATCCCGATCGACCAGAGCCTCGGACGCTGGCTGTTCCTCGGCTTCTTCATCGCCTTCGCGATCAAGGCGCCGATGTTCCCCGTGCACACGTGGCTGCCCGACGCGACCGCCGCCGGCACGCCCGGCACCTCGGTGCTGCTGGTGAGCGTGCTCGACAAGATCGGCACGTTCGGGATGATCCGGTTCTGCCTCGGGCTCTTCCCGGAGGCCTCGCAGTGGGCCACCCCCGTCGTGCTCGTGCTCGCAGTGGTCTCGGTGCTGTACGGCGCACTGCTCGCCATCGGCCAGAACAGCATCCCGAGGCTGATCGCCTACACCTCGGTGTCGCACTTCGGCTTCATCGTGCTCGGCATCTTCGTGCTGAACAGCCAGGGCCAGGTCGGCTCGACGCTGTACATGTTCAACCACGGCCTCTCGACCGCGGCGCTGTTCCTGGTCACCGGGTTCCTGATCCGTCGCCGGGGCTCGCAGCTGATCAGCGACTTCGGTGGCGTGGAGAAGGTCGCTCCGGTCCTCGCCGGGATCTTCCTCGTCGCCGGCCTGTCGTCGCTCTCGCTGCCGGGGCTCTCGCCGTTCGTGTCCGAGTTCCTCGTGCTGGTCGGGACCTTCACCTACAACTGGTGGTTCGCGGTCTTCGCGACGCTGGGCATCATCCTCGCCGCGCTCTACATCCTGCTGATGTACCAGCGCACGATGACCGGAGCGCCGGTCACCGCGGTCGTCGGGATGAAGGACCTGCGGGCGCGCGAGATCGGGGCGCTGGCCCCGCTCGTGCTGCTCATCGTCGTGCTCGGCTTCTACCCCAAGCCGCTGACCTCGATCATCCAGCCCGCCGTGCAGGACACCCTGCACCACGTGGGCGTCTCAGACCCTGCTCCGGACGTGCCGGTCAGCGCTGCCGGTGAGGAAGAGGAGAGCCACCAGTGACCATGGCTGCAGAGTTCCAGGCTCCCAGCATCGAGTACAGCCTGCTGTCACCGATCCTGATCGTCTCGGGCATCGCGATCCTCGGCGTCCTCGTCGAGGCGTTCGCTCCCCGCGAGCGCCGGTACCTGATCCAGACCGTGCTGGCCGTGATCGGCGTGGTGGGTGCGTTCGTCGCGACCATCATGGTCGGGGCCGACCTCCCGTCCCTCGCGGACGGCGCCGCCGAGGGCAGCGTCGCCGCGGCGGGCGCCGTGGCCGTGGACGGCCCGACGATCTTCATCTGGGGCACGCTCCTGGTGCTGTCCCTCGCGAGCGTGCTGCTGTTCGCCGAGCGCCGACTCGAGGGCGGGGTCCTCTCCTTCGCGGGGCAGGCCGCCGCGCTGCCGGGCACCGAGGCGGAGCGCGAGGCGTCGAAGCGGGGCCTCGAGCAGACCGAGGTCTTCCCGCTGATGATGTTCTCGCTCGCGGGCATGATGCTCTTCCCCGCCGCCAACGACCTGATCACGATGTTCGTGGGCCTCGAGGTGCTGTCGCTGCCGTTGTACCTCCTGTGCGGGCTCGCCCGTCGCCGGCGTCTGCTGAGCCAGGAGGCGGCGCTGAAGTACTTCATGCTCGGCGCGTTCAGCTCCGGGTTCTTCGTCTATGGCGTCGCGCTGGTCTACGGCTACGCCGGGTCGATGAGCTTCACCGCCATCGACGAGGCCGTCTCCGGCATCATGGGCGGCGACGTCCTGCTGCTCGGCGGGATCGGCATGATGGCCGTCGGGCTGCTCTTCAAGGTCTCCTCCGCGCCGTTCCACGCATGGACGCCGGACGTCTACCACGGTGCCCCGACCGCGGTGACGGCGTTCATGGCAGCCTGCACGAAGATCGCCGCGTTCGGCGCGATGCTCCGGCTGTTCTACGTCGCCTTCGGCGGGGCCCGCCTGGACTGGATGCCGATGGTCTGGACCATCGCGATCCTCACCATGGTCGTCGGCTCGGTGATCGCGTTGTCCCAGAGCGACGTCAAGCGGATGCTGGCCTACTCCGCCATCGCCCACTCCGGCTTCCTGCTCACCGGCTTCATCGGCGCGGCGCGGGTCGGCACGGAGATCGCCGGCGGCATCACGCCGGTGCAGGCGGTCCTGTTCTACCTCGTGACCTACGGCTTCACCACGGTCGCGGCGTTCGCGATCGTCACCATCGTCCGCGACCAGAGCGGTGAGGCGACCAGCCTGGTGCGCTGGCGGGGACTGGGCAAGGAGTCGCCGCTCGTCGCGGGCGTCTTCGCGTTCCTGCTGCTGGGGATGGCGGGTATCCCGCTGACCAGCGGCTTCACCGGCAAGGCGGCGGTCTTCGCGTCCGCGCTGTCCGGTGGGGCGTGGCCCGTGGTCCTGGTCGCGGTGCTGATGAGCGCGGTGGCGGCCTTCTTCTACGTGCGCGTGATCGTGCTGATGTACTTCTCCGAACCGGTCGGCGAGGGACCCACGGTGACCATGCCCAGCGTGATGACGACTATCGTGATCGCCGTGGGCTTCCTGGCCACGCTCATCCTGGGCGTCGTGCCCGGTCCGGTCCTCGACCTGGCCGCATCGGCCGGGGCGTTCATCCGCTGACCATCGTCCGCCCTGAGGCGGGCGAACACGAGAAGGAGCCGAAACGCGGTGTCGCCAACACCCACTGCGCCGTCGCTGGCGCTGCCGATCCTCGACACCGAGCTCGAGGCGCGGCTGCGTGCGCGCATGCAGGACGTGGAGAAGGCGCTCGAGGAGGCCGTGCAGAGCGAGGCGCCGTTCGTCACCAACGCGGCTCGCCACCTCATGCACGCCGGAGGGAAGCGCTTCCGGCCGCTGCTGGTGCTCCTTGCCGCTGAGACGGGGGACCCGTACGCCGAGGGCGTCATCACCTCCGCGTGCGTCGTCGAGCTCACCCACCTGGCCTCGCTGTACCACGACGACGTGATGGACGAGGCCGTGCTGCGCCGGGGCGCCGAGTCCGCGAACGCCCGCTGGGACAACCTGGTCGCGATCCTCACCGGGGACTTCCTGTTCTCGAAGTCCTCGGAGTTCACCGCCCGCCTCGGGGCGGACGCCGTGCGCATCCAGGCGGAGACGTTCACCCGCCTCGTCGAGGGACAGATCCTCGAGACGCTCGGACCGGGCGAGGACGAGGACCCGCTCGAGCACTACCTCCGGGTCGTGGCGGGCAAGACCGGCTCGCTCATCGCCACCTCCGCGCGCTATGGGGCCAGGTTCGCCGGTGCCCCGCTCGAGGTCGAGGAGGCGCTGACGGAGTACGGCGAGAAGGTCGGCACCGCCTTCCAGCTCTCCGACGACATCCTCGACATCGCGAGCGAGTCCGACGAGTCGGGGAAGACCCCGGGCACCGACCTGCGCGAAGGCGTTCCCACCCTGCCGGTGCTCATCGCCAAGCGGTCGAAGGACCCGGGTGACGCCCGCCTGCTCGAGCTGCTCGAGGCCGACCTCACCGACGACGACCTGCACGCCGAGGCGCTGGAGCTGCTGCGCGAGCATCCTGCGATGGAGGAGGCACGCGCCTACGTCGTCGCGCGGGCGAACGAGGCGCGGGAGCTGCTGAAGGTGCTCCCCGAGAGTCCAGCGCGCGACGCCCTCGACGCCTTCGCGGCGCTCATCGCGACCCGCACCTCCTGAGCGCCTCGGTTACCTGCGGGGGCGGTCGCTGTCTTCCCCCGGAGAACTGTCGGTTCCCACGGCAGGTCTACCGTGGGATGCGACAGTTTTCCTGCATACCTTGGTAAACCACCGCCTCAGACGGCGCTCGCCTCGGCCGTCAGCCGCAGCTGCCTGCGCCGGTGGTTGAGCGCTTCGTAGGTGAAGATCACCAGCGCCAGCCACACCAGAGCGAACCCGCCCCAGCGCATCGGCGGCATCGCCTCGTGGAAGAGCAGCACCCCGAGTGCGAACTGGATCGTCGGGGCGAGGTACTGCAGCAACCCGATCGTGGTCATCGACACCCTGGTCGCTGCCGCGCCGAAACAGATCAGGGGTACGGCGGTCACGACCCCTGCCGTGGTGATGAGGAGGGCGTGCGAGGCCCCCTCGGCGCCGAAGGTCGAGGTGTTCTGCTCGACAAGCCAGAGGATGTAGCCCGCGGCGAGGGGGGCCAGGACCAGCGTCTCGACGGTCAGGCTCTCGACGGCCCCGACGTTCGCCTTCTTCTTCGCGAGGCCGTAGCTGCCGAACGAGAAGGCCAGAGCGAGAGCAACCCACGGCGGCCGGCCGTACTCGACGGTCAGGCCGAGCACCGCCAGGGTCGCGATCCCCATGGCGACCCACTGCAGCCGGCGCAGCCGCTCACCGAGGATCACCACGCCCATCAGCACGGTGACCAGCGGGTTGATGAAGTAGCCGAGCGAGGTCTCGACGACGTGACCGTTGTTGACGCCCCAGATGTAGGTGCCCCAGTTCACCGTGATGACGGCGGCGGCCACCGCCAGGATCCCGAGCGTACGACGGTCGTCGATCACTCCGCGAAGGTGTCGCGTCCGGCCGAGGAGAACGACGAGGAGGGCCATGACCACCAGGGACCAGAAGATCCGGTGCGCCAGGATCTCGACTGCGCCCGCCGGTCGGAGGAGCGGCCAGTAGAGCGGGAAGAGCCCCCACATGGCATACGCGGCAGCACCCAGGACGAAGCCGCGTCGTGTCTCTGCCACCTCGGCAGCCTACCTGACGTGTAAGGGGCTAACGGCTTGGTGGCACCTGACAGGGCGAGGGGTCGACAGTCCTGGCCCGGCGCCACCGGCCGTGTGTCAGACCACGGCCCAGGTGTCGCCGCTGTGGAGCAGGCTCTCGAGCTCGTGGCTGGTGTCGTCATGGCCCGTGCGTGCCGTGCGGATCTGGCCGCGGGCCTGGTCGTCGTAGGTGGGGTGCTCGACCTGCCGGAAGATCCCGATCGGTGCCTGGTGCAGGTAGCCGGGGTCGGTGAGGCGGGAGAGCGCGAAGGCCGTGGTGGGGTCCTCGGAGTGGGCGTCGTGGACGAGGATGTCCGCGGGGTCGACGCCGTCCGGGTGCCCGGGTGACCTGACGTCGACGACCTGGAGGTTTCCGGTGGCCGGGTGGCGGACGACGCCCTTGCTTCCCTGGCCGTCCTCACCGGCCGGGCCGAAGCGCACCGGCTGGCCGTGGACGAGCGGGATGATCGCGGTCTGCTTGGTGTCGGGACCCTTGAGGTCGTCGAACGCGCCGTCGTTGAAGATCGGGCAGTTCTGGAAGATCTCCACGAACGCCGTACCCCGGTGCGCCGTGGCCGCCGAAAGCACGCTGGTGAGGTGCTTGCGGTCGGAGTCGATGGTGCGCGCGACGAACGTGCCCTCGGCGCCGAGGGCGAGCGAGACGGGGTTGAACGGGTTGTCCAGCGAGCCCATCGGGGTGGACTTGGTGACCTTGCCAAGCTCCGAGGTGGGGGAGTACTGACCCTTGGTGAGCCCGTAGATCCGGTTGTTGAACAGCAGGATCTTGAGGTTCACGTTGCGGCGCAGGGCGTGGATCAGATGGTTCCCGCCGATCGACAGCGCATCGCCGTCACCGGTGACCACCCACACCGACAGGTCCTCGCGGGAGGTGGCCAGACCGGTCGCGATCGCCGGCGCCCGGCCGTGGATGGAGTGCATCCCGTACGTGTTCAGGTAGTACGGGAAGCGGCTGGAGCAGCCGATCCCGGAGATGAACACGATGTTCTCCCGCTTCAGGCCGAGGTCGGGCAGGAAGCTCTGCACGGCCTTGAGCACGGCGTAGTCACCGCAGCCGGGGCACCAGCGCACCTCCTGGTCGGAGGAGTACTCCTTCCCGGTCTGCGCGGCGTCGCTGGTCGGGACGTGCCTGAGGCCGGGGAACGGAAGGGACTCGGTGGTCATCGGACGGTCTCCTTCGCAGGCTCACCCAGGCCGGAGCGGTGCCCGTTGGGCTGATGCCCGCTGCTGGGGTGGCCGGTGTCGTCGGCGGTGGCGTGGATCAGGTCGGTGATGGCCGCGGCGAGCTCGGCGGCCTTCAGCGGCAGCCCACGGACGTAGTTGTAGCCGACCACGTCGACCAGGAACTTCGCCCGCAGCAGCATCGAGAGCTGGCCGAGGTTCATCTCCGGCACCATGACGGCGTCGTAAGAGGCCAGCACGTCGCCGAGGTTGGCCGGGAAGGGGTTGAGGTGGCGCAGGTGTGCCTGGGCGACGTCCAGCCCGGCGTTGCGGGCCCGGCGGCAGGCGGCGCCGATCGGGCCGTAGGTCGACCCCCAGCCCAGCACCAGCACCCTGGCCCTCCCAGACGGGTCGTCGACCTTCAGCGGCGGGATGGACTCGGCGATCCGGTCCACCTTGGCCTGCCTGGTGCGGACCATGAAGTCGTGGTTGGTCGGGTCGTAGGAGATGTTGCCGTGCCCGTCGCCCTTCTCGAGGCCGCCGATCCGGTGCTCCAGACCCGGTGTGCCCGGCACTGCCCACGGCCGCGCCAAGGTGTCCTCGTCGCGCAGGTAGGGCCAGAACTCGTCGGCCTCGCCGTCGGTGCTCTTGGCGGAGGCGTGGTTCACGGCGGTGGCGAAGTCCGGGTCGATGTGCGGCAGCTCGGCGACGTCGGGGATCCGCCACGGCTCCGAGCCGTTGGCGAGGTACCCGTCGGAAAGCAGCATCACCGGGGTGCGGTAGGTGACCGCGATCCGGGTCGCCTCCACGGCTGCGTCGAAGCAGTCCGCCGGTGAGGAGGGCGCCACGATCGGCACTGGCGCCTCGCCGTTGCGGCCGAACATCGCCTGCAGCAGGTCGGCCTGCTCGGTCTTGGTCGGCAGGCCGGTCGAGGGCCCACCGCGTTGTACGTCGACGACCAGGAGCGGCAGCTCGGTCATCACCGCGAGGCCGATCGTCTCGCTCTTGAGCGCGATGCCGGGGCCCGAGGTGGTGGTGACCCCGAGCGCACCGCCGAACGAGGCGCCCAGCGCGGCGCCGATCCCGGCGATCTCGTCCTCGGCCTGGAAGGTGGTCACGCCGAACCGCTTGTGCTTGCTCAGCTCGTGGAGGATGTCACTCGCGGGTGTGATCGGGTACGAGCCCAGGAACAGGGGCAGCCCCGACTGCGTCGACCCGGCGATCAGCCCGTAGGCCAGCGCGAGGTTGCCGGTGATGTTGCGGTAGGTGCCCGGCGGCATCGCTGCCGGCTTGATCTCGTACTGGACCGCGAACGCCTCGGTTGTCTCGCCGAAGTACCAGCCCGACTTGAACGCGGTGATGTTCGCGTCTCGGATGTCGGGGGCCTTCGCGAACCGCCGCTCGAGGAACCCGATCGTCGGGTCCGTGGGCCGGCCGTACATCCACGACAACAACCCGAGCGCGAACATGTTCTTCGCACGCGACGCGTCCTTGCGCGACAGCCCGAACTCCTTGACCGCCTCCACGGTCATCCCGGTCAGGTCCAGCGCGTGCACGGAGTACTCGGTGAGCGAGTTGTTCTCGAGCGGGTTCTCGGCGTACCCCGCCTTGGACAGGTTCCGGGGCGTGAAGTCGTTCGTGTCGACGATCACCGTCGCGCCCTTGGGCAGGTCGGCAAGGTTCGCCCGCAACGCCGCCGGGTTCATCGCCACCAGCACGTCCGGAGCGTCGCCGGGGGTCAGGATGTCGTGGTCGGCGAAGTGCACCTGGAACGAGCTGACCCCGGGCAGGGTGCCCTGCGGGGCCCGGATCTCCGCGGGGAAGTTCGGCAGCGTCGACAGGTCGTTCCCGAACGACGCCGTCTCCTGGGTGAACCGGTCACCTGTCAGCTGCATGCCGTCACCCGAGTCACCCGCGAACCGGATGATCACACGATCGAGCTGCTTGACCTGTTTGGTCACGCTTGTCGCCTTCTCTCCCTGGGCTCACCCGGCCTTCCGCCGAGCCTCGGGCCCGCTGCTTAGGGTCCCCTCAGAGCCATGCTACGACCGTGACATAGCCGCGTTCAGGTAAGTCCAGCACACGGTCGAGGATGCATATTTCGGAACGAAACGACCCGCCCGGCCCTGTTCGGGGAGCAGCGGCCGCTCAGGACCAGTACACGACGACCTTGTCCCCGACCTGCACCTGGTCGAAGAGGGAGGAGATGGCGCTGTAGTCGCGGACGTTGACGCAGCCGTGAGAGGCCCCGTTGTAGCCGTTCGCGGCGAAGTCGGGTGAGTAGTGGACGGCCTGCCCGCCGCTGAAGAACATCGCCAGCGGCATCGACGTGTCGTACAGCGACGACACGTGGTCCCGAGACTTGTAGCTCACGTGGAAGAGCCCCTCCCGGGTCGGGAGCTCCTGGGAGCCGAATCGGACGTCGACCGTCATCAGCACCTTGCCGTCGACCACCCAGCGCAGGCTGTTGCTGCTCTTGTCCACGCACATCGCCCTGCCCGTCGTACACCTGGGGTCCAGGGGTGCACCCTCCGCAGGGTCCGGTGGGCGGTTGGCGAGCTCGTCCGCGGTCGGCTCCCTGGTCATGCCGTTGAGGAGGTCGAGGGTGCGCCGGTCGACCTCGCCGGTGACGGGGATCATCCGCTTGGCCTGGAAGCCCTTGATCGCCGTGGTCGTCTGGTCGCCGTAGTGGTCGGTGACGTCACCGAAGAACCATCCGATCTGCCGCAGGCGGGCCTGGATCTCGCGCACCTGCGCCCCCGAGTCGTCGGGGGAGAACAGAGCGGGCCCGGACCGGTTGAACATCTCGTCGCCGGTCGGCTTGCGCGTCATGTGCACGAGACGCTTCCACGTGCGCTTGTTGACAGCACCGGTGGCCTCGAAGCCGCGCTTGCGCTGGAAGCCCCGGACCGCCTTGGTCGTGGCGCGGTCGTACGTGCCACTCATAGGTGGGAAGTACCACGCGAGCTGGAACAGCCGGTGCTGGAGCTCCCGCACCTGCCGGCCGTGATCGCCGCGCTCCATGAGCGGACCTCGCTTCTCCACCGGCTCGGTCTCCGGGGCAGGCGGTTCCTCGGGAGCGGTCGGCGCCGTGCGCGACGCGGGACTCGCGGACGGTCTGTCCTCTCCGACGTCGCCGAACCTCAAACCGCCGAAGGCCGCCCCCGCGCCCAGCGCCACCACGGTGGTGATGCCGAGGAGCGAGGCGGTGATCCTGGTACCCCGTCGCATGTCGTCCTCCCGAAGGCCTGCCCCGGTGGCGGCCCCTCGCCTGATGAGACGCCGTCGCAAGCCGAAAGGTTGCGTCCTGTTCCCCCGCGGGCAGCGGTTCGACGGGTCTGAGGCTAGCGGGACAGATGGGCGAGCGGTGGGAGCCACGAGCGACGGGTCGGCGCGCGTCCCTGCGATCGGGGGACAGACGCCCCTAGACTCGCCCCGTGGCGGACTACTACTCGGCGTACCTGCCGTTGCTGGTGATGCTGGTCGTCGGCGCGGTCCTTGTGGTCGCCATGTTCGCGGGCAACCGCCTCTTGCGCCCTGTGCACTCCACGCCGGAGAAGCTCCTCACCTACGAGTGCGGCGTCGACCCGGTCGGCGAAGGGTGGGCGCAGTATCACGTTCGCTACTACGTCTACGCCTACCTCTACGTGATCTTCGCCGTCGATGCGGTGTTCCTGTTCCCTTGGGCCACGGTGTTCGACGGCCTCGGCTGGATCTCCGTCGGCGAGATGGGCGTGTTCATCGGCTTCATCGCCGTCGGGCTCGTCTACGCCTGGCGGAAGGGGGTGCTGACGTGGACCTGACCGGCAGTAGTACGACGGTCGTGGAGCTCGGCATGCCCAAGCTCGGACCGCTCCAGAAGGTGGCGCCGAAGCCCGCGCGCTACCTCCTCAACTGGGGCCGGAAGTACTCCCTGTGGGTCTTCAACTTCGGCCTCGCCTGCTGCGCGATCGAGTTCATCGCCACGTCGATGGCTCGCCACGACTTCATCCGGCTCGGTGTGATCCCGTTCGCCCCGGGCCCGAGGCAGGCGGACCTCATGGTGGTCTCCGGGACGGTCACGGACAAGATGGCCCCGGCGATCAAGCGGCTCTACGAGCAGATGCCGGAGCCCAAGTACGTCATCTCCTTCGGCTCCTGCGCGAACTCCGGTGGCCCGTACTGGGACTCCTACTGCGTCACCAAGGGCGTGGACCAGATCATCCCCGTGGACGTGTACGTCCCGGGCTGCCCACCGCGGCCCGAGGCGCTCCTGCAAGGAATCCTCAAGCTCCAGGAGAAGATCGACGGCGAGTCGCTGACCGAGCGTTACCGCTCCTCGAGCTCCGCCTCCGTGACGCGTGGCCTCGTCCTGCCTCCCGACCCGGAGCTGCCCCGGTGACGAGCCACGCGACGTACTGGCCCGGTCGTGTCCGTGCCGCCTTCGCCGATGCGTTCGGCGAGAGCGCCACGGTCGACGAGGGGTTCGGGCCGGTCAGCGTGGACGTCCCGTCCGAACGGTGGGCCGAGGCCCTCGAGGTGGCCCGTGACGGCCTGGACTGCGCGTACTTCGACTTCCTGTCCGCCGTCGACGAGCTCGGTGACGGGTTCCGCATCGTGTGCCACCTGGCCGACCACCGGCCGCGCGGGGTCGAGCACCTGATCGTCCGCACGCTCGTGCCCAGGGACGCGCCCGTCCTCGAGTCGGTCGTGCCGTTGTTCGCGGGAGCGAGGTGGCACGAGCGGGAGACCAACGAGATGTTCGGCGTGGAGTTCACCTCGCCCGAGGGCGACCGGCTCGAGCTCGACAAGCTGCTGCTGCCCGCCGAGTTCGAGGGACACCCGCTGCGCAAGGACTTCGTTCTCGCGTCCCGGGTGGCCAAGCCCTGGCCCGGCGCGAAGGAGCCAGGGGAGTCCGACCACCAGACGGCGGCACCGTCGCGGCGTCGTACGCGACCGCCGGGTGTGCCCGAGCCGGAGCAGTGGGGCCCCCGGCCGCCTGGCAGCGAGCGTCCCGACCCGCTGGCCGCGGCGGCTCCGTCCGGTCCGGCCGCGCGTCCTCGGCGTGCGGCGCGGGCAACCCCGCCGTCCTCGGCGTCTCCCGAGGAAGGCGGGGCGCCCAACCAGTCCCGCTCCTCCGTCGCGGGACGGCCAGACCCATCCACGGTCGCCCCGCCTCCCTCGTCCGACGCCACCCCGCCTCCCTCGTCCGACGCCACCCCGCCCTCCTCGTCCGACTCCGAGGACTCCTCCGGCTCACCCGGCGCCGATCCCGCGACCAGATCCGGCGCGCCCGCGCCGGAGGCAGCGGAGGGTGGCGACGTAGATGAGTGACCTCCTCGAGGCGCTGCTGCGGGTGCTCGTCGTGCTCGCGGCGTTCCTGGTCGTGCCGCTGGTGGTGGGACAGCTCGAGCACAAGACGATGGCGCACATGCAGGCGCGGGTGGGGCCGATGTACGCGGGCGCCTTCCACGGGTGGGCCCAGCTCGTGGCCGACGGCGTGAAGTTCGTCCAGAAGGAGGACGTCGTCCCGACAGCGGCGGACCGGCAGGTCTTCAAGATCGCCCCCGGTGTTGCGCTGCTGCCGTATCTCGTCGCCATGCTCGCGATCCCGATCGGCCCCGGGCTGGTGGGGCAGGACCTCGACCTCGGTCTCTTCTTCGTGCTCGCCGTGATGGGCGTCGGCGTGGTCGGGACGCTGATGGGCGGATGGGCCAGCGCCAACAAGTTCAGCCTCCTCGGCGGCATCCGCGTCGCGGCCCAGCTGATGGCCTACGAGCTGCCGTTCGTGCTCGCGGCGGCCTCGGTGGCCATGGCGGCGGGCACGCTCTCGCTGATCGGGATCGTCGAGGCCTGGAACCCGTGGTGGCTGCTCTGGCAGGCCCCGGCGATGTTCGTCTTCTTCGTCGCCGGCCTGGCCGAGCTCCAGCGACCGCCGTTCGACATGCCGGTGGCGGACTCGGAGCTGGTCTTCGGCCCGTACACCGAGTACGGCGGCCTCCGGTTCGCGCTGTTCATCCTGGCGGAGTACGCCGGGATCGTCGTGCTGTCCGCGCTGACCACGGTGCTCTTCCTGGGCGGCTGGCACGGTCCGCTCGAGGAGCAGCTCGGCTGGCTGTGGACCCTGATCAAGACCTTCGTGGTCGCGTTCGTGGTGATCTGGCTGCGGGTGGCGTACCCACGGCTGCGCGAGGACCAGCTCCAGCGCGTGGCGTGGCAGGGGCTCGTCCCGCTCGCGCTGTTCCAGCTCGCGATCACGGCAGTCGGAGTGGTGGTGATGAGCTCGTGAGCTTCCCAGGCAAGGGCCTGATGCAGGGCCTCGCGGTGACGATGCGCAACATGACCCGTCGTTCCGTGACCGCGCACTATCCCGACGCGATGCCGGAGCTGCCGCCCCGGTCGCGTGGCGTGATCGCGCTGATCGAGGAGAACTGCACCGTCTGCATGCTGTGTGCTCGGGAGTGTCCGGCATGGTGCATCTACATCGACAGCCACAAGGACGTCATCCCGGCGACCACCGAGGGCGGCAAGGACAAGTCGCGCAACGTCCTCGACCGGTTCGCGATCGACTACTCGATCTGCATGTACTGCTCGATCTGCGTCGAGGCCTGCCCCTTCGACGCGCTCCACTGGAGCCCCGAGTTCGAGTACTCCGAGCTCGACATCCGCGACCTGACCCACGAGAAGGAACGGCTCCGGGACTGGATGTGGACGGTGCCGGCGCCCTCCGCGTTGGACCCCGGGGCGGACACGCCCAAGGAGATCACCACCGCGGAGAAGGCAGCCGAGCGGGCGGCGCCGACGGAGTCGCCTTCATGAGCATCGTGAACGCGATCTTCGTCCTGCTCGCGCTGGTGGCCGTGGGGTCTGCCCTGCTGGTGGTGACGACCCGCAACATGGTCCACGCGGCGCTCTGGCTGGTGGTCACCCTCGGTGCGATCGCGGGGGTGTACCTCCTGCTCGCTGCGGAGTTCCTCGCATGGGTCCAGGTGCTGATCTACGTCGGGGCGGTCGTCGTACTCCTGCTCTTCGCGCTGATGCTGACCAGGGCGCCCACCGGGCCGCAGCCCGACCTGAACCGCGGCCGGATCATCCCGGCCGCGTTCGTCGCGGGCCTGGTGGCGGTGCTGCTGGTGACCACGGTGGTGGCCGGCTTCTCCGACGTGAGGCTGGACCTCCAGCAGAGCGTCGTGGGGTCGGCGACGCTGACCGGCTCGACGGTCTTCCAGACCTGGGTGCTGCCCTTCGAGGTGCTCTCCGTGCTCCTGCTCGCGGCCCTCATCGGGGCGATCGTGCTCTCGCGAGGGGATGACCGCCGTTGAGCGACTCGATGCCGCTGTGGTGGCCGCTGGTGCTCGCGAGCCTGCTCTTCGCGATCGGGGTGTATGGCGTCCTCGTCCGCCGGAACGCCGTCCTCGTCCTCATGGGCGTGGAGCTCATGCTCAACGCGGTGAACATCAACCTGGTCGCGTTCGACGCGTACTTCCGCGAGGTGCTCCACGGGGGCCAGACCCTGGCACTGTTCGTGATCGTGATCGCCGCGGCCGAGATCGGCCTGGCGCTGGCCATCGTGCTGCGGGTCTTCCGCACCCACGGCCACATCGAGGTCGACGCGCTCCGTGAGCTGGCGGACCGGGACGAGGCGCCCACGCCGGAGAGGCAGGACGCGCGATGAGCTGGGTGGTCCTCGTCCTGCTGGTGCTGCCGTTCACCTCGGCGGCGCTGTCCATCCTGGTGGGCCATCGGGGTGAGGTCGCCGAGCGCGGGATCGCCGTGGGCGCGTCCGCGATCGGGCTCGCGCTCGCCGTGGTCGTCGCCTTCCCGCACCTCGGCGACGCCGCCCCGCTCGGGCACGTCTACCTGAGCACCACAGCCGCCGGCCCGCCGATCGAGATGTCGGTGTATGTAGACCAGCTCACCGCCGTGATGCTGCTGCTCGCGAACACCATCGCCTTTCTCGTGCAGGTGTACTCCCTGGGCTACATGGCCGGCGACCCCCGCTACCCGTCGTACGCCGCCCTCATCTCGATCTTCGCCGGTGCCATGACTGTCGTCGTCAGCACCGACGACCTCTGGATGCTGCTCGTCGGGTGGGAGCTCATGGGCGCCTGCTCCTACTTCCTGATCTCCCACCACTGGGAGCTCCCCGAAGCGCGGGCAGGAGCGGTCAAGGCCTTCCTGATGACGCGTACCGCGGACCTCGGGATGCTCTTCGCGATCATCGTGCTGGGCATCCGCTTCGACACCTACCGCATCAGCACGATCATGGGCGACATCGCCGACGGCGGGTTCGGCCGCGACGAGCTGTGGCTGCCCGCCCTCCTGCTGACCGCCTCCGTCATCGGCAAGTCGGCGCAGTTCCCGTTGCACACCTGGCTGCCCGATGCGATGCCGGGCCCCACTCCGATCTCCGCACTGATCCACGCTGCCACGATGGTCGCGGCAGGTGTCTTCCTGGTGGCGCGGACCTTCCCGCTGTTCCTGTCGGCACCGGTCGCACTCACCACCCTCGCGCTCGTCGCCGCCCTGACCATGCTCATCTCGGCGTCCTACGCGATGTTCACCAAGGACCTGAAACGGGTGCTGGCCTGGTCGACGGTCAGCCAGCTGGCATACATGTTCGGTGCCCTGGCCGTGGGCGCCTACGCCGCCGGGATCCTGCACCTCCTGGCGCACGGCGCCTTCAAGGCCCTGCTGTTCCTCGCGGCCGGCTCCGTGGCCCATGCCGTGGGCAGCACGTCGATGACCGCGATGGGCGGGCTGCGCGAGAAGCTTCCCGACACGTTCGCGACGATGACGATCGGGTTCGGGGCGCTGGCGGG
>DASVBF010000216.1:0-4827 GCA_036375975.1 Nocardioidaceae bacterium | reverse complement strand
CGCGCGGATGTTCTACGTGGCAGCGGAGCCACGACCCGCTGGCGAAGAGCTGCCGGACGACTTCAACGACTTCGAGGTGGCTGCACGCGAGTCCGCGACGGCGTTCGAGCAGGGGAAGCTCTGGGGCTTCATCCGGCATGCACGCATCTCGGAGGATCGGGCCTCCGAGTTCTGGGACCGCATGGCCGAATTGGTTGACGAGTTCGACCGGATGCCGAGGTCCGGCGAAACCATGTACGGATTCGCGGTCGGTATCTACCCCACAGACCACCCGACCCTCCCGACAGCCGAGTGATGCACCGACTCGCCCGAAGCCGCGGACAGGGAACTACGAAGTACCCGAGGTTCGGAACGAGGGCACCCCGCTCAGGTACGTTCCGATCCTCGGCGAGCGGTCGAACTGCCTCCGGGAATCCGTCCCAGCGGTCGCGGTCCCACGCTTCACACTGCGTCTCATCCGGGCCGAGTCATGCTGCTACGTCCGGCACCCACGAGCCCGATCCTGCCGGCTTCTGTCACGGTTCTGGTCACGGGAGGGCAAAGCAAGAGGCCCCTTCAGACAGAAGGGTCCTCTGACCTGCGGTTTTACTTTGTAGCGGGGGCGGGATTTGAATCTGCGACCTCGGGGTTATGAGCACCCAAACCGCCGTCTCACCCTTCTCCCCCAGTCTCGTATGACACTGTTCTTCTCCCGCCACGCCATTACCGGGTCTCATCGATCCCAAGACGTTCGTGATGTGTCGCCGCGCCTTGGTCACGGATCTGGTCACGGCTATCGGAGCCTCGACGCAGCGGCAGCGCCACCACCGACGTCCCGGAGCTCGACACGAACGTCTACACGCGCGCGCGGTCACACTTAGACGGATCTGCCAGTATCCGCACGGTTATCCCCGGGCCAGCTTCTTCTCCGCCCAATCCCACCTCCAACAGCGGACACGAGTTAGTAGGCTGACCATGGCGTCGCGGGCAGCACCTCAGCCGTGGCTGCCCAGGTCATGAGGGGGTTGGCGACGGAGCACAAGCCGGTACGTGGCGCCGCAAGGGGGCCGGCACCCGCCGAGCGGGGCGAGCACTGGTGGCCGGTCGCCGCGGCGATCGTCGTTGCCGCCGGGCTGCATGTGGTCCTACCGGTGCGGTACCGGGTCCAGCCCGCGTGGGTGGTCCCAGCGGTGCTGCTCGTGTTGCTGGTGGCGCTGGTAGCCGGGGACCCGGGTCGGATCGACCGGCAAAGGACCTGGCTGCGGACGGTCACCGGCATCGTCATCGGGGTCATCGCAACGGCGAATCTGCTGGCCGCCATCCGGCTTGTGGTGGACATCCTTGCCAGCAACAGGCTGTACGCGGACAACCCAGCCGGGCTGCTCGCCGCTGGTGGGGTGATCTGGTCGACCAACGTGATCGCGTTCGGGCTGCTGTACTGGGACCTCGACCGCGGCGGCGCCGCCGCGCGGGCCCACCGGCCGACCCGGACCCCAGCCTTCGTCTTCCCGGAAATGCAGCACACCCAGTACGTGGCCGCCGACTGGGTACCGCAGTTCGCCGACTACCTGTCACTGGCCTTTTGGACCGCCACCGCGGTCAGCCCCACCGATATCTCGGCGATCAGGCCGTGGGCGAAGTTCCTCATGATGGCGGAGGCGGCGGCATCGGTCGCCCTGGCCGCGCTCGTGATCGCCCGCGCGATAAACATCCTCTAGGTGCGTGGTCCCGGTTCGACCAGATACCCGAGGTCAAGTCCCGCCCGAGGCTGGCAGCTCGGCGGCGCACGGCATCATGCCGCCCAGCCCGGCGCGGCGAGGTCTCAACCTGCCGCGGCAAGAGGCACTGTGGCCGAGCACGGAGACGAGCCGGTGCGGCGCCACTCGCAGCCGTTCGACTTTGGAGCCAGGCGCTTCCGCCATACCAGGCAGCATCGCGTGAAGGCTGCGTCACACCGCCGCCTGGTACTCCTAGCGAGCTGGTCATGGCCTTCCTCAACTCCGTTGCACGTGCTGCGTAGCAGCCGGCCAGGAACACGTCGTTGTCTTCGGTCGGGCACCCAGCTACCGCGTCATACCGCTGCCATTGGGATGACGCACCCTGAGCGTTCTGGGACGTCCACATCTCGGGAGTCACATGTCGTCGGGCCTTCGCCGGCTTGACACGGTTCATCTGTCAGCACATGCTGACAGTCATGAAGACGTCCGTTGGTGCAGACGATGGCGGTGCGGTGGGTGAGCTCGCGGCAATCGCCGAGGCCAAACGCGAACTGTCTCGCGGCCTCCCGAAAACTTCCAGTGGTCCTCTCTGGCAGGCGAGTAAGTATGCTTCCGCAATCTGCTACTCAAGGCCCGACAAGCAGCGGTAAGACGCGCCTCAGTCTGGTTCGGCATACCTCGGAATGGCTGGCCTCAGCCCGCGGCTGGCGCTGGTCAGCCTGCCTTCCGGTACTTGCGGTGGTCGGGCGAAGGGTCGTCCGGGAGCGCCGCTCGGCAGCACTCCGAAAGGCACGACATGCGATTCACCTCTGCACAGCGGCTCGACGACGGCGTCGTCGAACGCGAGTTCACCCTCGGCGAGATCCCCGGCATCCTGTGGACGCCAGCATCCGGATCGGCATCCGAACCCGTGCCGCTGATCCTGCTCGGCCACCCCGGCGGCCTGCACACGATGTATCCCCGACTGGTGGCGCGGGCCCAGAACTCCGCTGCGGCGGGCTTCGCCGCGGCCACCATCGAGCTCCCCGGCAGCGGTGACCGGCCCCGCATCGCCGCCGCCGAGGACGCCCGCGCCGACCTGCGCCGGGCGCTGAAGGCCGGCGAGCCGGTTTCCAGCGAGCTCGTCGACCGGCTGATCCTCCCGCTGATGGACGAGGCGGTCCCGGAATGGCAGGCCACCCTGGACGGCCTCCTCTCGCTGCCCGAGATGGGCGGCACGGTCGGGTTCGCGGGAGGACTGATCTCCCTCGGTACCCGGCTGGCGGTGGTCGAGCCGCGCACCACCGCCGCCGTCCTGTTCGCCGGGAGTTTCGTGCCCCGCACCATGCTCGAGGAGCCCGGCAGGTCACCATTCCACTGCTCGTCCTGCTGCAGTGGGACGACGAAGGCAACGACCGGCAGATGGCGTTCGACCTGTTCGACGCCTTCGGCTCCAAGGAAAAGACGCTGCACGCCAACCTGGGCGGGCACACCGGCGTCCCGCGGCACGAGGAGGACGCCGGCACCCGGTTCTTCGCCCGGCACCTGAGCTAGCCTCCAGCAGCGATCTATGCCCCTCAGAGGGCATGTCTTTCGCCGCGTGCCGTCAACGGTCAGCCCCGCGCCAACTCCGCGCGGATCGAACGCGGCAGCCCCGCGACGACGAGTTCGTATGAGCCCGCAATCAGGCCACGCACGACGTCGTCCTCGACCGAGCCGTCAAGGTCCACCGTGTTCCAGTGCCGCTTGTTCTGGTGATAGCCGGGTCGGATCCCGGGATACGCGTCACGCAACTCGAGCGCCTGCGCAGGATCACACTTGAGGTTGACGGACCCGGGCTCCTCGGAGAGCGGCACCAGCGCGAACATCTTGCCGCCGACCTTGATCACTGCGACCTCCTCTCCGAACGGGTAGGTCTCCTCGGCGGCCGGCAGATTGAGGCACATCCCCAAGACCTCGTCGCGAGTCATGCCCCCAGTGTGGCCTCCCGCGCAACGCTGGGGTAGCGCAAAGGGTGCTGCATTCCGCCGCGTGAGCGGCTGCGTAACTCCGCCGCCTGCGACGCCGTCCAGCAGCTTGTCTCGCAAGCCACTGGTCTTCCGCCGCATCTTGGCGCGGAAGGTACCCGCGGTCGAAATCCGGGTGGAGTGGGGTGCTACTGCCCTCCTGAGTAGGCGTGGCAGGCTCCTGATGTGGCGGAGCGACCCGAGGTACCTGGATGGATGGCGCAGCGCATCGGTCAGGTGCTGACAGCGTTGCCGGAGTGTCGCGAGGAGGCGGCGTGGGTCGGCATCCGGTGGCGGGTCCGCGAGGCGACCGTGGCGCACGTATTCGGCGGCGAGGACCAGTTGTTCCGGGTGACCTTCCGCGCCGAGCAGGACGAGGTGATGGCGCTCCAGCACCTGGGTGATCCGTACTTTCGGGCGGGATGGGGACGCAATGTGGTCGGGCTTCTGCTCGACCACGGCACAGACTGGGAGGAGCTGCAAGAGCTGCTCACCGATTCTTACTGCCTCCAGGCTCCGCGTCACCTTGCCGAGCTCGTGCCGCGGCCGCCGTGGCAGAAGCACCCTTGACGCGGAGGCACGCGAAACCGCCGAGGGCCTCGTTGGTCTCCGTGCACGGGGCGTCGCCGACCGTCCCGTCGGTGGCCACGACGCTGGCCCGCTGGCTTTCCCGTCCGCCGCCGACAACCCACACGCCGGCGTCCTGAGGCCCCCTGCACCACCTGGTGCGCGGTCTTGGCCACGTCGTAGCAGATCCTCCCCGGGGAAGGTGATCGCGCCTTCATCGAACTAGATCAGCGGCCGGTCGCCTCCGGGAATCCGACCCAGAGGCTCCCATCTCAATCGGCCCGGAGCGTCTCCGGCCACGCTCGGTCCCCCGCGCCGTCTCACCGCCGAAGTGCCCTTTCGAGCCGGTTTCTGTCACGGATCTGGTCACGGGTGGGCAAAGCAAGAGGCCCCTCCTGAGACAGAAGGGGCCTCTGACCTGCACTTTCTTCGTAGCGGGGGCAGGATTTGAACCTGCGACCTCTGGGTTATGAGCCCAGCGAGCTACCGAGCTGCTCCACCCCGCGTCGGTGAACCCAACCTTACGGGAGGGTTCGACCAGACTCCAAATCGGGGGGCGTGACGGCTGCCACTTACCA
>DASVBF010000214.1:0-4144 GCA_036375975.1 Nocardioidaceae bacterium | reverse complement strand
CACCCAGGCGTTGTACATCGTCCTCGCCAACGTGCTGGGCCTGCTGGTCGGCTTCATGCTGGGTGTGCTGATCCGCAGCTCCGCCGGTGCGATCGTGGCCTACTTCGTCTACTCCCTTCTGCTGCCCACCCTTGCGGGGCTCCTCGCAGCCAAGCAGGGATGGTTCCGCGACCTGCAGCCCTGGGTGGACTTCAACTTCTCCCAGACCAGGCTGTTCGACGGTGGCCCGAGCGGCGACCAGTGGGCCCAGCTCGCCACTTCCGGGGCCATCTGGCTCGTCCTGCCCCTGACCATCGGCCTCGTCCTGACCATGCGGTCGGAGGTCAAGTAGGCAGTCGGCCGACGTTGCGGCATCGCGTCGGTCCGTCGTCAGCCTGACGACGGGCCGACGCCTCCGGTCAGCGGAGGGCCTCGGTGAAGTCGACGAGCACGTCCTCGCCTGCGTCGCTGACCACCAACGTCGTCACCCCGGCCTGTACCCGGGTCAGCGCCACGTCGCCGCCCGCGTCGGTCCACCTCCGCCACGGCTTCCCGTCCACCCGCACCACGCGGCCCTCGACGGCATTGGCGTCGACGTACCTCTCCACCATCGTGGCGAGCGAGCTGCGCGACTGCTCGAGCCCGACGTACTCGTCCTGGTCCGTGAGGACGCCCAGGTGCCACCGCACCGGCTCGGGCACGAAGGTCACGCTCGTCGCCCGCCACCCGCGAGGAAGGGAGGCAGGAGCCAGCAGCGGGAAGTCGGCCTGGTCGCGGGCGTACCGCAGCGTCTGCTGGTAGTCCACGGGCCGGACCGGGTTGTCGGGCTGCGTGCGGTTGATGGCCCGGAAAGCCACGAACGCGGCGATCACCAGGAGGAGCACGAGCATCGCGCCGATCATCCCGCTCGCGGACCGTTGGTACCTGCCTGGCTGCTCGCTCACGCCTCCATCCTCGCAAGCGCCGGAAAGCCGGTCGGCGCAGGCTCTGGCATGTCGGCCCATGGCTGGGGTAGCCATAACCATGCGCACCGTGGAGTCCAGGCCTCTGTCGGCAGACCAGCTCGAGCTGGCGGACGCCTACTGGCGAGCCGCGAACTACCTGTCCGTGGGCCAGATCTACCTGCTCGACAACCCGCTCCTCCGGGAGCCGCTGAAACGCGAGCACATCAAGCCCCGGCTGCTTGGCCACTGGGGTACGACGCCCGGGCTGAACCTGATCTACACGCACTGCAACCGACTGATCCGCGAGCAGGACCTCGACATGATGTACGTCATCGGTCCCGGTCACGGCGGTCCGGCGATCGTGGCGCAGACCTGGCTCGAGGGCTCCTGGACCGACACGTACCCCGGAACCGGCATGGACGAGCGGGGCATGCAGCAGCTGTTCAAGCAGTTCAGCTTCCCCGGAGGGATCCCGAGCCACGTGGCCCCTGAGGTGCCCGGCTCGATCCACGAGGGCGGCGAGCTCGGGTACTCGCTCACCCATGCGTTCGGGGCCGCGTTCGACAACCCGGACCTGATCGTCACGACCGTCGTCGGCGACGGCGAGGCCGAGACCGGCCCGCTCGCGACCTCCTGGAACGGCGGGCGGTTCGTGAACCCGGTGCGAGACGGGGCAGTTCTGCCGATCCTCCACCTCAACGGCTACAAGATCGCGAACCCGACGGTGCTCGCCCGCATCCCGGAGGACGACCTCGAAGCCATGCTTCGTGGCTACGGCTGGGATCCGGTGCTCGTGGCCGGCGACGACCCCGCCGTGGTCCACCAGCAGTTCGCCGGTGCTCTGGAGGACAGCGTCGCCCGGATCAAGGCGATCCAGTCGCAAGCCCGGGAGGGCGAGGTGGCCGAGCCCGGCTACATTCGCTGGCCGATGATCGTGATGCGCACTCCGAAGGGCTGGACCGGCCCGGCAGTGGTCGACGGGGTGCCGGTGGAGAACACCTGGCGCTCGCACCAGGTCCCGCTCGCCGAGGTGCGTGACAACGACGAGCACCGGGGCCTGCTGGAGCAGTGGCTCCGTTCCTACCGGCCCGAGGAGCTCTTCGACGCCGACGGCGCTCCCGTGGGGCCGCTGCGCTCCTGGGCGCCGACGGGGTCACGCCGCATGGGCTCCAACCCGCACACGAACGGCGGCCTGGTCAGCCGGCCGCTGCGCCTGCCCGACCCGCGCGACTACGCCGTGGAGGTCAGGGAGCACGGCACCCTGCGCGCGGAGGCCACCCGGCAGACCGGCGCCTATCTCCGGGACGTGGTTCGCGCCAACCCGGACAACATGCGTCTCTTCGGCCCGGACGAGGTGGAGTCGAACCGGCTCACGCCCGTGCTGGACGTGACGGACAAGGAGTGGGAGCTGGAGCTGTACCCCACCGACGTGCACCTCGGGCCCGACGGTCGGGTCATGGAGATCCTCTCCGAGCACACCTGCCAGGGCTGGCTCGAGGGCTACACGCTCACCGGCCGGCACGGGTTGTTCACGTCGTACGAGGCTTTCATTCACATCGTCGACTCGATGTTCAACCAGCACGCGAAGTGGCTGAAGACGATTCGTCAGCTGGACTGGCGCAGGCCGGTCCCGTCGCTGAACTACCTGCTGAGCTCGCACGTGTGGCGCCAGGACCACAACGGCTTCAGTCACCAGGACCCGGGCTTCATCGACCACGTGGTGAACAAGAAGGCAGAGGTGATCCGGGTGTACCTCCCGCCGGACACCAACACGCTGCTGTGGACCATGGACCACTGCCTCCGGAGCCGCAGCTACGTGAACGTGATCGTCGCCGGGAAGCAGCCCCAGCCGAGCTGGCTCAGCATGGAGGATGCTGCGCTGCACACCCGCCGCGGCATCGGGATCTGGGACTGGGCGAGCAACGACGAGGGCGACCCGCAGGTCGTGATGGCATGTGCCGGTGACGTGCCCACGCTCGAGACGATGGCCGCCGTACACATCCTCCGCGAGAAGCTGCCGGACCTTCGCGTACGCGTCGTCAACGTCGTGGACCTCATGCGGCTCCAGCCCGAGTCGGAGCACCCGCACGGGCTCAGCGAACGGGAGTTCGACGCCATCTTCGGCACCGACGTGCCGATCATCTTCGCCTACCACGGCTACCCGTGGCTGATCCACCGGCTGACCTACCGCCACACCAGTCACGAGCACCTGCACGTGCGCGGCTACAAGGAGGAAGGTACGACGACCACGCCCTTCGACATGGTCGTCCGCAACGACATGGACCGGTTCCACCTCGTCATCGACGTCATCGACAGGGTGCCGGGCCTCGCGAAGCGGGCGGCCGTCCTCCGGCAGGAGATGCAGGACCGCCGCACGAGGCACCGTGCCTACGTCAACGAGTACGGCGCCGACATGCCGGAGATCACCGAGTGGCTCTGGATCCCGAGCGAGCACATGGACTCCGCCGAGACCTGAGCCGGCCTCAGCCGCGCAGCGCGGGCAGGATCTCCTTCTCCGCGACCTGGAGGAACTCCTCCTGCCGCTCGTCGCCGATCTGCACGAGGGCGACGTCGGTGAAGCCTGCGTCCTCGAACTGCCGCACGGCCGCCACGATCGCATCGATGTCGGGTCCGCACGGGATCGATTCCGCGACGTCCTCGGGGCGCACGAACTGGGTGGCACCCGCGAAGCCCGCGGGTCCGGGCAGCTCGGCGTTCACCTTCCAGCCGCCGCCGAACCAGCGGAACTGCTCGTGTGCGGTCCGAATGGCCCGGTCGCGGTCGGTGTCCCAGCAGACCGGGAGCTGCCCGAGCTTGCGGGACTCCGCGCCGTGAGCGGCGTCCCACTGCTCGACGATGGAGCGGCTCGGCTCCACTGCCACCAGATGGTCGGCGACAGGACCGAAGGTCTGGATGGACTGCTCCCCCGAGACGGCCACACCGATCTCCACACGCTCCTCCGGGAGGTCCCACAGCTTCGCGGAGTCGACGCGGTAGTGCGCGCCCTTGAAGTTCACGTAGCCGCCATCGAGCAGCGCCTTGATGATGAGCGTCGCCTCCTCGAGCATCTCGTGGCGGACGTTGACCGGCGGCCACCCCTGCCCCACGACGTGCTCGTTGAGGTTCTCCCCCGCGCCCAGCCCGAGCATGAAGCGGTTGTCGCTGAGGATGCCGATCGTGGCCGCCTTCTGTGCGACGACCGCCGGGTGGTAGCGCAGGAT
>DASVBF010000322.1:0-22692 GCA_036375975.1 Nocardioidaceae bacterium | reverse complement strand
TCACGGTGTCGGTCGCCATGAGCCTGCGCGCGACACGAAACACCGACATCGAGTCGGACCGTGAGCCGACGGAGGTGGAGCGATGAGTACGACGGCCCTGCCCCAGGTGGTGGACCGGCTGACGATCGGCGACGTGGCCCGTCTTGCAGGCGCACGCGCCTGGCCGTCGATCAGCCTCCTGCTCGACACCACCGCAAGCGAAAGGATGTCCAAGGAGGACGCGCGTCGATTGGCGGAACTGGTCGAGCGGGCAGAGGGACAGCTGCGCGACCACGGTCTACGAGCCGCTCATCTCGTCGCAGCGCTCAGAGCGCAGGCCGAGGAGGCCACCCGGGAGCCGGCCGGACGTGCGCTGGCCATCTTCGTCAGCCAGGCCTTGGCGCGACGAGTGCGACTCCCCGTAGCGGTGCGAACGAGGGTCGTCGTCGAACGCACCTTCGCGACGAGGGACCTCGTCCAGGTCCTGCATCGCACGCCGCCGCACCTGGTGCTGCTCCTGCACGCGGGATGTGCGCACCTCTACCAGGGGTACGCCGACACGCTGCACCCCGTGAGGGAGCACGGCTTCCCCTTCGAGCAGACCCTCGTCCTCGCGGAGGGGCGCAGGAACGACGTGGACGAGGCGCAGGCTTTCCTCGACCAGGTGGACGCGGCACTCGGGAGGGCACGGCTAGCCCACCCATCGCCACTCGTCCTGGCGGGGGCCGAGTCGGCAGTGAATGCGTTCGCCCGATCTTCGCGCAACCTCCACCGGCTTGCCGCGAGACTCGTCGGTGAGGACGCAAGCAGCCTCCTTGGCGTCCAGAAGGCCACCGGTGCCGCGATGGACCGCTACCTGATGTCGCGGGAGGACGAGGCTCTCGCGACGCTCGACCGCGCCTTGGCCTCGAACCCGGGGACGGTCGTCACCGGGGCAGTCCGGTCCTGGGAGGCGCTGCGTGGCGGTCGACCGACGATGCTCGTCGTCGAGGAGGGCTTCTTCTTCCCGGTGAGGGTCACCGCGAACGGCGTACTGCCGGTCGGGGCGGCGGAGGAGACGGGGAGCGCCGTCGACCAGCTCCACGACGTGGTCGACGACCTCATCGAGACCGTCATCGAGCGCGGCGGCTGGGTGGCCTTCACCAAGGACGGTGCGCTGGACAGGCACGGCCGGATCGCCCTGGTGATGAGGGCTGAGTTGGGGTCGTGGGCGTGAGGAGGGATTCATGTACGACAACGTTCTCGAGCTCGCGAGCCTCCTGCTCGTGCTCCTGGCGGTGTGGTTGCGGGTCCGGCCGTCCACACGCCGTTGGGCGCCCCGGCACCGCCGGGTCGGCCACTGTGCCTCAGGGACGGCCGGTCAGGCCGAGCCCGCGTTGGCGAGGACCAGGTCGATGAAGTCACCCACCGCGGTGCCTGACTCGAGCGGATGCCGGAAGTGCCCGGCGCGGACGACGGTGTAGCTGTTGCGACGCCCGACCCGCTGCTTGACGACGTACCCCGACTGCTCGAGCTCCCGGACGATCTGCTGGACCGCGCGCTCGGTGATGCCGACGCGCTCGGCGACGTCCCGGAGCCGGGCGTCGGGGGTTGCGGCCAGGCAGACGAGGACGTGTCCGTGGTTGGTCAGGAAGGTCCAGCCGTGCGCAGCGGTCATGGGCACACGGTAGGACAACCACGAACCGCGGTTCCGCTGTCAGGCGGCGAGCGTGCCTCCGAAGATCTGCCAGGCCAACGCCGACTTCGCCGTCAGGCTCAGCACGATGTACGCCCGCTCGCCGTACAGGTAGTCGGCCCATCGGCCGCGGCCGCGATACTGCAGCCACTGGTTCAGCGCGAAGACGTTGAAGAAGACGAACAGCGACACGAAGATCCCGTAGACGAACCCGGGTGGTTCTGCCGACGAGGCCGATCCTGGTGACACGAGGTAGATGGCGATGGCCAGCCAGGGGACGACACCGGCGATGCAGCCGAAGATGAAGGGCAGCCAGCCATGGCCGCGCGGCTCTTCGTACTTCTCCTGGAGCCAGCCGAAGAGGATCATCGCTGCGTTGACACCGAAGAGCGCCACGAGCGCAGCGATGTCGGAGATACCGACGAGCTGTGCGATGAGCACGATCATCAGTGACGCGGAGAGGGAGTACTCCACCCATCGGGCGGCGTTGCGGTGGCGAGAGAGGTCGGTGAGATAGCCCCGCCACCACACGGTGCTCACGAGGACATGGGCCACGGCGGACAGCGCGAGGAAGCCGGCGACGGCCAGGCCGGTGGCGATGTCGAACAGCACGACTGGGTCCTGCGGAGCGGTGCCGGGCGGCCCCTCGAGATAGCTGGCGGTCACCGGCAGGCTGAAGTCGGTGGCCAACGCGACGACCACGACCGCCTGGAAGGCGTGCAGCGCCGCGGCAGCAAGGTTGAGCCGCCTGAGGCTTCGCTGCTCCCTCTCCGGGATGGTGTGCGTCGTCTCCATGGTGACCCCTCCGGTCGACGCCTGGTGCTCTCAGTGTGCCGATCGGATGACTGCACCCGGTTGAAATCGACCTTCTCGTCACCGAGCGGATGAGGCCGGGAGGATCGCACTCACAGTGTCCACGGAGATCATCCGTCGTGCGCTGGCGGTGTGTCCCCGACGAGCTCGACCAGGGCCGCGCGCTCGATCCAGGCGGTGTACTCGTCGCGCGTCCAGCCGTGCTGGCGGACGAGCGTGCGGTGGACGGCGGGGTCCATCAGCACGAGGGCAGTGGCCACGGCGCGTTCGTCGGTGAGTCCGGGTCGGAGGCCGTCGATCTCCGCGAGGTGGGCGACGAAGGCCGTCGCGCCCCCGAGCCGGTTGCGTTCGGACTCGGCGTGCACGGCGGCGGCTTCCGGGTCGGCGTCGGCGGCGATGGCGAGTACGTCGGCCAGCGGCGCGGCCCGCTCCTCCAGCTCGGCGACGAACCTCGCCCAGCGGGCCACGAGCGCGCGGGGATCGGTCATGCGCTCCATCTCCGCGATGACCGGGCGTTCGGACATCGGCACCGGTTCATCGTCACCCACGAAGGCCCAGTCCAGGGCGAGCTTCAGGAGGGCCGCCTTCCCGCCGACTGAGGTGAACACCGTCTTGCGGCTCACCTCTGCGCGGGCGGCCACGGCGTCGATGGTGGTTCGCGACCACCCGAGCTCGACGAAGAGGTCGCGGGCGGCGCCGACGACCGCGCGTCGGGTCGCCCGGGCCTGCTCCGCCCGTAGCGTCGACCGGTATGGACGGCTTACCTGGGGCATCTTGACACCCAAACCTATTGGAGTGACTCTCGGTGTAATCAAGTTACTCTCAGTGTAGCGGAGGACGGTCATGCGGACACTCATCGTGGGGTCGGGTCCGACGGGACTGCTGCTCGGCGCCGCCCTCGCACGTCGCGGACACGAAGTCACCTCGGTGGACCGGGACCCCGGCCCGTCGGGAGACACCTGGGTCCGTCGTGGCGTCATGCAGTTCGAGCACGCGCACGGCTTCCGGCCCCAGGTGCCGATGGTCCTCCAGACGGAATGGCCGGAGGCCCTCGACAGCTGGCTCTCCCTTGGCGCTCAGCCCGTCGAGGTGCCGAACCCCGTGGGATCCCGTCAGGTCCAGGTCGTGCGATCGCGTCGGTCGACCTTCGAGCGAGCGCTTCGCCTCGCCGCGAAGAGGCAGCCCGGCCTTACCTTGCGCACGGGTCACGTCGACGGACTCGTCCTCGACCGCGGACAAGTCACCGGCGCGCGGGTCGACGGATCCTACGTCGAGGCCGACCTCGTCGTGGACGCCTCAGGTCGAGCCGGGCGCATAGGCAGGTCGAGCGCGCTGGGCGGAGATCCCGACCTGGACGGCGACTGCGGCCTCGCGTACGTCGACCGCACGTACCGACTCCGCGCCGGAGCAGAGCCCGGCCCGTTGATCAGCCCGGTCGCCAATATCGCCGACTTCGACGGCTACCAGTGCCTGGTCTTCCTGCACGAGTCCGGGCACTTCTCGGTGGTGCTGGTGCGCCCCACCCGAGACCCAGCACTCAAGGCACTGCGGTTCGAGGCCGCCTTCGAGGCCGCCTGCCAAGCCATCCCGGCGCTCTCCGAGTGGACCGACCCGGCCCGCGCGCACCCCACCTCGGAGGTGCTCGTCGGCGGGGCGCTGCGCAACGTCTACCGCCGGCAAACCGGCACACCGGGACTGGTCGCCGTAGGCGACTCGGTCGCGACGACGACCCCGACCAGAGGACGTGGGATCGCCATGGCCTGCATGCAGGTGGCCGCGCTCCTCGCGCTCCTCGACGAGGGCGCAGACCCCTCCTCCCTGGCCGAACCGTTCGGCGCCTGGTGCGACCGCAACATCGAACCCTGGGTGGCCGACCACATCGCGATCGATGGCGGGACGGTCCGGCGTTGGCAGGGCGAGGACCTCGACCTGAACGTCCCCCTGACCTCCGACCTCATCGCCGCGGCAGCCGAGGCCGACCCGCGGATCGGGCCGTACGCAGCAGGCTACTTCGCCATGACCGCGCTGCCCGAGACACTGAGGCCCGCCGAGCCATGGGCACGAGCGGTCTACCAGGACGGCTGGCGACCGGCGTACGCACCTGGACCCACGCGCGACGAGCTCGTCGACGTCATCCACGGGGCGGTACAGGCCGCGTGACGCGCGGTCTCGCTCAGTTCCGGACGAGGACCTTGAGTGCCTTGCGGTCGGCCATCGCCTTGTAGCCGGAGGGGACATCCTCGAGATCGACGGCGCGGTCGAAGACCTTGCCGGGCTCGATGCGGCCCTCGAGGATGTCGGGCATCAGCTCTTGGCACCAAGGACCACGACGAGAGCGTCGGGATCATCCGCGATCGTCGCACCTGGTGTGACCATCAACCCCGCCGACAACGGCTTGGTCAGTACCTCACTGGCGCCATCGGTGCGTCGCCGCTGAGCACGCGCAAGTCTCAGCCGCCCAGCACGAGCCAGGCGAGCGTCAGCACGATCGCCAGAGCGACCGCGAGGGCTACCCAGATCCAGCGCCAGCCGGATCCCTCGGGCTCCTCGCGACGATCGACGAAGGCCTGGAACATCTGAGTGCTCGCGCCAGGGTCGAGCTCATCCTCGGGCATGGGCAAGAGGCTACATGCCGCCGCGCCCGCTGCCTGTCCCGGTCCACGGCCCACCTCAATCTTGATGCATTCCAGAAGGTGGAGCATACTGCGCAGCGTGCCCACGTCCTCGGACTTCGAGCGCATGCTGCGCCAGGCCGCGCTCCGCGTGACTCGCCCACGGCTGGCGGTGCTGGCTGCGGTGCACGAGCATCCGCATGCCGACACCGACTCGATCTTCGGGGCCGTGCGTAGGGAGCTGCCCAAGGTGTCGCACCAGGCCGTGTACGACGTGCTGCGTGCGCTGACCGCGGCGGGGCTGGTACGTCGCATCCAGCCGTCCGGCTCGGTGGCTCGCTACGAGTCGCGGGTCGGGGACAACCACCATCACGTCGTGTGCAGGTCGTGCGGTGCTATTGCCGACGTCGACTGTGCCGTCGGTGAGACACCCTGCCTGACCGCGTCCGACGACCAGGGCTTCTCGATACACGAGGCGGAGGTCACCTACTGGGGCGTTTGCCCCGAATGTGCCGCGGCACCAGCAACCAGTTGACAGAACGAGACATCAAGACAGGAGAAGGACCGACGTGTCTGAGCACGGCAGTGAAAGCGAAAACCCGGTAATCCCATCCCCCACTCCGGCCCCGCACCGACCCCAGACCAACCAGGACTGGTGGCCCAACCAGCCGAACCTTCAGGTCCTGCACCAACACTCGCCGCAGTCCAACCCGATGGGTCCGGACTACGACTACGCCGAGGAGTTCAAGAGTCTCGATGTCGAGGCGCTCAAGCGCGACCTCGTCGAGCTGATGACGACCTCGCAGGACTGGTGGCCTGCCGACCACGGCCACTACGGGGGCCTGTTCATCCGGATGAGCTGGCACTCGGCCGGTACGTACCGGATCGCCGACGGCCGGGGCGGCGGCGGCCAGGGAGCCCAGCGCTTCGCGCCCATCAACAGCTGGCCGGACAACGCGAGCCTCGACAAGGCCCGCCGACTGCTCTGGCCGATCAAGCAGAAGTACGGCCGCAAGATCTCCTGGGCCGACCTGCTGGTCTTCGCCGGTAACGTCGCCCTGGAGTCGATGGGCTTCAAGACGTTCGGCTTCGGCTTCGGGCGTGAAGACATCTGGGAGCCCGAGGAGGTCTTCTGGGGACCCGAGGACACCTGGCTCGGCGACGAGCGCTACAGCGGCGACCGGGAGCTGGGGGGTCCGTTGGCCGCCGTACAGATGGGCCTGATCTACGTGAATCCCGAGGGGCCCAACGGCGAGCCGGATCCGCTGAAGGCCGCCCGGGACATCCGCGAGACCTTCCGGCGCATGGCGATGAACGACGAGGAGACGTTCGCCCTGATCGCGGGCGGCCACACGTTCGGCAAGACGCACGGTGCCGCCTCCGCCGAGTACGTCGGCCCCGAGCCCGAGGGCGCTCCGATCGAGCAGCAGGGTCTTGGCTGGAAGAACTCCTACGGCACCGGCAAGGGTCGCGACACGATCACCAGCGGGCTCGAGGTCACCTGGACTCCCACGCCGACGCAGTGGGACAACAGCTTCCTGGAGACGCTCTTCAAGTACGAGTGGGAGCTGACCAAGAGCCCCGCCGGGGCGTGGCAGTGGGTCGCGAAGGACGGCGCCGGCGCCAACACCGTTCCCGACCCGGAGACCGGGGAGCTCACCAGGCCGCCAACAATGCTGACGACCGACCTGGCGCTCAGGTACGACCCGGTCTACGAGCCGATCGCCCGGCGCTTCCTCGAGCACCCGGACGAGTTCGCCGAGGCCTTCGCCAAGGCCTGGTACAAGCTGCTCCACCGTGACATGGGACCGGTCACGCGTTACCTCGGCCCCTGGGTGCCGGAGCCGCAGCTGTGGCAGGACCCCGTCCCCACGGTCGACCACGATCTGGTCGACGACCAGGACGTTGCCGCCCTGAAGGAGAAGCTGCTCGGATCCGGGCTGTCCGTCTCCCAGCTCGTCTCCACCGCCTGGGCGTCGGCTGCGACCTTCCGTGGCACCGACAAGCGGGGTGGCGCCAATGGGGCGCGTATCCGGCTTGAGCCCCAGCGCAGCTGGGAGGTCAACGAACCGACCGAGCTGGGCACGGTGCTCCAGACCCTCGAGCAGATCCAGCAGGACTTCAACACCTCGCAGTCCGGCGGAAAGAGGGTCTCGCTAGCGGATCTGATCGTCCTGGGCGGCTGCGCGGCCATCGAGCAGGCGGCAAAGGACGCAGGGCACGCGGTCACGGTGCCGTTCATGCCGGGGCGCACCGACGCGTCGCAGGAGCAGACCGACGTGGAGGCGTTCGCGGTGCTCGAGCCGCGCGCCGACGGGTTCCGGAACTACCTCCGGGCCGGGGAGAAGCTGTCGCCGGAGACGCTGCTGGTGGACCGCGCCAACCTGCTGACGCTGACCGCTCCGGAGATGACGGTGCTGGTCGGTGGCATGCGGGCCCTGGACGCCAACGTGGGGCGCGCCCGACACGGCGTCTTCACCGGCCGGCCAGGGACGTTGACGAACGACTTCTTCGTGAACCTGCTCGACATGGGCACTGAGTGGAGGGCATCCGCCTCGGCCGAGAACGTGTTCGAGGGCCGGGACAGGGCCGGCGAGGTCAGGTGGACCGCCACGGCCGCTGACCTCGTCTTCGGTTCGAACTCCCAGCTCCGAGCCATCGCGGAGGTCTACGCCAGCGAAGACGCCAAGGAGAAGTTCGTCCAGGACTTCGTCGCGGCGTGGGTCAAGGTCATGAACCTGGATCGGTTCGACCTCGCCTGACGCGACGGGGGCCCCGGTCACCGAGCAGGTGATCGGGGCCCCCTTGCGTCTGCGCATCGTGTGCGGCCTGAGCACCTGGTCGTCCTCGGGAGGTGGTTAGACCACCTGCGGGCCATTGCATGAGCCGTTCAAGTGTGGGCACCTTTCAGCACTTTCGCGCCGATCTTGGGAGGACGGTCAGGCCGATGACAGTCGCCGCGCACTCGAGCAACCGCTACATCGACCGGCCCGCCCCGAGCAGCCTTGCCGATGTCATCAACACCATTCTCGACAAGGGACTGGTGATCGACATCTACATCCGGGTGTCGCTGGTCGGCATCGAACTGCTGACCGTTGACGCCCGAGTCGTGATCGCCAGCGTCGACACGTACCTTCGGTTCGCCGAAGCAGTCAATCGACTCGACATCAGCGAGGCCGACCAGAAGCCGGGGCTGCCTGAGCTCGTGGGCGACGCGGTCGAGTCGGGCATGCGCAAGAGCACCCGCAAGAAGGTCGGGGGCTCATGATCCCCCTGTCTCAGGACACCTCGGGTCTCCGGTCGAGGGGTTTCTCACGGTGAGGCGGTTGGGCGCAGCGCCACGAACGGATGATTCTGGACGAAGTCCCGGACCGCCGCGTCGGAGCCCAGGTCCCACCCGAACACCCGGCTCGCCAGACGCACCCTCCAGGGATGTCGTCGCAGGAACTCCAGCGCCACGGCTGACGCCTCGTCCTCGGTGAGGAACCGCTGCTCGGGGACGAACGACCGGCGACCAGTCTGGACTCGCAATGCGGGGTGCGCGCGGATGTTGCGGATCCAGTCGGTCTCACCCCAGCCCGAGCAGATCACCGCCTCACCCGTCACGTGGTCGTAGCCCAGCACCATCGCGACGGTCTCGTGCGGCTTGCCGGTCTTGCGCCCGGCGTGGACGAGGAGCAAGAAGGTGTGCCCCAGCAGCCAGCCCCATCCGGCTCGGTACAGGGGGAGTGGCATTCGGAAGATGGCGAGGGCTAGTCGGCCCGGCTGTCGCCGCAGGCCCAACAGCGGTCTGGGGGTCGCCCCCGTTCGGTGAGCCCCGCTCATGGTTACCACGTCCTCCCGTCTGATGGGGCAGCCCTTGGTGTGTCTCCCTGGCTCCAAGCCAACGCCGGCTGGGTTGGTCACGCCAGAGGCGATGGTCCATCCAATGGGGGTCAGGACACCCCAGCGTCGCTGTCCCGAGCGGGGTTGACCTGCTGCTTCCAGGCGGTTTGATCCCGCCAACGCTGATACTGCTCGGTGTAGATGAGCCCGAGCAGGATTCCGATGGCGAGCAGGCCTGCCGTGTCCATGTCGTCCCAGACGAACTCTTCGCGCGCTGCAAGGGTGGCAAGCACGCCGACCGTGATGACCACGGCAGCAAGCGTCAGGCGTGCGGCAAGGTCGCGCCTGTGGAGCAGCTGCCAGACCGTCCCAGCGGCCAAGCCGGTGAGGAAGTGGCTCACCCGGTCGGCGTTCGTGATGCTGCCGATCAGGGACGCGACTCCGCCAGAGAACCACGGGACCAGCCAGGCCAGCTGCTTGCGAGGCCGGCGGTCCACCGCACGTCCATCCATGCACGTCATGCTTTCACGAGCGTGACGTGCGGGACCTCATTCGACCGGCGCTGGGCCAGTCAGGGTCCGCGGGTGATGTCGTCACGTCATTCCGACCCGACCGAGTCGAACACCTCGGTCCGCTCGCCGTGCCGGACCCGGACCGACTTGGCGTACCCGTCGACCAGGCCGACCACGACGTCGTACTCGTCCGCCGTCGCGGTGCGGAGCCCCACGGTCCAGGAGTTCTCTGCGGCGTGGTGCTCCTCGGCACTGAGCGACAGCGACTCCGGGTTCAAGGCGTACGCCGTCGCGGTGCTGTGCTGTGCCCGCATGATGGCGGCGTCCCGGGTCATCGGCGTCGCGTCTGACGGGCCGGCCAGGCTCAGCAGGTCGCGGAAGGCGCGGACGACGCCGTCCTGCCAGACGTCCGAGACGGCAGCCGTCCTGCTGCCGGTGGTCACGAGGAGCCCCACCTCCAGCGCACCCGGACTTGCACCCCAGCTGGTGTGCCACCGGTGCACGTGGAGCGAGTAGTGCCGTGGTGCGGCGGCGCCGGCGTACAGAACTGGCTCCAGAGCGTCGAGGATCCGCGACTCGTCGACGGGGTCGTGGGCGTTGTCCGCCTCCGAGACCGGGAGGTCGATCAGGAAGTGCTGCGACACCGGGCCCTCGGGCCGGGTTCGGTAGCCCACCTGGACTCGGACCAGGTCCACCCGACCGAGTGTGAGCAGCGGGCGAGAGGGACGCTGGCGGAGCACGTCACCGGCCATGGACCAAGCCTTGAGCGCACGGGGGAACAGGTCAAGGACCTTGACGCCCGGCCACTGCCGATCGAGTGCGTGGTCCAGCCCCACTCCGTCCGCCGGGGAGCCTTCCCTAGGTGGGTCTGGCTGACGCGCGCTGGATCTCGTGCTCGACGGCGTTCGCGATGTCCGAGACCAACCTCGAGTGCCATCTCTTGTGCGCATCCAGGTCGGCCACCAGCGCGTGGCAGTCGGGGCAGGACTCGCCAGAAGGGCTGATCTGGTTCAGGTCTTCCACGGTGCGCCACCTCCTCGGGAGTGATCTGCCTTCACCGTGGCATGGAGCGCTGCGTAAGTCCACGGCAGCAGAGCGTCCCTTCACCGGGCGAGGGCTTGCGGGCCGGGACTTGGTTGCGCCGGGGGTCCGCGCGTCCATACTGCTGAGATGACCAGGGGGAACTGCGTCGAGATCCAGACCGAGCGCGGCTCGATGCCGGCGTACGTCGCAGTGCCGACGTCGCCGCCTCCCTGGCCCGGAGTGGTGGTGGTCCACGACTTCACCGGGATGAGCCATGACCTTCGCGCGCAGGCGGACTGGCTCGCGAGCGAGGGGTTCCTTGCCGCCGCGCCGGACGGCGCCTTGGCGCGCTGCTCAGCAAGCACCAGGTGCCGCACGACGTGAAGATCTACCCAGGCGTCGGGCACGGATTCATGAACGACCACGACCCGGCCGATGCCACCTTGCTCCTGCGATTCCTGGCTCGCGTCTCCGGCACGAAGTACGACGAGGCGGCCGCCAACGACGCACGGCGGCGAATCAGCGCATTCTTCGACACGCACCTGCGGGGGTAGCCCAGGTCGGGACCTTCGGCCCTTCGTCGAACCCTCGGAACGGGGTGACGGTTGAACTGTTGCTCGTGGCGGGAGGGCGGTCGGATGGGGCTGAACCATGCGTTGGACAGGTGGTTGTACCGCGGGCGGAGGCCGAACCTGATCGCTCGTCTCCTGAACGGCATGTGGGCACGTCTGTCAGCGGCGGGACTCGGGCCGGCTCGCCAGGTGATGATCGAGGTCACCGGCCGTCGCACCGGCAAGACGGTCTCCTTCCCGGTCGTCGTCGCGGACCTTCACGACGAGCGCTACCTCGTGTCGATGCTCGGCGACAACACGAACTGGGTCTTGAACGTTCGCGCCGCCGGTGGCCGGGCGGTGCTGCAACACGGGGACCGTGAGGATGTCAGGCTCGAGGAGGTCGCTCCCTCCGAGCGGTCGGAGATCCTGCGGCGCTACCTCGAGTGCGCGCCCGGGGCACGAGCTCACATCCCCGTCGACCAGCACGCACCCATCGAGGAGTTCGAGCGCATCGCCGGTCGCTATCCGGTGTTCCGGGTGAGGCCGCTCGACGCAGGCGTGAAGTAGATATCGACACGTCCGAGGTCGCGGGGCTCGGCCCCGGAAGGGAGAAAACGGATGTCTGTGAAGCACGGTTCCGTCATGAAGGGACTGCTCGCCCTCGGAACCGCGGGCGCGCTGCTCGTGCCCGTCGCCGGCCCGGCGCAGGCCGTCGAGGTGGACCTCGCGGCGCGGATGCACGCCACCGCGGCCTTCCCGAACGCCCGCGGCCATGCCGACTACGAGTCGGACAGCGATGGGCGGGAGTTCGACATTGCGATCGCCGGAGTCCGGGCACTGGCCGGCAGGCGCCTCACCGTGCGGGTCCACGGAGACTTCGTCGGCCGCATGAGGGTCAGCCGCTACGGTCGCGCGCACCTCGAACGTCACTCCGGTGTGCCGAGGATGCGCGCCGGCAACGTGGTCCGGGTGCGCACGGGCACCGGCCGGCTGGTCACCTACGGCACGCTGCACCGCGATGCCCACGACTGACGTCGTCGGCCCGGGTCGGGTTGCCGCGACGGTTTGGGGGCAGGCCGGCCGGGGGTAGGGTGAACTCACCCGCTCGGAGAGCGTCCGCCTGGATCCTTTCGAGAGTCGGCGTGGCATGAGGTCAGGCGACTGAGGATGGCCGTGAGACGGCGGAGCGCGTGATGGCCGCTGACGAGCCTGGTGGCGCCAGCACTCGCCCGGGGGATGTTCGTTCGCTGGCCCTGGCCGACTACCTGAGGAGATCCGCGGCCGCGTTCTCCCTGTCCGCCGATGTCACAGGCACGCCGAGCACCGCGGCTGCGGGCATGGTCCTTCTCGACGCCGCGAAGATCGCCGAGTCAATGAGGACCGACGACCCCGAGATCAGGATCCTCTCGGAGGCCGGCCTCTTCGAGTCCATGCCGGGCGGAGGTGCCGCGTTCGTGGAGGTTCCAGAGATCCGGGCCGCCGTTCACCGTGCGCTCGTGTCCGACGTGGAGGACGGCGCTGCCGTCATCGCCAAGCTGGTCGCCACGGCCGCCGCACTCGACGAGTCTTCAGGGGGCGACGCATGACCGCGCGGGCCCATGGCACGGCGGCGTCCAACGGGCTGCCGCTCCATGTGCTCAGCCGCAGAGTCCGGGAAGCCCGGGCCGCGGTGCACCGGCACCGGCACGGGCCGGTGGCGTCCGCCGAGCTCGCCGAGGCACGTCGCGACCTCATGCTCGCGCTGGAGGAGTACACCACCGCCCTGGAGCAGCGGTGCCTACCGGTCCCGTACGCCCTGCACACGGAGCTGCAGCTGCACAAGCAGCTGTTCGACTGGTAGTCCGGAGGTCCCGTCCCAAGAACCTGAGCCGGCGCTCGAAGTCGCCAGGCCTCTGACCCTCGAAACGTCTGCGCGTCGGGCCTCGCAGCGTGTGAAATCCCTTATATACAAGGCGATTCCGCTCGCGTGCATTCGGATTCGAGACGCGTCTCGTGACGCGGCCACGACGTCCCGGAGCGAGCGTGTGGGGCTCTTGCCCCGGTTCCTCCCGGCGGTCCGATTCGTGCCGAGCGACGCGCTCACGGCTCTCCGTTGGGACCTTCGCCTCTGCACCCACCCTCGAGCGCGTTCCACCGTGGTCGGTATGGGTGCAGTGGTCAAGACCGCGCAGGGTGAGCTGCGCGGCAGCCTGGTCAACGGCGTGCACGCGTTCCTGGGGGTGCCCTATGCGGCTCCGCCCTTCGGCGCCAACCGGCTCCGGCCGCCACAGCCTGTCGAGCCGTGGGACGGGGTGCGTGATGCCACCCGGTACGGTCCCTCACCCCCTCAGATAGCGCCCCCGATGGAAGACGCAGACTCAGCCTGGGACTCGACGCTGACGGGCGAGGACTGCCTCCTGCTCAACCTCTGGACGCCGGATCCAGGGGCGATCGGCCTGCCGGTGATGGTGTGGATCCAGGGTGGGCAGTTCGAGTTCAGCGCCTCGGGGGCGTACGACGGCAGCCACTTCGCCCGGGACGGGGTCGTCTGCGTGGTCATCAACTGGCGTGTCGGAGCCGACGGGTTCCTGTACCTGGACGACGGCGTCGCCAACGTCGGACTCCTCGACCAGGTCGCGGCACTGGAGTGGGTGCGGGAGAACATCGCCGCCTTCGGAGGCGACCCGACCAACGTCACGGTCTTCGGTGAGTCGGCGGGTGCGATGAGCATCTGCACCCTGCTTTCCATGCCCCGCGCCGAGGGGCTGTTCCATCGGGCGATCGCACAGAGCGGCGCCGCCCATCAGGTGAGCTCGGCCGAGACCGCGCTGCGGACCGGGCGCTACCTCGCCCAGATGCTCGGCGTGCCACCGACGCGCGCGGCGATCGCAGCCGTCCCCGTCGAACGCATGATCGCGGCGCAGGCTGACCTGCGCGCAGAGCTCGGGTCCGATCCAGACGCGGAGCGGTGGGGCGAGGAGATGGTGACCAGCTACATGCCGTGGCAGCCCGTGGTCGACGGGGACGTCGTTCCGGGGCAGCCCCTCGAGCGGATCCGAGTGGGTGTCGGCCGCGACGTGGAGCTCGTCATCGGCACGAACACCGACGACTGGCGGCTCTTCCTGGTGATCACCGGCGAGCTCGCCCAGATCACCGACGAGATGCTCACCGGTCCGGTCAAGGTCCACGGGCACAGGGCCCTGGCAGACTACGGGCTCCCGGCAGACACGGCGCTCACGGCGTATCGGGCCCGGTACCCCGACGCCGGCCCCGGGGACCTGCTGGCGGCGGTGAAGACCGACTGGTGGACGCGCATCCCCGCGATCCGGCTGGCCGATGCGCGAGCCAACGCGAGCTCGCGCACCTACATGTACGAGTTCGCCTGGGCCGCGCCAGGCCTCGGTTCGGTCCACGGGCTCGAGATCGCCTTCGTGTTCGACACCTTGGGCGCGGAAGTACCGCTCTTCGGCTCGATGCTGGCCGGGGCGCCGCAGGAGCTCGCGGACACCATGCACGCCGCCTGGATCTCCTTCGCCACGAGGGGCGACCCGGGCTGGCCGACGTACGACCTGCCCCGGAGGGCCACCATGCGCTTCGACACCAGCTCGCAGGTGGTGGACGACCCGCGGTCGTGGGAGCGGACCCTGTGGGAGGGCGTTCGCTGACAGTTCGGACCAGCACGAGAGGAGCAGCGCATGCAGAAGATCGGTGAGGCCGCGACGGAGTTCCTGGCCAAGAAGCGGGTGGCGGTCACGGGGGTGTCCCGCTCGCCCGAGAGCCACGGGAGCAACGTGGTCTACAAGCGCCTCCGCGATCGGGGGTATGAGGTGTTTCCGGTCAACCCGAACGCGGACGAGGTCGAGGGGGACACGTGCTACCACGACCTGAGATCGATACCGGCTGGTGTCGAAGCGGTGGTGATCGCCACCCGGCCGGAGCGGGCCGAGGAGACCATGGAGGAGTGCGTCGACCTCGGGATCAAGCACGTGTGGATGCACCGCCTGATGGGCGGCGGCAGCGTCTCGCAGGCCGCGGCGGAGTACGGCCGCCAGCGAGGCATCTCGGTCATCGACGGGGGTTGCCCGCTGATGTTCCCGCCCACCTCGGACGGCGGACATCGGATGATGCGCTGGATGTCGACGCTCGCGGGCAAAACTCCCCGGCGAGTGTGACGGGCGGCAGGTGAGGTCGTGGGCTACGTCGTCCGTCCTGTGCCGCGTGAGCGACAGGTCGTGCTGGACATGCTGGCCAGGGCGGCGTACCGCTTCCCGGTGCACGGGCTGGTCGAGCTCGACGTCTCGGAGGCGCGTGCGCGGATCGACGCCTCCGCCGGGTCGGTCTCGTGGACCGGGTTCACCATCGCCACCATGGCTCGCGCCGTTGCCCTCCACCCAGAGGTGAACGGTCGCCGTGCCGGCAACCGGCTGGTGATGTTCGACTGGGTCGACGTCGGCGCGACCGTCGAGCGGCACGTGCACGGGGCGGTTGTGCTCGATGCCGTGACCGTCCGCAACGCCGACCAGAAGTCGTGCGCGACGATCACCGGGGAGCTGCATCAGGCCAAGGAGTCCCGGCAGCCGCCGGCCCGCCCGACCGGCCTGATGGCACGCGTGTCGCGTCTTCCGGGGCCTGTCCGGAGGGGCGCCGTTCGGCTGGCCGCCTCGAGAGCAAGGGTCGCCGCGTCGTTCGGGCCCTCCATCGGCGTCACCTCGCTGGGGATGTTCTCACGGGGCGGCGGCTGGGGCATCCCGATCGCGCCGCTGACGGTCCTGGCCACGGTGAGCGGTGTCTTGGAGCGGCCCGTGGTCCGTGACGGACGGGTCGTCGTCAGGCCGATGCTGCCGCTGACCCTGACGTTCGACCACGCCGTCGTCGACGGAGCGCCGGCGGCTCGCTTCGTCGAGACACTCCGCGACCTCACGGAGAGCGCCGCCGCCTTCGGCCGGACGGACAACCGCTCGACGGACGAGATCTCGACGTCAGTCGCCGACGACCCGCCGCAACCAGCCGGGCGCGACGAGGAACGCCTCGGCACGTAGGGCGGCGACCGAGACCCGCGGGATGTCCGCGCTCGACCGGAAGCAGACGAACCGCGGGGTCCACACGGGCTGGAACTTCGCGTTGGCGCGGTAGAGCGACTCGATCTGCCAGAACCTCGAGGCGGCGAGCAGGGTCGAGCGCCACAGACGGAGCACCGGTCCGGCGCCGAGCCGCTCGCCTCGGGCGAAGACACTGCGGAAGACCGCGAAGTTGAGGGAGACCCGGCGTACCCCGAGCGAGGGAGCCTGGGCCATGAGTCCGGTCACCATCTGCTCAACGATGCCGTTCTCCGCGGCCCGGTCGCGGCGCATCACGTCGAGGGAGAGCCCGTCGTCGCCCCAGGGCACGAGCTGGAGGAGCCCCCGGAGCTGGCCGTCCGCGTCGGTGGAGAGCACGACGACCGCCTGGTCGTCCTTGGGGTCCGCGAGCCTGCCGAGTGCCATGGAGAACCCGCGCTCAACCGCCCCGTCCCGCCATGCGTCGGCGTGGGCTACCACCGCGGCGCGCATCTCGTCGTCCAGCTCGGCCACCCGGTGACAGGTCACCTTCAGGCCGGCGCGGTCGCATCGGGCGACCGCCTGCCGGACCACGCGCATGCTGCGGCCCTCGAGGGAGAACTCGTCGACATGGAGGATCGCCTCGTCGCCGAGCTCGAGCGCGTCGAAGCCTGCCCTGTGGAAGGCCTCCGCACCTCGCTCGCTGGTGCCCAGGACAGCCGGAACCCAGCCGAACTCGCGGGCCTCCTGCAACCAGACCGAGATCGCGCCCGGCCACGCCTCCGGATCACCGAGCGGGTCGCCCCCGGCGAGGGAGACGGTCCCGACGACCCGGTAGCTGATCGCGGCCTTGCCGGAGGGGGAGAAGATGGCCGCGCGGTCGTCGCGCTGCGCGAAGTAGGAGAGCGAGTCGATCCCGCCCCATCGGGCGAGGAGGGCCTGGAGCCGCGCGCGCTCGGGCCCGGTCACCGGGTGGGGCCCGGCCTTGGGCTGGAGGGCGACGAGCACCGCAATGAGAAGGACAGAGGCACCGAGCACGACGAGGGCGACGGCGGCGGCTGCGTCGAGCCCCGCGGAGTAGCGCACCGGGCCGGGGATGCCGAGCAGGCCCAGGAAGGCCTGCTCGAGCCGGTCGACCGAGGTCGTACCTGGTGCCTCGCCGTCGCGGTCGACGGTCAGCCAGACCCAACCCAGCAGCGTGGCGAGCGCGGTCCCCATGACGAGGACCGTGGCGACGCGGCGCATCGACCGCGGGTCCGGTCGCGCGGTGAAGCTGCGCCGCGAGGCGAGCAGCAGCGCGAACACCGCGCCACTGAGGACCGCCTCCTCGACGTCGAGGCCCTTCACTACGTGCAGCACCGTCGTGAGGGCTGAGAGAACGGCGGCGAGGAGCCAGGCGCGGAACTTGCCACGACGCAGGCCGCGGGAGAGCACCATGAGGATCACGCCGACCGCTGCTGCGCCGGTGGTTGCCGCCGCGGGGAACACCGGCGGGACGATCCCCGCGATGATCCTGGCGCGGTCGTGGAAGGCAGGAAGCACCGCGCTGAGCAGCGTCACGGCCCCGACGAGGCCGACGATCCGCGCGACCCACTGCGGCGTCAGCAGTTTCTTGAGCATCGAGTGGAGGCTACCCGCGGCGCCTGCCCGCCATTCGCCGCGGACGCCCCTCAGCAACGCTTCATCGTGTCTTCATGTAAGCGACCTAGTTTCGATGACATGGTCGGGCTACCCCTGCTCCGAGCCGGCTCGTCGGCGCTGCGGTCGATGTCGCGGGAGACGGGTCGGGTGCTCTGATGGCCGCACTCGCCGCTCACATCCTCGCTCTTCCGGGCTGGCTCGTGATCCTCGTGGTCTTCGCGCTGCCGGCGCTGGAGTCCTCGGCGTTCGTGGGCTTCGTGTTCCCGGGCGAGATCGCACTCGTCCTCGGCGGTGTGGTCGCCTACGAGGGGCGAGTCTCCCTGACCGCCGTACTGGCCGCCGGCATCCTCGGCGCGGTCGTCGGCGACAGCGTCGGCTACGCGGTGGGTCGACGCTACGGGCGGCGGCTGCTCGACGGGACACTCGGACGCTGGGTCAAGCGAGACCACTTCGACCGGGCCGAACGGTACCTCGCCACCCGAGGCGGCAAGGCGGTCTTCTTCGGCCGGTTCACCGCGGCCCTGCGCGTGATGATCCCGGGACTGGCGGGGATGTCTCGGCTGAGGTACGGCACGTTCCTGGCGTTCAACGTCGCCGGCGGGGTCGGCTGGGTGACCTTGTCGGTGCTCCTCGGCTACCTCGGCGGCAGCAGCTGGCGACACGCGGAACACCTGGCCTCGCGCATCGGGCTCGCGGCGCTCGCCGTGATCGCGCTCGCCGTGGGGGGAGCATGGCTGGCCCGCCGCCACGGTCGGACTCGGGTCGTGCGCCTGGCCACGCGTCTGGGAGCAGCCCCGATCGTCGAGCGCACACGGACCAGGTTCCCCCGGACGGCCGGGTGGCTGGCCGCTCGCCTCGACCCGAGGAGCCGCACCGGGCTCGTGCTCACCACTGCCGTGGCACTCGCCGTGGCGACCACCTGGACCTTCCTGGGCCTCACGCAGGACGTGCTCGGCCATGAGGAGGTCGTCCTCCTCGACCCGCGCTTCCACGACTGGGTGCTGGCCCACCGGACACCCGTGCTCACCGAGATCTTCCGCGTGGTCACGTGGCTGGGGGCCAGCGCCGTCATGGTCCCGGTCCTGGCCGTGGCAGCAGGGCTGCTCGTCCGCAGGCGACGGTCCTGGGCGCCGGCGCTCGACATCGCCCTCGTCTACGGCGTCGCCGTGTTCCTGCACGCGGGCATCGGCGAGCTCGTGCACCGGCATCGCCCCCCGGCGGCGGACTGGCTGGTCCACGCGCATGGCTGGGGCTATCCGTCCGGGCACACCACCCAGGCCGTCGCAGGGTGGGGCGTCCTGGCAGCTCTCGTGATGACGACCACTGTGTCACCGAGGCTCCGCGCCCTCGCCGGTACGACGGCCGTCGCGATCGCCGTCCTGGTCGGGATGAGCCGGGTCTACCTCGGGGTGCACTGGCTGACCGACGTCCTGGGCGGTGCGGTGATGTCCGCTGCCGTCCTCGCGACCTGGGTCGTCGTGAGGCTCTCTCTGTCGAACCACCTCGCACGAGAGGCTCACCCGCGCGCCCGACCGCCGGACCCTCGTCCCCGAGGACCGGCGCAGCAGCAGCGCCTGAGCTGGAGAGGGTTGGGACTTTTCGGGACCTAGGTCCCATCACTCTCACATCGTTCGTCTCTCGGAACCTGCTCGCCGGACCGAAAGAGTCGGCGACATGGACACCACACGGCCAAGGGACCGACGGGTTCTCGAGCATCAGACCCGGGCGGCTCACCGGATCTGCGGCTGCACGCCGCCGTTCTCCACGCCCGTGCCCGCCTCCGCCGACGCAGCGGAGGTGGCACGCGCGTTCGCCGAGGCACACCTGTGCGAGCGGCACGCGGAGCACGCCTCGGGCGCCGTGCTGCTGGTGGTGAGCGAGCTGGTCACCCACGCCCTGTTCTACGGGGCGCCGCCGATCGTGGTCACCATCGAGTGCGAGGTGACACAGATCCGCGTCACGGTGACCGATGGCAGCCCCCTCGTCCAGACCCCGGACTCGGTCCACCGAGCGCTGAGCCTGGTCCTGGTCGACAGGCTCGGCGGGGACTGGGCGACGGAGCTCGCCGAGCACGGCGAGACGTTCTGGTGCACGATCCCGACGGGCGTCGCCTGACCCGCTCCAGGGTCCGCCGGCACGACGCACCCCGGCTTCAAGCCCCCGGGGGCCGTAGGGGAGCGGCCACAGTACGGAACGTGACGAAGCCGACGAGCCGTCGATTCCGGCGGGGAGTAGATTGACGCTCCGTGCCCGCGAAGATGAGCAGAATCGAAGCCGCCGCCTATTCGCGGATGCTCGACGACGCGCTGGCACGCCATCAGCGTGAGAAGGACCGGATTCCGGTGCGGCTGCCCCGGGTCACCTCGTACAACCGGCTGGCGGCGATGCTCCGCGAGTGGGAGTCCTACACGGGTGAGGCCGTCTTGCTACGCGACTCCGGGGCGGCGGTCCGGCTGGGGTCCGTGTCGGAGCTCAACGGGGAGCCCTGGCCGCCCCGGGGGGTGCTCGCGGCCGCCGACGGCACGTGGGTGCTCGAGCAGGACGGCGCGGTCACGAGGCTCTACTGAGCTGACGAAGGCCGTTCGCCTCTTCACGTCCCACGGAGGGCGCGGTGTCGTGAGACGAAGACACCGAACCGGAGGTGCACCGTGGTCGTCGACGCGAGCCTGACGCCGCTCGGAGCGGAGGACGCGAGGATCCTCGCCCTCGAGAACGGCCCGATCCGGGGCCATACCCTGAAGGTGCTCATCGTCGACGACGACGCCGACATGCCTCCCCTGGAGGCCCTGCGGGCGCAGATGACGCGGCGGCTCCCGGCCCTGGAGCGATGGACCCAGCGGCTCGTGCCTGCGCCCGGGACGGCGTCGGGCCTCGCCTGGCAGGACGACCCGGACTTCGACATCGAGCGTCACGTCCGGCTCCGTCGGACCGGGCAGCCGGTCGACGAACCCGGGCTCCGCCGGATCGTCGCGGAGGTCATGACGGTCCCTCTCGACCGGACCCACCCGCTGTGGAGTCTCGACGTCCTGCCACCGATGACGGACGGCCGGTGGGCCATGGTCTGGAAGGTGCACCACTGTCTGGCCGACGGGATGGCCGTCATCCGGGCGGGTTCCAGCCTGCTGTGGGACGAGGCGGAGACAGGGTCGGACCGTCCGGCCCGACCTCGCCCTTCCCGGGCCGGGGCTTCCGCCCAGGTGGCAGCCGGCGCTCGCCTTACCAGGGTGGCCGGATACCGGGGTCTGGTGCTCCGGGAGTTCCGCCGCGTCCGCGAGCTCACCCCGCTCGCGGGGGAGGTGGGACCTGACCGCGATGTGGCCTTCGTGCGCTGCACCCTGGACGAGCTCCGGAGGGTCGGCAAGACGATCGGCCCGGAGGTGACCGTCAACGACGTGCTGCTCGCCGCCGTCACAGGCGGGCTGCGAGGCTGGATGCAGACCCACGAAGCCCGTGCAGGCGGGCTGAAGGTGCAGGTCCCGGTGAGCATGCACCCGCGGGAGGGCGATGACACGAGCGGCAACCGGGACTCGTTCCTGCTCGTCAGCCTGCCCGTGGCCGAGCCGGATCCGGTGGCCCGGGTGAGGTCGGTGTCGAAGGCGACCCGGCTCCGGAAGAACCGGCACGACGCGCGTGCCATCTATGCGCTCCGGGCATCGCTGTCACACGCCCCGGCGGCGGTACGACGGGCGCTGCAGCACGTCGTGCAGGGGCCGCACGAGTACTCCCTCAACATCTCCAACGTGCCGGGGCCGTCCGGGTCGATCTCCGTGCTCGGCCGTCACGTGCATGCCCTGTACACGCTCGCCGAGGTCGCGCCGCACCACGGGCTCCGCGTCGCGGCGGTGTCGCTCGAGGGCTCGCTGTACCTCGGGCTCTGCGCGGACCCGCAGGTCGTCCCGGGACTCGACGGTCTCGCCGCCGGCATCAGAGCCTCGGTCGACGAGCTGCAGGACCAGCTCGGGACCGCGTCGCCGAAGTGAGCCTTCCCGCGATGCCCGGGCTCAGTGCGACGCCGCGCGCAGCAACCCCGTGACCACGTGCCAGTACGTCGACCACCCGTTGTAGCCGCCGTTGACCCTCAGCCGGACGTCACCCCATCGTGCCTGCTGCGCTGCGTCGTCGATGTGGCGGTCCTTGAAGTACGCGGCCAGCACCCGAGCCGCGACCGCGGGCCGTAGCGCGAGCTCCGGCTGCTCCTCCAGGGGCAGGCCGAGCTTGGCCCCGTAGGCGCGGTAGTTGGCCCGGCCGGTGAGCTGGATGTAGCCGCGCCCGTGATAGCGCGCGCCGTCACCGGCCTGGTAGTTGCCGAGGTCCGAGCGGCCCTCGTACATCTGAGTGAAGTACGTCGTGTCACCGTGCTCGTCGATGGGGCGAAGCCCGGCGCCGACCTCGGTGACCACCGTGGCGAGCGCTGCGATCTGGGTGCGCAGGTCGGTGATCCCCTGCTCGGCGAGGGCCTGCTGGAGCAGCGGCCACTGCGCGGCCACGTCCGACTCCGCAGCGCCCGTGGTCCGTGCGATCTCCGCGGGAGTCAGCCGCGGCGAGTGCTTGGCATGCTTGTGAGAGCGGCCCCGGTCCTTGTGCGACCGCGACTTCTTCCCGTGCTCGCTCCGCTCTGAGGGTGCGGCGCCTCGGGACTCGCCTCTGCTCGTCTGCGGCCCGGAGCTGTCCTGTGCCGAGGCGAAGGCCTCCTCCCGGCCCTGCCCCCCCGCCGTACGGTTCGGGCTCTCCACCGTGGCCGGAGCGCGAGCCGCCGGGCTTGTCCCGGGTGCTCCGGACGCGATTTGAGCGGCCGCCGGACGGGTGCCCTCGGCCTGGACCGTGCCGGCCGGCTGGCCGTGGGTGGCCAGGACCCCGACCGCGGCGACCGAGATGGCGACGGACCCGGCGACCGAGGGCAGAGCGCGCACGAAGGGCGACGGAGCGGCGTGCTTTCCGGCAGGCGACGAGCGGTGACGCGCAGCGGTGGGGCTCGAGCCGCGTAGACGCGGGCGCGCGGGCGCGCGATGGCGTGCAGGCAAGGTTCGGATTTCCTCGTCGAGG
>DASVBF010000086.1:0-6763 GCA_036375975.1 Nocardioidaceae bacterium | reverse complement strand
GCAATCGGGGGACGGCCCCGGTCCAGACCGATCGGGGCGTCGTCACAGGATGGCGCCGGGTGAGTACGCCGCGGCCCGTGGGTGGCGTGCGGTGACCTCAGCCACCCGGCGTACGACGGCGTCCACCTGTGAGACCGCGGCGCCGGTGAAGGTGATCGGCTCCGCGACGAGGGAGTCGAGCTGCAGCTTGGTCAACCCGAGCCGCTCGTCGGCGGCGAGCCGGTCGAGGAGGTCGTTCTCGGCCGCGCCCTTGCGCATCTCCAGGGCGACACCGACCGCCGCCTCCTTGATCGCCTCGTGGGCGGTCTCCCGGCCGACGCCGTTGCGTACGGCGGCCATGAGGACCTTCGTGGTGGCGAGGAACGGGAGGTACCGGTCGAGCTCGCGCTGGATCACCGCCGGGAACGCCCCGAACTCGTCGAGCACGGTCAGGAAGGTCTGGAACAGCCCGTCGGCCGCGAAGAAGGCGTCGGGCAGCGCGACACGGCGTACGACGGAGCACGAGACGTCGCCCTCGTTCCACTGGTCCCCGGCGAGCTCGCCGACCATGGAGAGGTACCCCCGCAGCACCACCGCGAGCCCGTTCACCCGCTCGCACGACCGCGTGTTCATCTTGTGCGGCATCGCCGAGGACCCGACCTGCCCCGCCTTGAAGCCCTCGGTGACCAGCTCGATGCCGGCCATCAGCCGGATCGTGGTGGCGAGGTTCGAGGGTCCGGCCACGACCTGGACGAGCGCGGAGACCACCTCGAAGTCCAGCGACCGGGGGTACACCTGACCCACCGACGTCAGCACGTTGTCGAAGCCGAGGTGGGCGGCGACCCGCTCCTCGAGGGTGGCCAGCCGCGCGTCGTCGCCGCCGAGCAGGTCCAGCATGTCCTGGGCGGTGCCGACCGGCCCCTTGATCCCGCGGAGCGGGTAGCGCCTGATGAGCTCTTCGAGGCGGTCGTAGGCCACGAGCATCTCGTCGGCGACCGTCGCGAACCGCTTGCCGAGGGTGGTCGCCTGCGCGGCCACGTTGTGCGACCGGCCCGCCATGACCAGCGTCTCGTACTCCGACGCGAGCCGGGCCAGTCGGGCGAGGGTCGCGACGGCCCGGTCTCGCACCAGCTCCAGCGAGGCTCTGACCTGCAGCTGCTCGACGTTCTCGGTGAGGTCGCGCGAGGTCATCCCCTTGTGGATGTGCTCGTGGCCCGCCAGCGCGCAGAACTCCTCGATGCGCGCCTTCACGTCGTGGCGGGTGACCCGCTCGCGCGCGGCGATCGACTCCAGGTCGACGTCACCCAGAGCCTTCTCGTAGGCCTCGACGACGCCGTCCGGCACGTCGACCCCGAGGTCCCTCTGTGCCTTCAGGACGGCGACCCACAGCTGCCGCTCGAGCACGATCTTGTGCTCCGGGGACCACAGCTGTGCGAGGTCGGCTCCGGCGTACCGGCTGGCGAGGACGTTGGGGATGCTCACCTGCTGATTCTCGCATCGCGGCCGAGCCGCATAACCGGCCGGTCGAGCCGTCGTTGGTGGGGCATGTCCCCTCGCCGCGTCCCGGTCCGCGTCGGCACCGTCCTGGTCGCCCTGCTCATCGTGCTCACAGGGCTCGCCGGGACGGCCTCCGCCGAGGAGTCGACTCCCGGGCCGCGCCTGCGCGCGCCGGAGCGGCAGCTGGGCCAGGCACTCACCTGCCACGGGCGGATCGGGCCCGCATCTCCCACCCCGGTCCTCCTGGTGCACGGCACCGGTGTGACCTCGAAGGAGAACTGGCGGACCTACGTCCCGTGGCTGCGCGGCACCGGCCGGGGCGTCTGCACGGTGGAGCTGGTCCGGCGCGGCACGGTGGACCTCCAGCGCTCCGTCGAGCGGGTGGTCCACGCGATCCGGGTCGTCGCGGCCCGTCACCACGGCAGGATCGACGTGATCGGTCACAGCCAGGGGGGCACCCAGCTCGTCTACGCGATCAAGTTCTGGCCCGACCTGGCAAGGCTCGTCGACGACTACGTCGGGCTCGCGCCGCTTGTGAACAAGTCGATGTTCGGCGACCTGCGCTGCCAGACCCCCTGCGGCGAGCCGATCCAGCAGACCCGGTCGGACTCGAGGTGGCTCCGCGCCTTCTTGTCCCATCCCCTCCCGGACGGTCCGTCGTACACCACCGTCGCCTCCCGGTACGACGAGGTGGTGGTGCCCGCGCCGCAGTCCAGCCACCTCAAGGGCGCGCGGAACATCGTGCTGCAGGATGTCTGCGGCCCCCAGAAGTACGTCGACCACTACACCTTCGCGGTGGACGGGACCACCAGCGACATCGTGCTCGATGCGGTCGACCACCGGGGTCCTGCCGACCCGGCCCGGCTGCCCGCCGACGCGTGCGAGCAGGCCTACCCACGCGGCGTCAGCCCCACGCTCGTCGCGGAGACCGGGGCCTACGCCGGGCTCGGCATGGTGCAGCACTCGGGCGACGACGGCCCCAGCGTCACGCAGGAGCCACCGCTGCGCTGCTACATGAAGCGCTCCTGCACCGACGTCGGCGACCGGGGCCGACTGCTGGCCGCGGTGAGCCGGACCCGTGACGGGCTTCGCCTGGAGGTCCAGGCGCCCGGCCGGGTGCGCGTGGTGGCCCGGCAGGGGGCCACCACGGTGGTTCGCGATCTCGCCGTCCGGGTCGGCCGGCGGCGCCTGGCTCTGGACCTGCCCCGGGGTGGTCGGTGGTCACTCGTGCTCAGGACGAGGACCGGCTGGTACCTCCGATACGCCACCGAGCGGCGGCTCGCCTACGAGGCTGCCTAGCCTTGTCCGGACCTCGTTGACGTGTCCTGCCCGGGTTCGCGTGGTTCAGGAGCTAGGGCCCTGGGGACCCCGTCCGCCCAGGAGAGCGCCCGGTGAGCCCGCCGCCGCCCGAGTGGGCGGGGGGCCTCAGGCGCCGGCCGCGATGTCGGTGCGGTGGTGGCTGCCGTCGATCCGGATCTTCTCGACGCCGTCGTAGGCACGGGTCCGGGCCTGAGCGACGTCCGCGCCGACCGCGGTCACGGCGAGCACGCGCCCGCCCGAGGTGACGAGAGTGCCGTCCTCACCGAGCGCGGTGCCCGCGTGGATCACCTCGACGCCGTCGACGCGCCCTGCGTCCATGAGCCCATGGATCACGTCGCCGGTGCGCGGCTTGCCGGGGTAGTCCTTCGAGGCCACGACCACCGCGACCGCGGCACCGTCCTTCCAGCGGGGTGCGCCGACCTCGTCGAGGGTGCCGCGCGCGGCCGCCCGCAGCATGACGCCGAGCGGCGAGTCGAGCAGCGCCATCAACGGCTGGGTCTCGGGGTCGCCGAAGCGAGCGTTGAACTCGATGACCCTCACGCCACGGTCCGTGATCGCCAGGCCGGCGTAGAGAAGTCCCTGGAACGGCGTCCCACGACGGGCCATCTCGGTCACCGTCGGCTGGAGCACGCGGTCGGTGACCTCGGCGACGAGGCCCTCGGGCGCCCAGGGCAGCGGGGTGTACGCCCCCATCCCGCCGGTGTTCGGCCCTGTGTCGCCGTCCCCGACCCGCTTGAAGTCCTGCGCCGGCTGCAGGGGTACGACGGTCGTCCCGTCCGTGATGGCGAACAGGGAGACCTCGGGGCCGGCGAGGTACTCCTCGACGACGACCCGCCCGCATGCCGCAGCGTGGGCCAGCGCCTCGTCGCGGGACTCGGTCACGACCACGCCCTTGCCCGCCGCGAGGCCGTCGTCCTTGACGACGTAGGGCGGGCCGAACGCGTCCAGGGCATCGGCGACCTCGGACGGCGTCGTGCACACGTGAGCCATCGCCGTGGGCACCTCCGCCTCGGCCATGACGTCCTTCGCGAAGGCTTTCGACCCCTCGAGCTGCGCCGCCTCCCTTGACGGGCCGAAGCAGTCGATGCCGCGCGCCCGCACGGCGTCGGCCACCCCTGCCACGAGAGGCGCCTCGGGGCCGACCACCACCAGGTCGATGCCGAGACCTTCGGCCAGGTCGGCGACCGCCGTACCGTCGTTCGGGTCGACGTCGTGGAGCTCCGCCACGGCAGCAATGCCGGGGTTGCCCGGCGCGGCGTGCAGCTCGCTGACCTCGGGGTCGCGGGACAGGGCCAGGGCGAGGGCGTGCTCGCGGCCGCCGGAGCCGATGACCAGGACCTTCAACGCGGCTCTCCTCAGCTCTCGCGCAGGATGACGGTCTGCTCGCGTCCGGGACCGACCCCGACCGCCCAGAACGGCGCGCCGGACATCTCCTCGAGCGCCTTGACGTAGACCTGCGCGTTCTTGGGCAGCTCCTCGAAACTGCGGCAGTGCGAGATGTCCTCGTTCCAGCCGTCGAAGAACTCGTAGACCGGCTTCGCGTGGTGGAACTCCGACTGGGTCATCGGCATCTCGTCGTGGCGCACCCCGTCGATCTCGTAGGCGACGCAGACCGGGATCCGCTCCCAGGCCCCGAGGATGTCGAGCTTGGTGAGGGCGAACTCGGTGAGGCCGTTGATGCGCGCGGCGTAGCGGGCGATCACCGCGTCGTACCAGCCGCATCGACGGTCCCGGCCGGTGGTCGTCCCGAACTCCGCGCCGAGGTCGCGCAGCTTCTGGCCGTCCTCGTCGAGCAGCTCGGTCGGGAAGGGGCCGGCGCCGACCCGGGTCGTGTACGCCTTGACCACGCCGATGACACGGTCGATCCGGGTGGGGCCGATGCCGGCGCCGGCGCAGACCCCGCCGGCGGTCGGGTTGCTCGAGGTCACGAACGGGTAGGTGCCGTGGTCGACGTCCAGCATCGTCGCCTGGGCGCCCTCGAAGAGGACCGTCTTGCCCTCGTCGAGCGCGGCGTTGAGCACGCGGGAGGTGTCGGCGACGTAAGGCTCGAGCCGGTCGGAGTAGCCGGCGATCTCGTCCATCACGGCGTCGACCTCGATGGCCCGGCGGTTGTAGACCTTGACCAGCAGGTGGTTCTTCTGGTCGAGGGCGGCCTCCACCTTCTGCCGCAGGATCTTCTGGTCGAAGATGTCGGCGACGCGGATGCCCATGCGGTTGATCTTGTCGGCGTACGTCGGGCCGATGCCCCTGCCCGTCGTACCGATCTGGTTCTTGCCCAGGAAGCGCTCGGTGACCTTGTCGATGGTCGTGTGGTACGACGTGATGAGGTGCGCGTTGCTCGACACGAGGAGCCGCGAGGTGTCGACGCCGCGAGCGTTGAGGCCCTCGATCTCCGTGAGCAGGACGCGGGCGTCGACGACGACGCCGTTGGCGATCACCGGCGTCACGCCCGGGCTCAGGGTCCCTGAAGGGAGCAGGTGCAGCGCGAACTTCTCGCCGTCGATGACGATCGTGTGGCCAGCGTTGTTTCCGCCCTGGTAACGCACGCAATAATCCAGCGTCGACCCGAGCTGGTCGGTCGCCTTGCCTTTGCCTTCGTCGCCCCACTGGGCTCCCACGAGGACAATCGCGGGCATGAGCTGAACCCCTCTCGGTGGCCTGACGAGCAGTCCCGGACCTGCCGTCACGGGCCCCGGCACATGTCTTCGAGCAATACCTCCGGGACGACGGGCCGGACAACGAAGAAGCCCCGGTTGTGCAACAGCACCGGGGCTCTTGCGAAGGAACGATAACAGAGCGTCAGGGGCGGGATGTAGTGTCCGCGTGGTGGAACCGCTCCTGCTGATCAGCAACGCCGAGGCCGGCACGACCGACTCGGAGAACGTCGAGAAGGCCCTCTCTGTGCTCCGAGGCTCCGCCGACGTCGAGGTCTGCGCGACGTCCAACCCCGGCGAGCTCGATGGCGTCCTGCATCGTCGCGGCAGCCGTCGCGTCGTGGTCGCCGGTGGGGACGGCAGCCTCCACGCGGTCGTCGCTGCGCTGCACCGCCGCAACGAGCTCGGCGACGTCGTCCTGGGCCTGATCCCGCTCGGCACGGGCAACGACTTCGCGCGGGGCGCCGGCATCCCGCTCGACCCGGAGGAGGCCGCGCGCGTCGTCGTGAAGGGTGACTCACGCGACCTCGACCTCATCGTCGACTGCGTCGGCAGCGTCGTCGTCAACAACGTGCACATCGGGGTGGGCGCACAAGCGAGCCGGAAGGCCCACAAGTGGAAGGGCCGGCTGGGCCGGCTCGGCTACGGCGTCGGCGCACTGCTCGCCGCGGTGAACCCTCCCTTCGTGCGCCTGCGCATCGAGGCCGACGGCGAGGAGATCGCCGACTTCGCCCACCCGATCCTGATGGTCGCGGTGGGGAACGGACCCACCGTGGGCGGCGGTGCCGAGATCACGCCGGAAGCCGACCCCGGCGACGGCAAGATGGACCTGATGGTCTCGTTCGCGATCGGCCCTGTGGCACGCGTCGCCTACGCCCTACGCTTCCGGCTGGGCAGCCACCACGAGCGCGACGACGTGAAGTACCTCCGGGCGTCGACCGTCACGGTCACCGGCCAGAACTTCTACTGCAGCGCCGACGGCGAGGTCTACGGCCCCGAGCGGCACCGCACCTGGCGTATCGAACGCGGCGCGATGCACATGATGCTTCCGCACTGACCTAGTCCGGCGCTCGTCCCCGCGTGCGGCCCGCTCAGAGCCAGCCCCGGCGTACCGCCTCCGCGCCGGCCTGGAACCTCGAGTCCGCGCCGAGCTCGTCCATGAGCTCGGCGATGCGCCGCCGCACCGTGCGGAGGCTGACCCCCAGCGTCCGCGCGATCTGCTCGTCCTTCGCGCCGCGGGTCAGCTGGTGGAGCAGGAGCCGCCGCTGACCGTCGGGGTCCTCCCCGCCTTGCTCCATCCCGGGCACCGCCAT
>DASVBF010000049.1:0-24807 GCA_036375975.1 Nocardioidaceae bacterium | reverse complement strand
GCTCACGGTAGGGGCGCGCCGCCCAGGCGCTCTGTGCGGCGCGGGCCGAGGCCACCGCCTCGACCACACCGTCCGCCCCGGTGGCGGGCACGTCGGCGGTCACGGTGCCGTCGTACGGCGCGACCGGCCGGACCGGGTCGGCGGCCGGGTCGGGCCGGAAGACCAGGCCTGTCAGTCGCTCCACCACGGCGTCGCTGACCCACGGCGGTCGGGAGCGGGAGGGCTCCGGCTCGGGCGTGGCCAACGGGTCGTTCGCAAGCGCGGTCATCGGTTTCCCCTTGTGTTCGCGCGGCGGCCGGATCGCCGCAAGAGTGGGTTCCCCTCCCCGGGACAACTCTGCCAGTATTACTGGCACAGTGGATGTGTACCACACCCCATCGTCTTTGAGAAGGGCCCACGTGAGCAGCGCAGCCGAGACCGAGACCCCCGTTCCCCGTCGCTTCGACATGTCTCCCGACTGGTCACGGAGAGCCGGGCGGACCATGCGGCTGTTCGTTCCCGGCGATCCCGAGCCGACGGAGCAGGAGCGAGGGCTTCACGCTGAGGCGCTGCTGCGCGGTGACGCGCCGGCAGATCGGCTGGTGCGGGCCATCCGGACCGACCGCTCGGTCTCGATGGCGCAGTTCCGCGCTGCTCTCGAACACGGCATCACCGCTGTCCCCGACGCACCGGCTCCGCTTCGCGACTTCTTCGCGCAGCTCGAGCCGCGGCCGTCCTGGGTGGACGACGACCTGCTGCGCAGGGGGGCAGAGATCTGTCTCGAGGCCGGGCTGACCAGCCTGGACGTCCTGGGTGACTCGTCGTTGATGGGCGGCTACCGGTCATCGGCCACCACCGAGGTCCTGGCCGGGACCGGGCGGCTGCTCGAGGACCAGGTCAACCGCCGCGTGGCGGAGACGTCGGAGTGGTGGCACGAGTGCGTCCGGCCCGGCGGGATGGAGAGGTTCGGGATGGGCTGGCGGCTCACCGTCCACGTCCGGCTCATGCACGCGATGGTGAACCGTCGGTTCCTGGACTCCGGCACCTGGGACGTCGAGGACTGGGGCCTTCCGGTCAACCAGTTCGACCAGGCCGGCACGCTCGCGCTCTTCTCGACGTCGTACCTGGTCAGCGTCCGCGCTCTCGGGGTGCCGGTCAGCCGCGTCGACGGCCACGCGGTGATGCACCTGTGGCGCTACGTCGGCTGGCTCATGGGCGTCGACGAGCACTGGCTGGCCCAGACCGAGGCGGAGGGGCGCCGGAACTTCTACCACGCCATGCTGCTGTCTCCCGGGCCGGACGAGAACTCGCGGCGGCTCGCGAAGGCCCTGGCAGAGTCGCACCTCGACACGCAGTTCCGCCGCCTCCGGGTGCTGCGGCAGCGCTTCGAGTACCGCAAGCACCTCAGCCTGGCCGCGCTCTTCCATGGACGGTCCGGCATGGCCGAGCTCGGTCTGCCGGCGAGCACTCCGTGGTACGCCGCCCTAGCCGTCCCGTGGAACCTCGCCAAGCACCTGGCCGCTCGGGCCGTCCCCGGCGGTCGCCGTCGGCTCCGCGAACGGGCGGACCGTCAGATCACGGCTCGCATCGCGGAGTACCGCGCCTGACCCTCGGCTGCTACGCGGTCCGGCTCTCTCGCGTGTCGCGGTGCGGCTCGCGGAGCCAGTCCGGGCCGAGGTCGGACAGGGAGTACCCGAACGGGTAGGTCCGCGACGGGTCGTGGACGTAGGGCTTCGACTCCGGGCGTGGAGGTACGACGACCCGCAGCACGTGACTGCGCACGCGGAGCCCCCTGTCGAGCAGACGTGAGAGCCAGCGCGGCTGACGGGGGAGCCCCAACGCCTCCCGGAGCGGGTCGTCGAGCATCGCGACGTTGACCCGCCGAACGAGAGGTCGGACCAACGACGGGTACCAGTTCTCCACGATCCGCAGCGACGCCTCCGCGACCCGGCGGTTCTCGGGGGCGAACTCGAACCGCTCGGCTTCGTACTCGTCGAGGAGGCGCTCGTAGTCCTCGTAGCTGCGCGGCAGGTCCTTGATGCCCATCAGCTGCCCGAGCCGGGTCGTGACCCGGCACATCGCCTCGACCTCGTGCGGGTGAAGCGGGCGCCAGCCGTAGGCGTCGATGAACCTCTTCGGCCCCACGATCGTCGTCGCGAGGACGTAGCGGAACTCGTCGTTGGGGATGTCGTACTTCCCGTGGATACGGTTCAGATGGCGGATCGCGGCGCGGCCCCGAGGCGACTCGAGTGTCTCGGCGGTGCCCTCGTAGGCGATGAGGATCGTGTCGTCGTACCGCTTCTGGCCGTGGTGCTCGAACTCGCCGGTCCGGTCGAGCAGCCTGCTGATCGAGGGCACGCCATAGTCACGCATGAAAGCGATGGACGTGCCCTGGACGTACTCCCAGGGGAACTCGTACTGGCTGACCAGGCGGAAGATCTCGTCGTAGTCGGTAGTGGGGTCCAGTCGCTCGATCCGACGGAGGTTCGCGTAACGACCGAAGACCATGGAGCAGCCCCGCTTTCCGATGGTGGCGGTGGGATACAGGCTTACTGTGACAGCAGAACTGTCACCCCGACAACCCCCGGTCCGTGAGCCGAAAGCCCCGGAAGCACAGCGTCGCCCCGACCCCCAGGGTGGAGGTCGGGGCGACAGCCCGGCGTCTCAGGCGTACAGGCGCTCGAGCACGTCCTGGTACTTCGCGTGCACCACGCGGCGCTTCAGCTTCAACGTCGGCGTCAGCTCCTCGCTCTCGGCGGTCCACTCGGTCGGGAGCAGCTCGAACCTCTTGACCTGCTCCGGCCGCGAGAGCCGCTCGTTCGCGGAGTCGACCGCCTGCTGCACCAGGGCCAGGATCTGCGGGTTGCGGGCGAGGTCGGCAAGGTCGGTGAACTCGATCCCGTGCTTCTTCGCGACCAGCGGCGCGATCTCACCGTCGAGGGTCAGCACCGCGACGCAGTAGGGCCGGTCGTCGCCGAAGACCAGGGCATGACCGACGAGAGGGCTCTCCTTGAGCAGGTTCTCGATGTTCGAGGGAGCGATGTTCTTGCCGGCAGAGGTGATGATCATCTCCTTCTTGCGGTCGACGACGTAGAAGAAGCCGTCCTCGTCGAGCTGCCCGATGTCACCGGTGTGGAGCCACCCTTCCTGGTCGACCAGCGCCTTGGTGGCCTCCTCCTGCTTGAAGTAGCCCGGTGTGTTGACGGGTCCGCGCACGAGGATCTCGTTGTCCTCGCCCAGGCGGACCTCCACGCCGGCGATGGGGCGGCCCACGCTCCCGAGCCGGAAGCCGTCAGGCCCGTTCGCCGTCACCACTGCGCTGGTCTCGGTCATGCCGTAGACGTCGTAGATCTCGAGGCCGAGCCCGGCGAAGAACCGGGTCACCTCGACCGGCATCGGCGCGGCGGCGGAGGCCGCCCACTCGACCCGGTCCAGCCCGAGCAGCCCCCGGATGGGAGAGAGGACGGCGGAGTCGGCGGCGGCGTACTGCTCCGCGAGCTCCGGCGAGGTCTGCTGACCGGTCTGCCGGGACTCGACGTAACGGAGCCCGACGGACATGGCGCTCTCGATCGCGGCCTTCTTCGCCTCGTCGGTCTCGGCGGCGAGCAGGCCCGAGACGCCGGTGCGGATCTTCTCCCAGACGCGCGGGACGCCGAAGAAACGGGTCGGGTGGACCGCGCCAAGGGCGCCGACGAGCAGCGCCGGGTCGCCGATGAGGTGCATGTGAGCGCCCTGGTACTGCGGGATGTAGATGGTGAGCATGCGCTCCGCGATGTGCGCGAACGGGAGGTAGCTGACCCCGATGCCGGGCTCGAACATCCGGCTGGTCTCGAGGGAGCTCTCCGCCTCGAACAGGATGCTGTGGTGGGTCAGCACCACGCCCTTCGGGTTCCCGGTCGTGCCCGAGGTGTAGAGGATGGTCAGGGCGTCGTCCGGGCGGACCGAGCGCCAGAGGTGGTCGTACGCCGCCGGATCGGCGGCGCGTGCCTCACGCCCATGGGCAAGCAGGTCGTCCCAAGCGACTGCCCGGGGGTCCTCCTCGGCGAGCGCGGGGTCGATCACGACGACGGCCTTGATGCTCCGCACCTCGGCGAGCGCCTTCTCCCAACGGCGCAGCTGGTCGGCTCCCTCGAGCACCACGACGGTGGGCTCGGAGTTGCCGGCGACGTAGGCGACCTGCTCCGGGGCGAGCGTCGCGTAGATCGTCATGGGAGTGCCGCCGGCGTGGACCGCGGCGATGTCGGCGAGGACGTGCTCGGTGCGGTTGCTCGCCATGATCGCCATGGTGTCGCCGGGCGCGAGGCCGACCTGTGCGAGGCCCGCCGCCAGCTCGAGCGCCTGCCGGCGCACCTCGGACCAGGTGAGCGTGCGCCAGCCCTGGTCGCCCTCGGGGACGCCGATCTTGTCGGAGTAGGCCGGCTCGTCACCTCGCTCGGCGACCGTCCGCTCGAGGCGGGTGCAGAACGTCAGGTCTGCGATCCGCTCCTCGATCTCCTTGCGCTGCTCCAGGACACGATCCATGAGGTTCTCCTTCGACGGGGTGAGCCGGGCCACATCATGCCCGGCTCACGCCGTTGTCGGGAGGGGGACCGGTCGGTCTTTCAGATGCCGAGAGACCGGCCGATGATCTCCTTCTGGATCTCGGTCGTCCCGCCGTAGATCGTCTGGATCCTGCTGTCGACGTACGCGCGCGCGACCGGGTACTCCATCATGTAGCCGTAGCCACCGTGCAGCTGGACCGCGCGGTCCACGAGCTTGGTCTGCAGCTCGGTGGTCCACCACTTCGCCATCGACGCGAGCTTGGCGTCGAGCTGACCGGCGTTGTGCCTCCTCACGCAGTCGTCGACGAAGACCCGGGCGATGTGCGCCTCGGTCGCCATCTCGGCGATCAGGAACCGGTTGTGCTGGAACTTGCCGATCGGCCTCCCGAAGGCCTCCCGCTCCTTGGCGTAGTCGAGGGACATCTCGAGGACGGCCTCGCACGCGGCGGCCGCGATCATGGCGATCGAGAGCCGCTCCTGGGGCAGGTTCAGCATCAGCGAGATGAATCCGCTGCCCTCCTCGCCGAGGAGGTTCTCCTTCGGCACCACGACGTTGTCGAAGAACAGCTCCGCGGTGTCCTGAGCCTTCAGGCCCATCTTGTCGAGGTTCCGACCCCGCTCGAAGCCCTCCATGCCGCGCTCGACGACCAGGAGGCTGATGCCCTTGTGGCCGGCCTCCGGGTCGGTCTTGGCCACGACGATGACCAGGTCGGCCAGGATGCCGTTGCTGATGAAGGTCTTCGAGCCGTTCAGGACGTAGTGGTCGCCCTTGTCGGCCGCGTGGGTGCGGATGCCCTGGAGGTCGCTGCCTGCACCCGGCTCGGTCATCGCGATGGCGCTGACGATCTCGCCGCTGACCAGACCTGGGAGCCAGCGCTGCTTCTGCTCCGGGGTGCCGAGGCTGCTGATGTAGGGCACGATGATGTCGGTGTGGACCAGGAAGCCGGGGCCGTTCACGCCGGCTCTGGTGAGCTCCTCGGCCATCACCATGTTGTAGCGGAAGTCCTTGACCCCGGCCCCGCCGTACTCCTCGTCGACGTCGAAGCAGAGCAGGCCCATCTCGCCGGCCTTCGTCCAGACCGAGCGGTCCACGACGCCGTCCTTCTCCCACTGCTCGTGGTAGGGCTTGACCTCCTTCTCGATGAAGGAGCGGACGGTCTCGCGGAACGACTCGTGCTCCGGCTCGAAGATCTCGCGCATGTCAGGACACCCATTCCTTCATCTGACGGACCAGAGCCGCCGGGTCGTCGGCAACCGGAGTGATCTGGAGACTCGTGACGCCGGACTCCCGGAAGGCCGCGATGCGCTCCTTCACGTAGGACTCGGGGCCGACCAGGTTGCACATCTCGAGGAGCTCGAGCGGGACGAGCGCCTCGGCGTCGCGCTTGTTGCCGCCCAGGTAGAGGTCCTGGATCTTCGCGGCCTCCTCCTCGAAGCCGTAGCGGCAGGCGAGCTCGTTGTAGAAGTTCTTGCCCCTGGCGCCCATCCCGCCGATGTAGAGCGCGAACATCGGCCGCGCGAAGTCGAGCATGCCCTTGACGTCGTCACCCACCGCCACCATGCCGCCGGCGGCGATCTCGAGCGGCCCGAGGCTCTCGGGACGCTTGGCCCCGCCGGCCGCGAGGGCGGGGCCCCAGATGTCCCCGGCCTTCTCGGGTGCGTAGAGGAAGGGCAGCCACCCGTCGGCGTACTCCGCGGTGCCCTGGACGTTCTTCTCGCCGAGCGCCGCGATGTAGATCGGGACCGAAGGGCGCTCGGGCTTCGTCAGCATCTTCAGCGGCTTGCCCAGGCCGAGGCCCTGGTCCGGCGGCAGAGGGAGCGTGAAGACCTTCCCCTGGAACTGCAGCGTCTCACGGCGCAGGGCGGCCCTGACGATCTCGACGACCTCGCGGGTCCGCGTGAGCGGCTTGTCGTAGGGGAGGCCGTGCCAGCCCTCGATCACCTGAGGGCCGGAGGCGCCGAGGCCGAGGATCGCCCTGCCGCCGCTGACATTGTCGAGACCCGCAGCCGTCTGCGCGAGAGCACCCGGTGTGCGGGAGTAGATGTTCAGGATCGCCGAGCCGATCTCGAGGGTCTCGGTCTTCGCCGCCAGGTAACCCATCAGGGTGGGGGAGTCGAAGCCGTACGCCTCCGCGACCCAGACGGTGTCGAGCCCCGCCTGCTCCAGGCTGACCACCTGGTCAGCGGCCTCGCGGGGGTTGCCGGCATACATCAAGGGCATCGAGAGCTTCATGGCCTACTTTCGGGTGTGTCGAAGCGTGGGCAGGGGCAGGGGGTCCCCCGCGCTGGGCACTACCGTGACAGTAATACTGTCATGATTCAAGAGGTCCCGCGGCAGTCACTCCTGGAACCGACGGGACGACGAACGAGGAGCAGACGTGACGAACTACCGGATCGCGGTCATCGGCGGCACAGGCCCGCAGGGCAAGGGGCTGGCCTACCGGTTCGCCAGGCACGGCCATGCCGTGGTGGTCGGCTCGCGCTCGAAGGACCGAGCCGAGTCCGCAGCCGAGGAGATCCGCGAGCGGGTCCCGGAGGGAGACGTGGCGGGCGCTGCCAACGCGGACGCTGCTGCGGCTGCCGAGGTTGTGCTGCTGGCGGTGCCGTACGACGGTCATGACGAGCTGGTGGACGACCTTGCCCCCGTGCTCGAAGGCAAGACGGTCATCAGCTGTGTCAACCCGCTCGGCTTCGACAAGCAGGGGCCCTACGGCCTCGAGGTCGCAGGGGGCAGCGCCGCGGAGAGTGCCGCGGCGATCGTCCCGTCGGCGACCGTGGTCGGGGCGTTCCACCACGTGTCGGCGGTGTCGTTGTGGGGCGAGGAGGAGTACCTCGACCACGAGGACGTCCTCGTGTGCGGGGACGACAAGGAGGCGAAGCAGGTCGCGATCGAGCTGGCTCGGACGGTGACCGGTCGCGACGGCGTCGATGCGGGCCGCCTCCGGCTCGCGCGTCAGCTCGAGCCGCTGACCGCCGTACTGATCAGCATCAACAAGCGCTACAAGACCCGCTCGGGCATCGCGATCTCCGGCATCCCCGGCCGCTAGCCTCACGACCCAGGCGCGCAAAATCGGTGGAGGGGGGCTCGCCGGAGAAGGCAGAATCGAGCGAGTGACTCTCGCCGCGCGGCTCGCGCCCGCCCGCCTCGGGCGCGACTTCCCCTGGATCTGGGGCGCCTCGACGGTCTCCAACCTCGGCGACGGCATCGTCCTGGCCGCCGGGCCGCTGCTGGTCGCCTCGATCAGCCGTGAACCCGTCGCCGTCGCCTTGGCGGCGTTCCTCCAGCAGGTTCCGTGGCTTCTGTTCGGCGTGACGGCCGGTGCCGTGATCGACCGCGTCGACCGGCGAACCCTGACGATCGTCGTCGACCTGATGCGGTTCACGGTGATCGGGCTCCTCGCGCTCACCGTGGCGCTGGGGTTGGTGTCGCTACCGGTCGTGTTCCTGGCGGTCTTCCTGCTCGGGGTCGCGGAGACCTTCGCCGACAACGCCGCGAGCACGCTGGTGGCGACCGCTGTTCCCAAGAGCAGTCTCGGCCTGGCGAACTCGCGCCTGATCTCCACCATGATGCTGAGCAACCAGCTCGCGGGCCCGCCGCTCGGCGCGTTCCTCTTCGGGGTCGGCATGGCCGTGCCCTTCGGGGCCAACGCCGCCTGCTTCCTCCTCGCGGCGGTGCTCATCACCCGCATCTCGAGGCAACCCGTGGACCGGGCGGACGGTCGTCGGCCGATGCGTCAGGAGGTCGGCGAGGGACTGCGGTGGCTGTGGCGGCACGCCCCGGTGCGCACCCTCGCGCTCACGATCTTCGCCTTCAACGTCACGTTCGGCGCGGCCATGTCGGTGTACGTGCTGTACGCCAGGGAACGGCTCGGACTGGGCGAGGTCGGCTACGGCCTCCTCATGACAGCGAGCGCCGTCGGCGGGGTGTTCGGGGCGACGGCCTACCGCTGGCTCGAGCAGCGCTTCAGCCTCGCGACCCTCATGCGGATCGGCCTCGTCGTCGAGACCCTGACCCATCTCGGTCTCGCGCTGACACGCGAGGCGGCCGTGGCCGGTCTGGTGATGACGGTCTTCGGGGTCCACGCCGTCGTCTGGGGCACGACCTCCACGACCGTCCGGCAGCGGGCGGTGCCCTCCGGCTTGCTCGGTCGAGTCACGAGCGTCTACATGCTGGGCTCGATCGGCGGGATGGCCCTCGGGTCGCTGGTCGGCGGTGCGTTGGCGCAGCGGTGGGGGGTCGTGGCGCCGTACTGGTTCGGGTTCGTCGGGTCCGCGCTTCTGACGGCCTGCATGTGGCGGTCGTTCCTGAACATCGCGCATGCCGCCGAGACGGGCCCCGACACCGCCCACGAGGACGTGGCGTCGGCGGGACGGTCCGTCTAGGGGACGTCGACGCAGCTGCCGGACGAGGGCTCGGCCTGTCCCTCCAGGGCTTCGCGGGCGCGGGCGCGGCCCAGGTTCCATGCAAGCCAGTCGTCGTGCCGGGGCTCTGCCAGACGGACGCAGGCGCGGTACTTCGGCGGCAGGCCGGAGAGCGCCGGCGTCGCGTCGGCGGAGAGCCCGGACAGGTAGTACCAGTCGATCCGGCCGGTCTGCTCGAACCGTGCGATGTTGCGCTGGGCGATGTAGGCGTCCGGGTTGAAAGCGGCCAGGCCAAGCAGCATCACGGCTCCGGTGGCGAGCGCGGCCCAGGGCACCCAGGGTCCGCGCAGCCTGATCCCGGCGACCATCACCAGTACGACGACCACGCCGAGCCATGCCTCGAACACCGACACGAGCAGGCGCAGGCGGGTGAAGCCGTAGGCCTGCTCGTAGACGTGCATCCGGTACAACGCCGACGCCACGACGACGAGGGTCAGCGCGCACAGCGTGCCGAGCACGATCTGAAGTCGCATGCGGTCGCCGGCCGTGGCACGAGGAGCCTTCCGGACAGCTGTCGCCACGACGCCCAGCGTCAGGAGCGTCGCCACGGTGAGCTGGCCGAATCCTTGGTGGACGTAGTCGGCGTACGTCAGCCCGGTGGTACGCCGGAGGTAGGCGTGACCTCCGAACATCGCGGTCAGCTGGGCGACCACGAAGAGCGCGAAGACGCCGACCACGACGAGGACCGGGACGAGCCACTCGAACGGCCGGTCCACGGCGCGGCCCGCGGGCAGGACGAGCCGCTCCACCCTCGGCGGGCAGACCGCGACGAACACGGCGGCCAGCGTCACGCCGGCGACGAACAGGAAGACGAACCCCCGCACGAACAGGTCTCCGAAGGTCAGGTCCGGCACGAGAGCCCCGACCCACCGCGCGAAGAGCGCATCGGCCGAGGCGAACAGCGCGCCGAAGACGAGCACGAGGAGCAGCGAGACCGCCGTCGTGCGAAGGACCGGCCGCCACCGGTCAGCCGGCCGGTCGGGCGAGGTCGCCACACGCAACGACCGGGACAGCCACGGGAGTCCCCTCAGCGCAGCCAGCGGCACCGCCGTGGCGGAAGCGACCAGTCCGGGTACGGACCGCCCCCCGGCGAGGGCCGCCGCGCCCACCGCGAACGCCGCCATCAGGCACAGGGCGACGACCCATGCCGCGTCGCGGAGGACGAGTGTGGTCGCCAGCAGCAGGCAGAGCACCATGGCTGCGAGTCGGGGCGGGGCGAGCAGCCTCCGGTCGGCGGCGACGACCACCGCCATGGCAGCGAGGACGGAGAGGAAGGCGGCCAGCCCCGGTGCGCGGAAGGGCACGATGACGGCCGCGAGCAGTCCGACCGCGGCGGAGGCCGCCACGAGCCTCGGGCGCCCTGGCGTGGCCTGGTCCGGCCAGAGCTGCCCGAAGACGACGTCGAGGAGTGGCTTCGAAGGCGCCGGCGTGACGAGGGGCTGGGTGTTCACCTGATTCTCCTGTCGGCGGGGAGGACCACCTGGATGTGGCAGCCCGGAGTCGAGTCGGCGACCTGGATGGAGCCGCCGTGAAGGTCCGCAACCCAGCGGCTGATCGCGAGGCCCAGTCCGGTCCCGCCGTCGCCGAGCGACCCGGCTCCGGTGGTGAACCTCTGGAAGACCGCAGACCTCTCCGCCGGTGCGATGCCCGGTCCCTCGTCGAGGACGTCGAGCAGGACCTGGGCGTCGCGCGTACTGGCGCGAAGGGTCACCGTCCCACGGGAGGGGCTGTGTCGTGCGGCGTTGTCGACGAGGTTGGCGACCAGCTGGTGGAGCCGTTCCCGGTCCGCGGGCACCACCAGGTCGCGCGGACACACCTCGACGACGTACTCGACCGCGCGCTCCGACACCCGGGCCTCCTGCACCACGGATCTCAGGAACGGCTCGACCGGGAGGTCCTCCACCTCGAGCGGCACCAGTCCGGCGTCGACCCGCGAGAGGTCCAGCAAGTCCGTGACGAGCCGGCCGAGCCGCTCGGTCTGCTCGAGCGCGGCTTGCAAGGTCGCTCGGTCCGGCGGGGAGACGCCGTCGACCAGGTTCTCGAGCACGGCTCGCAGCGCGGACACGGGCGTGCGCAGCTCGTGGGACACGTTCGCGACCAGGTCACGGCGCTGTCGGTCGACGGCCTCGAGGTCGGCAGCCATCGTGTTGAAGGCCCGGGCGAGCTCCCCCACCTCGTCGCGGGAGGTGGCACGCACCCGTCGCGAGTAGTTCCCGGTCGCCATCGTCCGTGCGGCCGCCGTCATCTCCCGCAGCGGAGAGGTCATGCCGCTCGCCAGGATCTGCGTGACCACGAGGGCGACCAGGACCGCACCGGGGATCGTGAACACCGGCGACAGCTCCAGTCGCGCACCGACCACCGACAAGGTGGCGGCCACGGCGACGGTGACCGCGACGAGGACTCCCAGCTTGGTCTTGATCGAGCCGAGCCGGTCGAGCGGGCGGATCACGGGTGCACCTCGAGCGCGTAGCCGACGCCGTGCACGGTGCGGAGCCGCAGCGCGCCGAGCTTGCTTCGCAGCGACTTCACGTGACTGTCCACGGTGCGTGTCCCTGCCGCGTCCTGCCAGTCCCAGACCTCCGCGAGCAGGTGCTCCCGCGTCAGCACGGTGCCCGGCCTGGACGCCAGGCACACGAGGAGGTCGAACTCCGTCGGCGTGAGGTGTACGTCGGCCCCGTCGCTGTTCACGCGTCGACGCGCCTGGTCGATCCGCAGCGACCCGACCACGATCTCCCGGGGCGTCCTGGTCGCCAGCTCGGCCGCGCGGTCCACCCGTCTGAGCAGCACCCGGATGCGGGCCAGGAGCTCGCGCATGCTGAACGGCTTGGTGAGGTAGTCGTCGGCTCCCACGCCGAGTCCTACCAGCACATCGGTCTCGTCGTCCCGTGCGGTGAGCATCAGGACCGGCACCGGGTGCTCCGCCTGAACCCGTCGACAGACCTCGTGCCCGTCCAGCCCCGGCAGCATGACGTCGAGCACGATGAGGTCCGGCGCCCACTCCGCAGCTGCGGCGACGGCGGTGTGCCCGTCGTGCTCCTGCCGAACGGCGAAGCCCTCGGCCAACAGCCGGTCCGCCACGGCCTGGGCGATCGTGCGCTCGTCCTCCACGACGAGGACGCGCGGTCGGGTCGTCTTCTCGCTCACAGGTGGAGCGTACGAGCGGGAGAGGGGTCGTTGTGCGCGTGACTTGTGAAGATCCTGTGCAGGCTTGCCCGGTTCGGGCAAGAAGGAGCCCGGGCCACCTGAGTGGTCCGGGCTCTGACGCGGGGTCTGGGCGGGTGCTTGTCAGGTGTGGTTGGCCACGATGGTCACGTTTCCCGTGGCGTGGTTGGGGTTGATGGTCGCGTGGACCGGGTCGCTCAGCCTGACGACGAAGGTCTCGTCGCCCTCGTTCGTGTTGTCCTTGAGGGTCTCCACCGCGATCGTCTTGCTCGTCTCACCAGGGCTGAAGGTCAGCGTGTCGCGGTCGGCGACGTAGTCGTGAAGGCTGGTCGCGGTTCCGTCCGCTGTCGTCCAGTTCACGCTGACCCTCCGGCCGCTCTTCGCGGACAGGATGACCGTGAGCACCGCGTGGTTGCCCTCGGTCACATGGGTGTCGTTGATCGCCAGGTTCGGCCGCGGGTCGTTGTCCAGGATCGTGACGATGCCGACCCGGTCAGCGATCACTGCTCTGTGCGGGTCGAACAGCTTGACCTTGAAGAACTCTGTCCGCTCGTCGAGAAGGTCACCCTTCACCAGCACGCGGGCGAATGCGACCTGGTGCCCCCGCGGGAAGACGGCTCGGCCTGACGTCGGCCGGAAGTCCTTGAAGGCCTTGGCGGTGCCGGATGCCGTGAACCATCCGACGCTGACCCGGTGGCCGACGCGGTGGTCCAAGGTGATCCTGACGTTGGCGGCGACGAGACCGGAGTCGGTCTCGACAACCGTCTTGTCATGGACTCGCAGCAGTGCCGTGCCATGGGCCGAGGCCGTCAATGGTACGAGTACTCCGAACGTCAGCAGGGCGGCGAAGAACAGGATGAGAGTCCGCCATACTGAGCGGGGTTTCCTTGCAGGAACGAACTGCATGGTGAACACCCCCTTTGACTTGTAGGTCATTCCCAGGGCATGTCGTTCCACTGTCAGCGTCTGCCGAGGGCCGAGAGAGCGTCAGAGGCGAAGCGCCGTATAGCCCATGGCACGTCAGGTAGCCGCTACCTATGGCCGGCGCGCTGCGTCCGGGCGAACAATCATTGTTTTGTGAGACAGCCGGGCCAGCCCGTAGGGGCTAGGCCGCAACTGACGACACGAACCGTCCGATACGGCCAGGCCCGTCGGCCGACCCCTTGCCCGGCATCATCCGCACCGGATGAGATCAGCGGCCGTGCCAGGACTCCCAGAGGCCCGCGTACGAGCCGCCGTGGGCAACGAGCTGGTCGTGAGTCCCCAGCTCCGTGATGCGGCCGTCCTCGACCACGGCGACCCGGTCGGCGTCGTGGGCCGAGAACAGCCGGTGGGCGATGGCGATCACCGTCCGGCCCTCGAGCACGGCGGCGAGCGAGCGCTCGAGGTGCCGAGCGGCGCGGGGGTCGATCAGCGACGTCGCCTCGTCGAGCACGAGGGTGTGCGGGTCGGCGAGCACCAGGCGAGCCAGCGCGAGCTGCTGGGCCTGCGGAGGCGTGAGGGTTCGACCTCCCGATCCGACCACCGTGTCGAGGCCCTCCGGAAGCGCCTCGACCCAGCCCCGGGCATCAACGGCGTCGAGCGCGTTCAACAGCGTGCGGTCGCCCACCTCCTGCTGCGGGCGGTCGAGCGCCAGGGCGAGGTTCTCCCTCAACGTGCCGACGAAGACGTGGTGCTCCTGCGTCACGAGCGCTACGTGGCCCCGGAGCTCCCGCAAGGGCAGCTCGGTGAGGCCGACCCCGCCCGCGGTCACGCTTCCCGTCCGCGGCGGGTGGATGCCGGCGAGGAGCCTGCCGAGCGTCGACTTGCCCGCTCCGGACGGTCCCACCATCGCAATGCGTTCTCCGGGGGTGACGCGCAGGTCAACGCCGTGCAGCACGTCCCGCTGGTCGACGTACGAGAAGCGCACGGCGGTCGCGGCGAGCTCCTCACCCTGAGGCCGGCGTCCCGTCGCGACCCGGTCGTCTGGCACGTGCGCGACGCCGAGGAGCCGAGCCAGTGACGCAGCACCGACCTGGAGCTCGTCGAGGATCGACACGATCCGGTCGACGGGGTCGATGAGCATCTGGACGTAAAGCGTCGCGGCGGTGACGTCGCCGAGCGACACCGAGCCCTGGGTGTACAGGTAGCCGCCGAACAGGAGCGTCGCGACCGTCGGGATCAGGTAGGCCACCTCGACGGAGGGGAAGAAGACCGTGCGCAGGTACAGCGTGTACTTCTCGGCGGCGTACGACTCCGCGATGTCCCCGTCGATCCTGGCGATCCGCTCGCGCCCGAGGTCGAGGGCCTCGACGGTGCGTGCCCCTTCGACGGTCTCGGTCAGGGAGGCGTTGATCGCGGAGTACGACGCGTTCTCGCGCAGATAGCCGTCCTTGGCCCTGCGGAGGTACCAGCGCAGACCGATCGCGAGGGGCGGGACGCCGAGGAGGCAGGGGATCGCCACCCACCAGCCCACCAGCAGGGCAGCGGCGAACGTCATCGAGGCCGTGATCACCGCGATGCTCCACTCAGGCAGCGCGTAGCGCACCGACCAGCCGAGCTGGTTCACGTCGCGCGAGGTGCGCGTGAGCAGGTCGCCGCTCCCGGCGCTCTCCACGACTCCCACCGGCAGGGCGAGGGTGTGCTCGACGAAGTCCTCCCGGACCTCGGCCAGGATCTTCTCGCCGAGGACGAAGGAGACGTACCTCGCGTAGCGGGTGAGCACGGTCTGCGCCACCAGGAAGGCCGCGAGGAGAACCACGACCCGGTTCACGTGCGCGAGGCTCGTGCCCTCCTGGACAGCCTGGACGAGGTCGCCGAGCAGGCGGGGCGCGGCGAGCGCAGCGAGGGCCGCCGCCACGTTGAGTACGACGGCCAGGGCGATCGACCCGGGATGACGACGCAGCAGGTCCTTGGCGTACTCGACCACCTGCCGGGTGTCGGCGACAGGAAGCACGGTGCTGCTCATACCGTCACCTCCTCCTCCCGCGTGACGACCGACCGGTACTCCGGGACGTCCCTCAGCAGATCGCGATGCGTGCCGAAGGCGACGACCACGCCGTCGCGGAGGAAGGCCACGTTGTCGACCTGGTCGAGCAGCAGCGGGCTCGAGGTCGTCACCACCGTCGTGCGCCCTGCCCGGTGCCGCCGCAGGCGCTCGGCGATCCGGGCCTCGGTGTGCGCGTCGACGGCCGACGTGGGTTCGACGAGGATCAGGATCTCCGGGTCGGCGGCCAGGACACGGGCGAGGACGAGACGTTGCCGCTGGCCGCCCGAGAACGATCGCCCCCGCTCGGTGACGACCGTCGTCATCCCGTCCGGCAACGCCTCCAGCACGTCTTCGGCAGACGCGGTCCACAGGGCTCGGGCGACGGCGTCGGCCCCGTTTCCGCGGATGTCGAGCTGGGTCTCCAGGGAGCCCGAGAACAATGTGCTTCCGGTGTCCGAGACGACGATGCGGCGGCGAGCGATGGTGCGGTCGAGCGAAGCGAGCGGGAGGTCGCCCCAGTAGACCTCGGCGTCCACGTAACGGCCGAGCCGGTCGGCCACGAGGGCGCTGTCGTCGGGTGGCTCGGACACCAGCGCGGTGACCTCGCCGTGGAAGACCCGAAGACCGCTCTTCGCGTCGTAGAGCTCGGCGCCTGCCGGCGGCTCGTCGTACCGCTGGCCGGGCCCGTCGAGGTCCGGCTCCAGCGCCAGGACGCGAACCACCCTCCTCGCAGCCACCATGGCACGGATCCACTTGTTCGCGAGCTCGGTGGAGGTGCGGAGCGGGATCAGCAGGAACGCCGCGTAGCCGTAGAACGCCACCAGCTCACCGGCCGTGATCCGGCCCTGCACAGCGAAGCGGGCGCCCAGCCAGACCACGAGCACGACGAAGAAGCCGGGCAGGAAGATCTGCGCCGCATCGAGCACGGACTGCAGCCGACCCACGTGGACGCCGGCGTTGCGCACCTTCTGGGACTCTCGGACGTAGCGGTCGTGGAAGACCCGCTCGCCGCCGATGCCGCGCAGCACCCGCAGGCCGCTGACGATGTCGGTGGCCAGGTTCGACAGGTCGCCCATCATGTCCCGCTGCGCGAGCGTCTTGCGCTGGAGCGGCTTGAGCAGCGGGCCCAGCAGGAGCAGGAGCAGCGGAACCCCGATGAGGACGACCAGCCCGAGCGTCGTGGAGGTCCTCAGCAGCAGGACCGCGACCACGATGAAGGACACGACCGCGCCAGCGGCACGGGCGGTGACGTCCATGGCGTTGCCGAGGTGTGAGAGGTCGTTGGTGCCGATCGCTACCACCTCGCCGGTGGCCACCTTCCTCGGCAGCGTGGCGCCCAGGTGGACGGCGTGCCGGGCGACGAGCTGGACGGTGCGGTACGCCGTGGTCAGCCAGTTCGTGACCGCGAAACGGTGACGCATGATGCCCGCGAACGCCTGGACCAGGCCGACGCCGAGCATGACTCCGGTCCAGCGGAGCAGGGCAGCCGTGTCCCTGCCGGCGACGCCTTGGTCGATGGCGAGGCCGATCACCGCGGGCATCACCGCCTGCGCGACCATCCACACGATCCCGAACGCCATGCCCGCGAGCATGGTGTGCCACTGGCCGAGCACCAGCCACCACAGGAACCGCAGCGGGCTCCTGTGGTCGGCCCTGCCGGGGTGGTCGAGAGGAAGGTGGCGCACCTGGCCACGGTACGGATCGGACAGGTCGCCCAGCCAACGATTTTCCGGGCCGGTCCGGGAGCTACGACAGTGCCGGGGTCGATGGAGCAGGAACTCCGTCGACCCCGGCACAGTTGTCCCCGCAAGGGACGTGTGGCCGGCTCACTCCTCCGGCATGAGGACCCAGGCCACGATGTACGCGACCAGCAGGGCGCCGAAGCCGAAGATCGTGCCGAGGACCACGATCAGCCTGACCAAGTTGGCGTCCACGCCCAGGTAGCTGGCGACCCCGCCGCACACTCCGGCGATCCACCGGTCGTCACGGCTTCGGACCAGGCGCTTGGGCTGGGGCGTCGGCGACGGGGGAGGGGTCATCGGCTGCGTCATCGCTCTTCTCCTTCATAGGTGTCGTGCCGGTAGGGGTCGTCTTCCAGGGTGTCCGCCTCGCGGCGCGAGAGGCCCTTGACCGTCATCGCGACGATGCCGACCAGGCCGGCGGCCACGAGTGTGAGTGGGAGGAGCCACCTGACCTCCGCGAAGTCGATCACGCCGGCCTGGCGCAAGGCCCACGAGGCTGCAAGGCCCAGGAAGATCAGGCCGATCACGAGGTAGCCGGCGTTCAGGGGGTGGGTTCGGGGGGTGCTCATCACTGCCTCACTTCGATGTCGCCGACAGCGATGTCGACGTTCAGGTTGATGTGGGGGGCGTTGGGTCCGCCGTCGACGGAGCGGTCGACGGAGATGTTGCCCACGCCGTTGCGGGTCTCGTCGAGGACGGTGACCTCGCCGGCGCCGGACACGTCCGCGTTGATGTCGGCGTCGACCCCCTCGGGAAGGGTCACGACGATCTCACCGGCGTTGGCGTGGACGTCGATCGTGCGGCCGTCGAGTCGTGCGACGTCGTGGATGTTGCTCATGTCGACGTGGAGTGAGCCTGCAGGGACGAAGTAGCCGCTCTGCACCTGGGTCGCCCTCGTCGGCGTCTCGTTCACCACGCGGTCGCCCGCCCAGCGGGGCTGCGAGGCCGATGTCGCGAGCAGGGCCACGGTAGCGACGACGCCGAGCGCGATCAGGCCTCCGGGGCGGCCGAACCAGGCGCCGACCACGAGCATGACGCCGATGACCGCGAGGGCCAGGGCCGGATAGGCCGAGTCCACGACGCTGCCGGCCGCCACGTCGTACAGCCCGAGCGCACCGAGGGCGACCGCGAGCAAGGCAACGGTGAACCAGAAGAGCTTGGGTCCGCGGTCCGGTCGCGGTGCAGGCGGCTGCTGCACGGGGTAGGGCGCGGTGGCGGGTGGGACCGCGCCGGAGTACGGCGCTGGCGCTGTGTAAGGCGGTGCGTCGGGCGCGGGCTGCGTCGGCGCGTCGGTCCCGGGGCCCGACGGAGGTGCGGCTCCCGGCTGCACGCCGGAGTCCGGGCCAGGCGGCGGGTTGTAGGTGGCACTCACGGACTTGTCTCGATTCATGAGAAGGAGCAGGACGACGATGGCGACGACGGCGAGCGGCCACGGGAAGCCCAGGTGGCCCCAGCTGTCGCCGAGGAGGAGCAGGGCGGCCAGGACTCCGGCGACGACGATGATCGCGTTCCGGCTCCCTGCGCTCGTGGCGATGACCGCCTTGTCACGGCCCTCCTCCGGCACGAACAGCCAGAGCACGCCGTAGAGGAGGAGGCCGGCGCCGCCGAAGAAGGCGAGGACCACGAAGGCCACGCGAAGGATCGTGGGATCGACGTTGAGGTGGCGGCCGAGGCCGCCCGCGACGCCGGCCACCTTGCGGTCGGTGACGCTGCGGCGCAGCTGGCTGTAGTCACGCAGGTGCTCGGTGTTGACGCGGTCCTGCTGCGGTGTTTCGGTCATGTCTCGATCCTGCTCCCGGCGGAGGCCGGGGACCATCGGGGGAAGCCCTGATTCGCGAAGGACCTAGGTCCTCACAGGTCAGGGTGGGAACCGGGGAGAGGTCAGGGTGCGCTCAGGGTCGAAACTCATGGTTCGCCACCTATGCCTGTGTGACGATGGGCGCGATGAGCAGCAATGTCGTGGACCGCGAGTCGGCTCCGCCCACCCGGAAGGCGGCTCGAAGCACGGAAAGGCGCATCCTCGGCGGCGTGGCATCCGGACTCGCCGCCCACCTCGGCGTCGACGTCGTGCTGGTCCGGGTCGCCTTCGTGGTCGGGGCGCTGCTCGGCGGCTTCGGGGCCGCGATGTACGCCGCTCTCTGGATGGTCCTGCCGAGCGACGCGAAGTTCGAGCAGGACGCGCCGGGCCTCGAGGCGGCCACCCGCCAGGGCAAGCGGCCCGGCCGTGTCTCCCGGCTCGAGGACAGCGGCTGGCTCGTGGCGCTGGGTGCCGTTGCGCTCGGCGTGCTGGTGCTCGTCCAGTCGTTCGTGGGTGCGGGCTTCGTCTTCTGGCCGATCCTCCTGGCAGCGGGCGGACTCGGAGTGCTGTGGCGCCAGGCCGACGAGGCCCAGCGCGAGCGCTGGCTCGACGCGACAGGTCGCATCGACCCGGTGAGGGTGGTCCTCGGCCGGGGTGGCGTGGCGTCGTACGCCCGGCTCGCGATCGGGGTCGCCCTGCTCGTCGGTGCGCTGGTGCTCTTCGCCGTGCAGAGCGGCCGCACGGGGGTGGCGAGGGAGGTCCTGTTCGCCGGGGCGCTCGGCGTCGTGGGGCTCGCGCTCACCGTCGGCCCGTGGTTGTTCCGGTTGGCGTCCGACCTGACCGAGGAGCGCGCGGCCCGCGTCCGGTCCCAGGAACGCGCCGACGTCGCGGCGCACCTGCACGACTCGGTGCTCCAGACGCTCGCCCTGATCCAGAAGCACTCCGACGACGGTCGCACGGTGGCCAGGCTCGCCCGTGCCCAGGAGCGCGACCTGCGCGCCTGGCTGTACGGCGGAACGGCTGCGACTGACGCGTCGGTGGCGGCCGCGCTACGCTCCGCAGCGGCCGAGGTCGAGGACGTCCTCGGGGTGCCGGTGGAGGTGGTGACCGTCGGTGACGTCGACCTCGGCGAGCAGACACAGCCTCTGGTCCTCGCCGCCAGGGAGGCGATGGTGAACGCCGCCAAGCACTCCGGGGCGCCGAAGGTGGACGTGTACGTCGAGGGCGGCACCAACCTCGTGGAGGTGTTCGTGCGAGACCGCGGCCGCGGCTTCGAGCCCGAGGTCGTGCCGGCGGACCGGCTCGGGGTCCGCCGAAGCATCGTCGACCGCATGGAGCGGCACGGCGGCACGGCGAAGGTGCGTTCGGCTCCCGGGGAAGGCACCGAGGTGCGTCTGTCGATGCCTCTGCCGGGTCAGCCGCGCAGCCGCAGCAGCGAGGAGGACCGTTGAGGATGAGACACACAGGTGAGCCACTGCGACGGGTCGTCATCGTCGACGACCACGCCATGTTCCGCACCGGCGTCCGGGCGGAGATCGCGTCGGGGGTCGAGGTCGTGGGGGAGGCCGCGGACGTCGACGAGGCGGTCGCCGTGGTCACACAGACCCGCCCCGACGTCGTGCTGCTCGACGTGCACCTGCCGGGCGGAGGCGGCGTCGAGGTGATGCGTCGTGCGTCCCCCCGATCCCCGGACACCAGGTTCCTCGCCCTCAGCGTTTCCGACGCCGCCGAGGACGTCATCGGCACCATCCGCGGCGGAGCCCGTGGTTACGTCACCAAGTCGATCACCGGGCCGGAGCTGCTCAGCGCGATCGACCGAGTGGCCGACGGCGACGCGGTCTTCTCACCCCGCCTCGCGGGGTTCGTGCTCGACGCGTTCGCCGGGACCATCGAGGTGGCGCAGGTCGACGAGGACCTCGACCGGCTCACCGAGCGGGAGCGGGAGGTGATGCGGCTGATCGCGCGCGGCTATGCGTACAAGGAGGTCGCCTCGGAGCTCTTCATCTCGGTCAAGACCGTCGAGACCCACGTCTCGAGCGTGCTCCGCAAGCTCCAGCTGTCGTCGCGCCACGAGCTCACCCGGTGGGCGTCGGACCGACGGCTCCTCTGACGTGTCGGCCGCCACGGCTTCGTAGGCCACGTCACATCCGCGACATCCCGGGCGAGGAGGTGTTCTGGCCCTCCCCTACATTCCTGCCATGGAACTGCTCCGCGAGATCCTCCTCTTCCTGCACTTCATCGGCCTCGCCGCCCTCTTCGGTGGTCTGTTCGTGCAGGTGAAGGCGAACCCCCGCGTCGTGAACAACGCGATGCTCCACGGCATCCTCACCCAGCTCGTCACCGGTCTGCTGCTTGTCGGCGTCCTCGAGGGGATGGACAAGGACGTGGACAACGCCAAGATCGGCGTGAAGCTCGTTGTGGCCCTGGTCATCGGGGTCCTGGTCTTCCTCAACCGCAGGAAGAGGACGTTGCCGAACGGCCTCTACCTCACGCTGATGGGGCTCACGGTGCTCAACATCGGCGTCGCCGTCTTCTGGCGTTGACCGGAGTCCTGGGTCGTGCGGGAGGGCTCGGACACTCCGGCCCGTCCTTGTCCCCGCTGAGACGTAGGCTGGGCGGGACATGAGCGCGTTGTTCCCGATCCCCCAGGCCCCTGCACGTTCGCGAGCCGAGGAGCCGCCCTCGGACGACCGCGGCCGGGGCGACCAGGGCGGGCGTCGCGGTCGACGTACCTCCCCGGAGAAGCTGCTCGAGGGTCTCAACGAGCCGCAGCGGCAGGCCGTCGTGCACGCGGGCACGCCGTTGCTCGTCGTGGCGGGAGCCGGATCCGGCAAGACCCGTGTGCTGACCCGACGCATCGCCTGGCTGATCTCCGAGCGCGACGCGCACCCTGGCTCGATCCTGGCGATCACGTTCACCAACAAGGCCGCCGCCGAGATGCGCGAGCGGGTCGAGGAGCTGGTCGGCCGGCGCGCACGTCTGATGTGGGTCTCCACCTTCCACTCCGCGTGCGTGCGCATCCTCCGCAAGGAGATCGACAGGTTCGGCTACAAGTCGTCGTTCTCGATCTACGACGCCGCTGATTCCAAGCGGCTGATGACCCTCGTGCTGCGTGACCTCGACCTCGACCCGAAGCGCTACCAGCCACGGGCGGTGCTCAACTGGGTGTCCAACGCGAAGAACGAGCTCGTCGACGAGGAACAGGCCGCCAAGAACGCCAGGAACCACCTCGAGGAGACCTACGCCGAGGCCTACACCGTCTACCAGCGGCGGCTTCGCGAGGCGAACGCCCTGGACTTCGACGACCTGATCATGACCACGGTGCACCTCTTCCAGGCATTCCCGGAGGTCCGCGAGACCTACCGGCGTCGTTTCAGGCACGTGCTCGTGGACGAGTACCAAGACACCAACCACGCGCAGTACGCCCTGATCCGCGAGCTCTGCGGTCACGTCGGCGACGCGGGTGCCGACGGCCCAGGGGTCGAGCCCTCGGAGCTGATGGTGGTCGGCGACGCCGACCAGTCGATCTACGCATTCCGAGGCGCCAACATCCGCAACATCCTCGCCTTCGAGGAGGACTTCCCGGACGCCCGGACGATCCTGCTCGAGCAGAACTACCGGTCGACCCAGACCATCCTCACTGCCGCGAACTCCGTCATCAGCAAGAACGCCGGCAGGAAGCCGAAGAACCTCTGGTCCGACGCCGGCGACGGGGAGCAGATCGTCGGCTACGTCGCCGACGACGAGCACGACGAGGCGCGGTTCGTCGCCGAGGAGGTCGACCGGCTCACCGACAAGGGCCGGGCGCGGCCTGGTGACGTGGCCGTCTTCTATCGCACCAACGCGCAGTCTCGTGTGTTCGAAGAGGTCTTCATCCGCGTCGGTCTGCCTTACAAGGTCGTGGGCGGCGTTCGCTTCTACGAGCGCAAGGAGGTCAAGGACGCCCTGGCCTACCTGCGGATGCTGGTCAACCCGGCCGACGAGATCTCACTCCGGCGCATTCTCAACGTGCCGAAGCGTGGCATCGGCGACCGGGCCGAAGCGTGTGTGCAGGCGCTCGCCCAACGGGAGCGGGTCAGCTTCTGGGAGGCCTTGCGCCGGGCGGAGGAGGCACCCGGGATCGCGAGCCGGTCGCTCAACTGTGTCCGGTCCTTCGTGGAGTTGGTGGAGGAGCTGCAGTCGATGGTCCAGGCCGCGGAGCGGCCCGACGTCGTGCTGGAGCAGGTGCTCGCCCGCAGCGGCTACCTGAAGGAGCTCGAGGACTCCGACGACCCCCAGGACGAGACCCGGGTCGAGAACCTCGCCGAGCTCGTCGCCGTGGCCCGGGAGTTCGCCGACTCTCCGGAGGACGAAGCGGCCGCCACGCTCGGTGACTTCCTGGAGCGAGTAGCCCTCGTGGCGGACTCAGACCAGATCCCTGACCAGCCTGAGGACGGGGACGACTCGGGCGTCGTCACGCTGATGACGCTGCACACCGCCAAGGGGCTGGAGTTCCCCGTCGTCTTCCTCACCGGTCTCGAGGACGGGGTCTTCCCGCACATGCGGTCTCTCGGGGACCAGACCGAGCTGGAGGAGGAGCGCCGCCTGGCCTACGTGGGACTCACCCGGGCGCGCGAACGCCTGTACGTCTCCCGCGCGGTCGTTCGCTCAGCCTGGGGCGCGCCCTCGCACAACCCGGCCTCGCGGTTCGTCGACGAGCTCCCGGTCGACCTCGTCGACTGGCGCAGGACCGAGGCGGCGCAGACCTCGTGGAGCCGCCCGGTGGCGCCGTCACTCACCGAGCGGGGTGCGGGGGCGGTGCGCCGCTTCGGCACCGCCGCGGCCCGCGCCGACTCCACGGCCAAGGCGAAGCCGAGCCGGGAGATCCCGTCGCTCTCGCCAGGCGACCGGGTGGTGCACGACAGCTTCGGGATGGGCACCGTGGTCGCGCTCGAGGGGGCGGGGGAGAACGCGGTCGCCTCGATCGACTTCGGCTCCGGCGGCGTCAAGCGGCTGCTCCTGCGCTACGCCCCGGTCGAGAAGCTCTGACCTGGTGTCTCTGTTGGCGGAGGGGTCGTTCGTCGTGACAGTGCAGGGCATGCCCTACCCGAGCGCCTGCTGAGAGCTGGGAACGCCAGCCCGGGACTCCTACGGGGTGATGCCGTGTGCAACGAGCGCGGCGTACGGGTCGACCGGGTCACCGGCGCCCGGCCGGACCTCGAGGTGGAGGTGGGGACCAGTGACGTTGCCCGTTGCTCCGACGAGCCCGAGCTGGTCGCCGCCGGTCACCGACTCGCCGACGTTCACGCTGAAGGCGGAGAGGTGGCAGTACCAGATCTCGGTGCCGTCCTCGAGGGCCAGGACGATCCGGTTGCCGTAGGCGCCCGCCCAGCCGGCCGAACGGATGGTGCCCTGCGCGATGGCGACCACCGGGGTGCCGGTGGGGCCGGCGAAGTCGAGCCCGGTGTGGGTGCTCGCCCAGAGGCCCGAGGACTCGCCGAAGCCGGCGGTGAGGTGGTAGCTGCCCGGGGCCATCGGCAGGCGCCAGGCGTTCGCCGCGATCTCTCCGGCGTACTTCTCGGCGCTCGCGGCGAGCTGGGCGAGTGCGGCGTTGCGCTCCTGTGCCTGCGCCTCGACCGCCGCCTGGAGGTCGTCGTTGGCGGCGTCCTTGAGAGCCGACCGCTGGGAGTCCCGGCTCACTGCCCGGAGCCGGTCGTCGAGGGCGCCGCTCGACATCCCGGCACTGGTGCCGGTGAGGGCGCTTGCGGGGGTGAAGAGCTTCGTGGGACCGGCGGCCGCGATCGGGTCCGAGGCGTCGGTGACGGTGACCGCCCCGGTGGCAGCGATCACGAGAGCGGCTGCGCCCACCAGGCTCGGCGCGGAGCCGAGGAGTGAGATGCCCCCGCCCTTGCGCCCGTTGGTCCGGGTGCCGGCGACGGGGGTGGTGCGGCGCGGCGACGTCGAGCGTGCGGCCGAAGCAGAGCGACGGGCTGCGGACGGCGTCGGTCGGGCTGGGGACGGCGTCGGCCGGGCTGGGGACGGCGGCGCGGCAGACCGGGCGCCCTGGGCCACCCTCGGGTCGGCGGAGGGCCCGGTCAGGTGTCGGGGCTCACCGGCCCCACGTCGCTGCTCCGGCCTCGCGCGCCGCGGCTCGGTGGTGGCACGACGTGCGGGAGGTCGTGCCGGTTCAACGGTCGAGCGCCTGCCTTCGGGGGC
>DASVBF010000001.1:0-2150 GCA_036375975.1 Nocardioidaceae bacterium | reverse complement strand
GGCCTGGACGAGAGCGGCGTGGGTGAGCGCTTGGGGGTAGTTGCCAAGGTGCGCACCCGTCGTCGGGTCCATCTCCTCTGCGTACAGCCCGAGTGGGCTCGCGCGATCGAGCAGGTCCTCGAACACCGCGATCGCTTCGTCCCGTCGCCCGACGCAGGAGAGAGCCTGGACCAGCCAGAACGAGCAGGGCAGGAACGCGCCTTCGGTTCCGGGCAGCCCGTCGCGCCCCGGCGGATACCTGTAGACCAGGGGTCCCCCTGCGGACAAGCGCTCGCGGATGGACTGCACCGTCCCCCGCACCCGTGCCGAGTGGGGGTCCTCCAGGCCGATCAGAGGCAGGACGAGCAGCGCTGCATCGAGGTCCTGCGACCCGTAGCTGCGGGTGTAGCTGCCGAGGGCCGAGCTGTACCCGGACTGCCGGACCTCGGCGCCGATCGCCTCTCGAGCGGCGAGCCAGCGTCGACGTTGGCGGTCCGGGAGGCGGTGCGTCTGGGCGATACGAAGACCGCGGTCGAGCGCGAGCCAGGCCATCAGCTTGGAGTGGACGTGCTGCACGGCGTCACCGCGGATCTCCCAGATCCCGGCGTCCGGCTCGCTCCACCGCTCACACACCCGGTCGACGAAGCCCCGAACGGCCCGCCAGGTCTCGGAGTAGAGAGGGTGCCCCGCCCGCACGAGGACCCACGCCGCGTCGACGACCCAGCCGTAGCCGTCGAGCTGGTGCTGGTCGGCGGCGCCGTTGCCGACGCGTACCGGCGCGCTCGCGGCGTAGCCGGGCCAGTCGCGCAGGCTCCGCTCGTCCGGCGGGAACCGACCGTCCAGCGTGAGCAGCACCGGCAGGCGGGGACGCTCGAGCCGGCTGGCGTGCAGCAGCCACCACAGGAAGCCCCGAGCCTCGTCGACCAGACCCGCCTGGAGGAACGCCGCGACGCCGATGCTGGCGTCACGCGGCCAGGCGTAGCGGTAGTCCCAGTTCCGGACACCCCCGGGATGTTCGGGAAGGGAGGTGGTCGGGGCCGCCACCGGCGCGCCCGACGGCGAGTAGGTGAGGAGCCGCAGGGTCAGGAGACTGCGCGCGACGGCATCGCGGAACGGGATGTCGGGGTCGATCTGCCCGGTCCATGCTGCCCAGCGGGACTCGTCCTCCTGCAGCAGGGTCCACGCCGTGGCCGGGTCGACGTGAATGAGGGGTTCTCGATGGGCGACGGTGACGACGAAGGTCACCGGCCGATCGGGAGTCAGGGTGAGCAGGGTCGGGCTGCCCACCTCGAGGTCCGTTCCGCTGTCGCAGGTCAGGGACATGGCTAGTGACCCCCATTCGCACACCCGGTCCGGGCCGCGGCGCCGGACCCGGGGTGCGCGATGACGCTCACCGAGTCGTGGGTCGAAGTGAACCTGCGCCAGTGCCGGCGCGCCTTCGGCGGACAGCCGACGCACCAGGAGGGTGGCGGGCAGCAGGTGGTCGGCGACCTCGGACACCATTCCTTCGGTCAGCGTGAGACGTCCCGCGGGCGTGGCCCAGGTGGTCTGCAGGGTCGCGCTGTGCTCCCGGTACCGGCGTTCGACGACCGGGGCCGGCTCGGCCGGTCCGAGCCGGAACGCTCCTGCGGCGGGTCCTCCGACGAGGCTGCCGAAGACCGGCTCACTGTCGAACCGAGGCACGCACAGCCAGTCCAGTGACCCGTCGCTGGAGGCCAGGGCAGCGGTCCGGCTGTCCCCGATCAGCCCGTAGTCGGCGATGGGTCTCATGTCAGCGGACCTGGAGAAGCAGCCCGAGCGCGACGCCGTACACGAGGTGGGCGACGACGGCCACCATCGGCGTCTGCACGCCGTAGTTGAGGGCCAGCAGCCCCGGTGGTTCGAGCACCGCCCGGCTCGCGGGGCCGGCCCGGTGCGAGGCCATCCGCGGATGCAGCCCGGGGAGCACCGGCAACAGCACCATCAGCGCCACGGTCACGTGCAGGAGCCCCAAGAGGCCACCGAGCCACCACGTGGCCTGGTGCAGCAGTGCGAAAACGAGCGCGTAGCCGAGGGCGAAGACCTGGCCGACGCCGAGGTGGATGACGAAGCCTGCCAGCCGGGCCCGGTCCGGGTCCTCGGTCACGAGCGTGCCGAGCACGAGTGGGAGGTCCAGGCGCGTGAGACCGGCC
>DASVBF010000339.1:0-3799 GCA_036375975.1 Nocardioidaceae bacterium | reverse complement strand
TCGCGGGCCTGCCCCCGGCCGTCAGGACGACCAGGTCGGCGGGAAGGGTGTAGCCGGTGTCCAGGCGTACGCCCTCGTCGGTCATCCGCACCGCGCGCGTGTAGGTGTAGACCTCCGTGCCGAGACGCCGCATGCTGCGCGCGACCACCGCCCCCGCCTGCTGGCCGAGCTGGGAGGAGAGCAGGTGCGAGCTGCCCTCGACCAGGTCGACCTCCTGGCCCCGCACCGCGAGCGCACGAGCCACCTGGAGCCCCAGCAGGCCTCCCCCGATGACGACGGCCCGGCCCGCCCCGGGCAGCGCCGCGTCGAGGCGACGGCAGTCGGCCAGCGAGCGGAACGCGTGCACCTTCGGGTGCAGCCTCCCCTGCGGCGTGACCAGGCCGCGGACCGGCGGGAGGGTCGGGATCGCTCCCGTGGCGAGGACCAGCCGGTCGTACGGCAGTCGCCGGCCGTCCTCGAGCACGACCTCCCTTCGGGTCCGGTCGATCTCGCCGACCCGCGCCCCGGTGAGCAGCGCGACCCCGTTGTCGCTGTGGAAGGAGTCGTCCTGAAGCGCGATCTCGTCGGCCGGATGCGTCCCCTCGAGCACCGCGGACAGCAGGATCCGGTTGTACGACGGCCCCGGCTCATCGCCCACGACGGTGATGTCCAGGCCGGCGTTCCGGGCGACGAGCTCCTCCACGAGCCGGGTCGCCGCCATCCCGTTCCCCACGACGACGACTCTCACAACGACTCCAGAGCGGCTGCGCAGACCTTGAACTCCGGCATCCGCGACGCCGGGTCGAGCACGTCGTTGGTGAGCTTGTTCGCGCCGACCCAGTGGAAGGGGACGAAGACGGTGTCCGGCCGGATCGCCTCGGTGACCCGTGCCGGAGCCTGCATCGTCCCGCGGCGGGTGGTGACCCGGACCGGCTCCCCGTCGCGGGCGCCGGTCCGCGCAGCGACGGCGGGGTGGATCTCGACGTACGCACCCGTGTCGTCGAGGTCCCGGACGCGACGGGTCTGTGCGCCGGACTGGTACTGCCCCAGGACGCGCCCCGTGGTGAGGTTCAGCGGGAACTCCACACAGGGCTGCTCCGCGGGTCCGCGGTGGGCCACGACGTGGAAACGGGCCCGGCCGTCCGGGGTGGCGAAGCTGTCGAGGAACATCCGCTCGGTCCCGGGCCCATCCGCCTCCGGGCACGGCCAGAACACCCCCTGCTCCTCGACGATCCGGGGGTAGTCGATGCCGGCGTAGTCGGCCGGCCCGCCCGCCGAGGCCCGCGCGAGCTCGGCGAAGACGACCTCGGGCTCCGTCTCGAGACGCACCGGCGACCCGAGACGGTCGGCCAGGCCGGCGAGGACCTCCAGGTCGCTCCGGACGCCCTTCGGAGGCTCGACCGCCTTGCGTCGCAGGACGACCCGGCCCTCGAGGTTCGTCATGGTGCCCGTCTCCTCGGCCCACTGCGTCACGGGGAGCACCACGTCGGCGCGGGCCGCCGTCTCGGACATCACCACGTCGGCCACGACGAGCAGGTCCAGCGCGTCCAGACGCCGCGCGACGCGGTTGGCGTTGGGCGCGGACACCACGATGTTCGAGCCGAGGACCAGGAGCGCCTTGGGACCGGCCGGCTCGCCCAGGCTGTCGAGCAGCTCGTAGGCGGACACGCCCTTGCCGGGGAGGTCCTCCGGCTCGATCCCCCACACGCGCGCCACGTGCTCCCGGGCGGCAGGGTCCTCGATGGAGCGGTACCCGGGCAGCTGGTCCGCCTTCTGGCCGTGCTCCCGGCCGCCCTGGCCGTTCCCCTGCCCGGTGAGGCAGCCGTAGCCGGCGTAGGGCCTGCCGCACTGCCCCAGGGCCAGGGCGATGTTGATCCAGGCGAGCACCGTGTCGGACCCCTGGGCGTGCTGCTCGGCGCCCCGGGCGGTGAGCACCATGACCTTCCCGGCCTCGCCCAGCAGCCGTGCGAGGTCGCGCACCTGGCTCGCGGGGACCCCCGTGACTCGCTCGGTGAGCTCGGGCCACCAGGACCTCACGGAGCGGCGCACCGGGTCGAAGCCCGAGGTACGCCGGTCGACGTACTCCCGGTCCACCCAGCCGCCGGCGACGACAGCGTGGAGGACACCGAGCGCCAGCGCGAGATCCGTGCCCGGTGTGGGCTGGACGTGGAGGTCCGCGCGCTCGGCGGTCGGCGTCCGGCGCGGATCCACGACGACGACGCGTCCGCCCCGCTCCCGGAGCCGGTCCAGGTGGCGGGCCGCGGGTGGCATGGTCTCGACCAGGTTGGACCCGACGAGGACGAGCACGTCGGTCTGCTCGACGTCCTTCAGCGGGAACGGCAGCCCGCGGTCCACGCCGAACGCGCGGGTGCCCGCCGACGCCGCCGAGGACATGCACCAGCGGCCGTTGTAGTCGACCATGCTCGTGCCGAGGCACGCGCGGGCGAACTTGCCGAGCGTGTAGGCCTTCTCGTTCGTCAGACCACCGCCGCCGAACACCGCCACCGCATCCTTGCCGTGCTCGGCCCGGATCGCGGCAAGACGGGCGGCGACCAGGTCGAGGGCCTCGTCCCAGCTCGCCGTCCGGAACGAGCCTGTCACTCGGTCGCGCACGAGCGGACCGGTGAGCCGCTCGCGGTGGTGCAGCAGGCCGGTGCTCGTCCAGCCCTTGCGGCACATCGCGCCCTCGTTGACGGGGAACTCGTCCCAGGTCTCGACGACGGTCTCGCGACCGCTGCGGGCGAGCCGCATCCCACACTGGAGAGAGCAGTAGGGGCAGTGTGTTGACGTCGCCATGCCGCTACACCTGTGCGTGGGCGAGGCTCGGTAGCCGCGTGGTCAGCACCCGGCTGCGGAGGTAGCACCACCAGGTCAGCCCGGCGCAGGCCGCGTAGAAGACGACGAAGCCGTAGAGCGCGGCCTCGATCCCGCCCGTGTTGGCGATGGAGACACCGAACGACCGCGGGATGAAGAAGCCGCCGTACGCGCCGATCGCCGAGATGACGCCGAGAGCCGCGGCGCTCTGGACGCGGGCCCGCGCGCGCTCCTCGTCGCTGTCACCGACCCGGGCCCGGAAGATCGCGGGGATCATCCGGTACGTCGTGCCGTTGCCGACCCCGGCGAGGGTGAACAGCAGCATGAAGGACACGAGGAAGGGCCCGAACGCGTGCTGGCCCACGGCCCAGACCACGCCGAGCACACCGAGGCCCATCCCGACGAAGGTTGCCGCGGTGATCCGAGCGCCACCCCAGCGGTCGGCGAGAAGACCTCCGACCGGTCGGACGAGCGAGCCGACCAGCGCGCCCAGGAAGGCGTACTTCCCCGTGACCTCCGGGAACTGGGTCGACATCAGCAACGGCATCGCGGCGCCGTACCCGATGAAGGAGCCGAACGTCCCGATGTACAGGAACGACATCACCCAGGTCTGGCGGTCCTTGGCCACCTGCACCTGCTCTCGCATGGGCGACTTGGCGGAGGACAGGTTGTCCATGAAGAACCAGGCGCCGAGAGCGGCGACGAGGGCGAGCGGCGCCCAGACCAGCGCGACGTTCTCGAGGTGGACCGCGGAGGCGGCGCCCACGACCGAGACTCCCACGATGAGCGGGGTGATGAGCTGCACGGTGCTGACGCCTATGTTGCCGCCCGCGGCGTTCAGGCCGAGCGCCCAGCCCTTCCTGGCGTCGGGGTAGAAGTAGGAGATGTTCGCCATGCTGGAGGCGAAGTTGCCGCCGCCCAGGCCCGCGGTGACCGCGGCGACCACGAACATCCAGTACGGCGTAGCGGGGTTGCTGACGCACACCACCAGCAGCGTGCACGGGAC
>DASVBF010000334.1:0-19165 GCA_036375975.1 Nocardioidaceae bacterium | reverse complement strand
CAGACCCGTGACGAGGCGATCGACGTCCGCACCGAAGTAGGCGCCGATCGACAGCGTCCGGCCGTTGATGCACGGCTCGACCTCGCCGTCGAAGAACGCCTCGCCGTCGTGCTCCCACCGGCAGTTCGCCGCGACCAGGGCGATCGTCTCGCGTGCCGCCGTGCTCGCGGGATCCAGGCCGAGGTCGCGCAGCAGCATCAGTGTGGGGAGCGTCGAGGTCCAGGGCTGGCCGTTGGAGAAGTCCGGCTCGATGCCGGCCCGCCAGTCGTCGACGATGCGCCGCGGGAAGCACGCGCCGCCGTCCCACTGGCCGTCGGGATCGCGCAGGGCGAGCAGGCGAGCTGCCCACCCTTCAGTCTCGACGCGGGCACGCTCGGCCGCGACCTGCTCGGCAGGCGCCTCGGTGAGGTCGCGCAGCGCCTGCCACCGGATCGCCGGGTCACCGTCGAGCAGCCAGTCCGTGACCTCCATGGCTGCGATGGTACGACCCGGGCGCCCACACTGCCTCAATTCGTCGGACCTGTCGTGACCCGGGACAGTGCGGCCTGCGGGTGCGGCCATGAGGTCAGTTGTCGACGTCGCGTCGGCGCATACTTTGGAGTGTCCGGGCTGCGTATGCGTGGAGGGGCGGATGTCGGAGGGTGAGCGTTCGAACGGTTTGCCAGGACGACGGCGGGCGCGAGACGCCCATGATTTCGAGGCCACGTACGTCGCTGGGCGACCTCCTTGGGATATCGGCCGGCCACAGTCGGCATTCCGTGAACTGGCCGATCACGGCCGTCTGGTCGGGCGTGTGCTGGACGTCGGCTGCGGCACTGGCGAGCATGCCCTGATGGCTGCCGCCATCGGACTCGATGCGACCGGTGTGGACGCAGCAAGCACTGCCGTCACGATCGCAAGGCGAAAGGCGAACGAGCGCGATCTCAGAGCCCGCTTCTTGACGTGGAACGCGCTGCAGCTGGCCGATCTGGGTGAGTCTTTCGACACCGTTGTCGACTGCGGACTGTTCCACGTCTTCGACGATCTTGACCGGCCGAGGTTCGTGGCTGCCTTGCGCGATTCGACGCCGGTCGGCGCCTGGTACTACATGCTCTGCTTCAGCGACCTCGAGCCTGGGGACTGGGGTCCTCGGCGCATCCAGCAGGACGAGATCCAGGTCAGCTTCAGCGACGGCTGGCGCGTCGAGGAGATCGAACCGGCGACGATCGAGATCACGGTCGCGCCAGGAACCGTCCGTGCTTGGCTCGCGTCGATCCTGCGAATCTGATCGTCGTCCAGCCGTAGCTCGCCTGTCCCGGGCTAGACGTTCCCGGGCACGCCGGCGTGACCAAGCGCCACCATCAACTGGATCAAGGCGGTGGCCTGTTCCGGGGGGACTTCGCTTGTCAGCCAGGTCCTCTTGGACGATTCCGAGCGAAGCGCCGGGATCGCGACGACACCTTCGGCATCGAGGAGTGTCAGCATCGCAGCAACCCACGGGGTGGCGTCGACAACGACCACGTCTCCGTCGTTGTCCCTGATCTCGCTGGCGAAGGCTAGTAGCTCGAAGGCAGCCTCGACCTCGCAGAACTCAAGACGGGCCAGCGCAAGTTCCACCCTGCTTGCCGCCGTGACGTGGACCGCCCACAGGGCGCGTCTGAGGGGATCGCGGTTCGAGCTATCTGCTCGCCCGAGGATCGTGATCCTAGTCGCGTAGTCGTAGCTGGCTGTCTGGACGACCAGGGGCGAAACGATGGACGCACCCGATGAATGGTTCAAGGAAGGTTCCCGGCCCTGAAGGGCGCCCTCGCATTCGGCCCACTTCAGTTCGATGCTTCGCCGGGAATGGTCCGCCCTGTCGGCGCGACACGAGTCATCCTCGGTGCTTCGACGTTACGCCTGGTGTTCTCGGAAAGCGATGCGGCGTCGGACTAGCCACTCCTCTCGAACAGGCCCCGGTGCGGTGGCGTCAGCTCGTCGAGAGGTCGATGTGCCCGGCCAGGACCCTACGAGCCACATCGTGGATCACGAGGTGGTGGTTGCGGGCATACGCGCGCAACCTCTTGAACCCATCCTCGGGTGCGTAGCCGTAGCGTCCTGCCAAGAAGCCCTTGGCCTGCTCGATGACGACTCGCGTCTGAAGGGCGGTGTTGAGCTGATCGGCGAGCAGTTCGGCAGACTCGTGTGCCTCACGCCGCAGGCTGCGCCGCAGGCTGCACACCACGCCCCGGACTTCGGAGTCATCGAGCATGTTGGTCAAAGCTGCCTCTGCCCATACCCAGCCACCTTCGGTCCGGACCCGAATCTCCATGGGCGCGCGGGCGCCCGGATGGGCGACCACTTCCTGCATGAATCGCGCCAGCGCCGGGCGCTCGTCGGGATGCAGCAGCGGCAGAACGCTGGTGCCCACGATCGACTCCTCCCAGCCGAAGAGCTGGCTGACCGAGGGGCTCGTGTAGGTGACGACGGCGTCCGAGCGCAGGACCAACGCGGCGTCGGTGGACCGCTCGAGAAGCGGGCGCAAGGCGCTACCGAGGCTTGCGGTCAGGCCGACGAGACCGACGAGGTGGCCATCGCGGTAGATCCCCCGGTCGGTCACCAGGGCCGGGAACACCGTGCCGTCCTTCTGATGGACCGGATAGCCTCCCGACCACGGCACCCCATCGCGCAGCGCCGCTGTGAGCTCGCCGGCGGCCTCGTGGCCGACCTCGGGCACTGTGAGCTCCTCGACCTGGCGCCCCACGGCCTCCTCGGCGGTCCAGCCGTAGAGTTCGTGGGCAGCCCGGTTCCAAAAAACGACCGCACCCGACACATCGGTAGCGATCAAGGCGAGTCCCACCGCCGCCAAGATCTCCTCCGCGGAGATGGAGGCCCGTTGCTTGTCCGACACTTGGACCTCCTCGACGCCCTACGGGCGCACCGTGCTCGCATGATACGCCGCGGTAGTCACGCGAGACACAGGACAGACGCGCCAGCTCCGCCGAACCACCTCCGGGCCACGCCTTGCGCCGTCCTCGGCGAGAGCAACCTCCCTATGGCATCCAGAGCCTTACCCGCTCATGGGAGGGGCCCGCTCGCGCGCATGGGCTCGGCTCCGTGGACGCTGCTGCGGTCGCGGCCATGGCCACCGTGCCAGTCCAGACACAATACGGTGGCGTCGTCACTCAGGATCGGCCCGGTCGCGTCGAGAACGCGGTCGGCCAGTGCTCGAACCGCCTCGCGAGGGTGAAGCATTCGGGTTTCCTCGATCGCTCGCGGAAGGTCGAGGCCGGCCGCATGGCGCTCGAGCATGCCGTCGGTCAAGAAGACGAACCGGTCGCCCTCTCTCAAAGTGACGAGGCTGCCGCCATAGGTGGTTTCGGAGAACAACCCAAGAGGGAGCTCCACCGGCAGGTCGACGGCCATGACGTTGGAGCCCCGCGCGAGATAGGGAGCAACGTGGCCCGCATTGACCAGTTCCATCGATCCGGTGCGCAGGTCGAGGCGGCCGATCAGTCCCGTGACGAAGTCATCGAGCCCGGCGGTCACAGCATGCTCGGCCAGGGCGCGGTTCGCTGAGTTGACCTGTTCGCGCAGCAACGCTCCTTCGTTGCGCGTGTTGCGCAGGCTGCTAACGCAGAGCGTGGCGTTCAGGGCGGCAGCCACGCCGTGACCCATCGCGTCAGTAATCGACAGGTGCAGCACATCACGCGCCAGGCTGAAGTCGAACGTATCGCCGGCGATTGTCGCTGCCGGCTCCAGCCAGCCCGCGAGCGTGAACGCCCCCGCCTCACAGGTCTGAGGTCCGGCAAGCAGCCGGTGCTGGATCTCCGCAGACAAGCTCAAGGGTCGGGTGCGCTGTCCCCACTCGTACAGGTCGGTGTGCCGCCGGTTGGCGATCACCACGAAAGCCAGCAGGTGCGCGAGCTGCGCGATCTCAGCCACCGCCGGGGGGTCGGGTTCATCCGGCAGAATCAGTTCCAGGAGACCGATGGCCTCCCCGCGCTCAGTCACAGGCGCAAGCAGCCGCCACTGGTCAGAGCGTCCCTCGGCGGCGGGCTGTCGTCCAGGCGCAAGTACCTGAATGCGCTGGGTGCGAATCGCCTGCTCTTCCGGACCACCGTCGAAGGGAATCACCGTGGCGGACTCCTCAGCATCCCGCCGTGCCCCCGCCGCGATCGGTTCGCCGCCGTCTCTCACCCCGGCCGTCTGTAGGGGGATGTGTGCAAGGCGGACCATAGCCCGCCCGGACAAGTCGGCGATGAGGAATGAAGCAGCGGTAGCGTGCAGCGCCAGCGCAAGCTCGCGAGTGACCGCCTCAACAGCCTCCACCGGCGAGACCGCCTCGGCCGCCTCCAGCACGCTTCCCAGAGCTCGTCGACCGCTTCCCGACTCCATTTCCGGAGCATAAGCGTCACAATGTGTGCACTCCCAGGGACCATCGACCTGTCCCTTGCAGCACGTCACAACCGGCCGAGCGCGGCTACGCAGCGATGAGGAGCCTTCGCGAGCGTCAGCGGCCCGATGAAGGATCGCGGCTATGAACGCGGTGCGTACCCAGCGGCACGGGCCTCAGGCACGACCCAGGTGCGCCAAGGGTGCCGTAGGGCCTCCCCGCCGGAATGACCACGTCAGAACGACCGCTGCGGTCAGCAGCACCCCGAACCACAGGTAGCCCGCGAAGACGATCTCGCGACGGGCGCTATCGATCACGTCGAGACCGGCCAGCGACACGGTGGCGGGCAGCAAGGGGAGGATCAGCCGAGGTGGGATCCGGCGGCTTGCACTAGCCAGGGTCATGAGCCCGGGAACCCCGAGCACTCCCCAGAACCCGACGAGGCCCCGCCAGGAGCTACCGCTGTTGAGCCATGCGGCCGACAGTGCGGCGGCCCCCAGAAGCAGAAGGCCCATCAACGTCAAGAACAGCTGTCGCGCGGTCACGCGTGCCTCCTGTCGGATTCCCTCCCCACAGGTGTGCACCAAAGTGAACCACAGTGCTCCTCAGTCGTTCGCGGGACTCCCACTCCATGTTGCGCGTACAACGTCAGCGTCCCGGGAGCAGAGAGCAGCGGCAGCAGAGCGAAGAGTTATCGCCCCGGGAAGTCCGGGCTCCCAGAGCCGATCGCGCTCTAGACTCGCCGTATATCCGCGTCGACCTTCGACAACGCGAGGGTCGATCGTGGGGGACCCAGGAGCGATCACATGGCCCTCTATCTCATCGTGGCCAACCAGACGATTGGCGGCGAACAGCTCACCGCAAAGCTGGACGAGCTCGTCAGTGCCGGCTCCTGCTCGTTCCGGTTCCTGGTGCCGGTCACCGACACCGAAGGCACCAAACAGTGGGACTACCCGCCGATCGACCGGCTCATCCCCGACGCGCACCGGATCGCCCGCGCGTTGGCCGAGGGCCGGCTGGAGCATGAGCTCGCCCGCCTGAGACGGTCCGGGATCGAGGCCGACGGAGAGGTCATCGACGCCCTGCCAGTCGAGCGAGCCCAGCAGCTACTTCACGAGGAGCACTTCGACGGAGTCGTCGTCTCGACCCTCCCGCGTCGACTGTCCCGCTGGTTGGTCCGGGACCTGCCGCACCGCATCGCCACCGTCGCCGAGGTCCCCGTGACGCATGTTGAGGGCCACGCCGGTCCCTCGTTGTGAGGCGGAGCTTCTAGGGGACGTTCAGCCCTTCAACGACCGGGCACCGTCGGGGGATCCTGAGGGTGATCACCGGGATGGGTCATGGCCGCATCACAGGACACCGAAGTCGCCAGCCGACCGCGAGAGCTGTGGGTCGACAACCTCCGGGTGCTGGTGGTCGCCGGCGTCATCGTGGTGCATACGGCGACCGGCTACATCACCGACATAGCCGACTGGTACTACGACGACCGCACGACCTCGGAGCTGTGGTCGACGCTGCTGGCGTTTCCGGCCGTCGCGGGCGGCCTCTTCGGCCTTGGTCCGCTCTTCCTGCTCGCGGGCTGGTTCTCTCCGCGCTCCCTTGCACGTCGCGGGCCCGGCGACTTCGCGCGGAGCAGGCTCGTGCGCCTCGGCGTACCCCTGCTCGCGTTCGTCCTCCTCGTCCAGCCGCTGGCCGACTACGTGGGCAGTCGCCCTGACGAGGTTCGAACCAGCTTCACGTCTGCTCTGCGCGCGACGGAGTTCGGTGTCATGTGGTTCGTCGCCGCGCTGCTCGTCTTCTCCTTGGCGTACGCCGGGCTGCGGCGCCTCCGCCCCTCTGGAGAGTCGCGACGCCCGCTGCGACTTGGAGCGCTTCTCGTTGTCGCGGGCCTGACGATCGCTGTGACGTCCTTCGCCGTCTGGCAGGTGTGGCCCTGGAACTCGAACGTGTTCCACACCGCGAGGTTCGGCGAGTGGCCCCAAGGCGCCGTCCTGTTCGCCCTGGGCGTGCACGCAGGCGAGACCGGGTGGCTGGATCACGTCTCGCCAGCGCTGACCCGACGACTCGGCTGGGTCGCCGCGATCGGTGCGACAGCGACCGCCGCGCTGTTCGCCGTGCTCGAGGGGCAGAACGAGGCCGAGGCGGTGCTGAACGAGGCCGCCGGTTGGCCGACAATGCTGTTCGCGCTCCTCGACGGCACGGTCGCCGTCAGCCTGACGCTTTGGTTCGTCGCCTGGGTCCGTCGCCGATGGCCCAGCCACGGTCCGTTGCTCGGCAAAGCCGCCCGTGCTTCCTACGCCACCTACGTCTTCCATCCACTGGTGCTCACGACGGTGATGGTGCTGGTCGCGCCGGCCCCCCTGGCCCCTGAGATCAAGTTCATCCTGGTATCGGCAGTCGGCGTCCTAGCGTGCTTCACGGTCGGCCACGCGCTGTCGCAGATGCCAGGCGTCTCGAGGGTGTTCTGACGCAGCAGACGGCCGACCCGGTCGTTCGTTGCCGGGCGAGCCTGGTCGTCGACGCGGGCTGACCATCCCTCCTCCGCCCATTGTGCTGCCATCGTGGCGACGGTGGGCGGATCGGTGATCTGGTCCGCCGCGCCTTCCACAACCAGGTCGAAGTCGTGGGTGGCGACGCTCAACGCGCAGCGCGGATCGCGTGCGAGGTTCCTGCCCTTCCGCGTCCGTGCTCCGGTCTCGAACCAGAACGCGCCCTCGAGCCACAGGGCGCCAATCCCCGTGACGTGGGGGCTCCCGTCGGGGTTGATCGTGGTCAACCAGGTGAACAACGCGCCGATGGCGTCCACCACCACGTGCGCCGGCTTCGCGTTCGCCACGTGTCACGATGGGGCCTGCCCGTCGGCCGTCGTCGTCACAGATGAGGAAGCCAGTCCATGAGCGTCAAGCTGTCCGACGACGACGTCCGCCAGGACGTGACGGCGCAGGAGCGACCGGTGTGGCGACGGGCGCTCCCGCACCTGCTGTTCCTCCTCGTGCTCGCGGCCGGCGTCGTCCTGCGCTGGCTGGCACAGCGCACCTATGTGCCGGCCATCATCTACTCGGACTCCGAGCACTACCTCGCGAACAGCGTCAACCTGGTCCCCGGGGGCTTCCCGCTCGGGTACAGCATTCTGGTCAAGTTGGCGATGTCGGCGGTGTCCGACCTCGCGGTGCTGCCGCTGCTCAACCATCTGTTCGGGCTCGTGATGGGTGGCCTTCTCTACGTGGCGCTGCTGAGGCGTGGCGTGTCGCCCTGGCTCGCAGCGCTCGGCGCCGCTCCCGTCCTGCTCGACGCCTACCAGCTGTTCCTCGAGCAGATGGTGATGTCCGACGTACTGTTCCAGGTGGCCGTGGTCGCCGGGACGGTGGCACTGCTCTGGAACAGACGGCCTGGTCTTCCGGCGGCTGCGGTCTGCGGAGTCTCCTTCGCCGCGGCGGCATTGACCCGAGATGTCGGGCCTCCGCTGGTGCTTGCCGGAGCCCTCTACTGCCTGCTGGCTACCGGGTCCCGCGGTCGTCGACTCGCCACGACAGGACTGCTGGTCGTGACCTTTGTTGTGCCGATGGCCGCCGCCGTCGCGTACGCGAGCACGGTGCCGGGAGAGATCGGGCCGTCGTCCGAAGGTGGCGCGCGCAAGCTCTACGCGCGCGCCGCCAGTGTCGCCGACTGCGACGCCCTCCGCCTCCCCGAGTACGAGCGAGTGCTGTGCCCGCCACCAGAGACGGTCGAGCCCCACTTCGGGTCGCGGCTCGAGGGCTACAAGGTGGGGGTCGCGGGCCGCCTCACACCGCCTCCGGGCATGTCTGCCACGGACGTGTACTACGACTTCATGTGGCGGGTCGTGCGGCACCAGCCGCTGGACGTGGCGCGAGCCGTCGGGGCGACGTTCGTGCGGCCGTTCACCGAGTGGGGACGCTCGCGCGGGGAGGACGAGCTTCCGATCGATCGATGGCGGTTCAGCGCCCACCGGGGGGAGTGGAACGCCAGCACCCCGGAGGTCGTAGATCGGTGGGGCGGGTCCGGTCCGTCCACCGACGTGGCGAAAGCCCGGCTCCTGCGGAGGTACCAGCTGAGCGTGGGGTACACGCCCGGGCCGGTGCTCCTGGCCGGTCTCGTGCTCGGGGTGGCCGGCGCGCTGGGGCTCGGCCGTGCCGGAAGGTCCGGTCAGCGCATGGCCTGCCTGCTGTGGGTCGTGGTGGGCGCGGGGCTGCTGCTGTCAGCCGACCTGTACCTGTTCTCGTGGCGCTACCAGCTGCCCGCCCTCGTCACGCTGCCGCCGGCCGGAGTGCTCGGCTTGACCGCGCTGCTCGGCGGCGGCAGGTACGTCCGGGAGGCGCAAGGCGGGCAGGTTGACCGTGCGCAACCCGTCACTCCCGACGGTTCCTAGGTCGGGACCGATACGAGTGGCCCCACGGGCGGACCCTGAGGGCTCGGGCCGGACATTCGAGGGTCGAGTCAGGGCTGCACCCGATGTGCCGGTGCCCTCGTCCGGCACACAGTAGAGGTGTCAGGGAAACGCCCTCGACATCAACCTGAAGGAAGTGCAGCAGTCATGAACGACATCCACCAGAGCTTCGCCCGGCAGGGTCTGGTCCGACCCCAGGAGGGGCGGGTGCTTGGGGGCGTGTGTGCCGGCCTCGGCCGTCGCTTCGGCATCGCACCGTGGACCGCGCGGATTCTCTTCGTGCTGCTGCTCATGGTCATCCCCGGCAGCCAGATCCTGATCTACCCGATCCTGTGGGTCCTGATGCCGTCGGAGGAGACGGTCACGAGCCGGCCCCCGCACGCCCCGCCGGCGCCGGCCGCCTGACAAGCCGGGTACCGATGCGAGAAGGGTGTCGAGCGCGTTCACATGACGGATGCGTCTCGACACCCTTCGCTGTGCTTCAGCCGCGCCACTCAGGGAGGCAGCGTCGTGTTGTCAGGGCATCCTCGAGGACAACGTGGCGAGACCCTGGCCGGAGAGGTCGGACAGCGCGGCCGGGCGTCCGGTCATCGCCAGGACCAGCGACAGCAGTGGGCCACTCACCTCCGGCCCCGTTCCCGCCGACCAGTCCACGTCCGTGGCGCGCAGGGTCACCCCCGCGATCCGTCTCTTGGCGCCGATCAGGAGGTTGGACTTCCGGTAGAAGTCAGCGACCCTGACCAACGCCTCCATCGGATAGTCGTGCGCGATCCCCAGCGGGCGGCGGATGTCCTCTGCGTGCACCAGCGTCTCGCCGAGCCACGTGTCGACCGGTCCTGGGGGTGCGGTGCTGTCGTTGACGTGCGACCGGAACTCCCCCAACGTCTGCGAAGGCGTGCCCGAGGTCTCGGCGGCAACCCCGCGAGCGCTCATCGCATGGAAACGGAAGCCGGAGGAGGCCAACTGGAGGAAGAACCTGGGCGGCGTCATCTTGGCCGTGACCGTCAGGTGGCCCAGGACCTCGTGCACCGTCCAGGGCCGGCACAGCGAGGGCGTGCGCCACTGCGCACCGCTGAGGTTGTCCAGGTCGTCGGCCAACGCTCCGCGTTCCGCGTGGATCGTGTGCCATACATCGTCTGGTGCCATCGACCCTCCTCTTGGACCCTGCCGCGCAGCCTACGGCGGCGCCGCACTGTCAGGTGACGAAGCGGTAGCCCATCCCCGGTTCGGTGATGAAGTGCCGGGGGCGCGCGGGGTCCGGCTCCAGCTTTCGGCGCAGGTTGGCCATGTAGACGCGGAGGTAGTTCGTCTCCGAGCCGTAGTTCGGCCCCCACACCTCGTGCAGGAGCTGCCGCTGAGAGACCAGCTGGCCGGGGCGGTTGACCAACGCCTGCAGGAGCCCCCACTCGGTGGGGGTCAGCCGCACCTCGCTCCCCTCCCGCCACACACGCTTGGCGGAGAGGTCGATCCGGAAGGTCGGAGTCACCACCTCGGGCACCTCGTCGACTGCTGATCGGCGTACCGCAGCGCGGACCCGGGCCATGAGCTCTTCCATCCCGAACGGCTTGGTGACGTAGTCGTCGGCGCCCACGTCGAGCGCCTCCACCTTGTCGGTGGCGTCCTGTCGTGCCGAGAGCACGATGACCGGCATGCTGCTCCATTCGCGCAGCTCGCGAAGGACGGTGACCCCCGAGACATCGGGAAGTCCGAGGTCGAGGATCATCAGGTCGGGCTTGTCCTCTCGGCATGCCTCCATCGCCGTACGACCGTCGGCGGCGGTGAGTACGTCGAACCCGTGCGCGCGCAGGCTGATCGACAGCGTCCGGAGGATCGCGACCTCGTCGTCTACGACGAGGACCTGGGTCATTGCGTCACCCCCGTTCCTGTTCGACAGGTGCCGGGCCCGGGGACGCACAGGGAAGCTCGACCACCATGGTGAGGCCTCCACCTGGTGTGTCTTCCGCAGTCAGCGCCCCACCGAGCGCCTCGGTGAGACCCTTCGCGACGGCCAGACCGAGGCCGACCCCGGTGCCGGTGTGCCTGTCGTCGAGCCGCTGGAAGGGCTGGAACATCCGCCCCTTGAGGGGGTCGGACACCCCGGGCCCATGGTCGATGACCCGAAGCTGGACGCGGTCTCCCTGCGCGACGGCCATGACCCTCGCCTGCGAACCCGGCGGCGAGTGCCGCGCGGCGTTCTGCACGAGGTTGGCAATCACCCTGTCCAGCAAGGCGGCGTCGACCCTGACGTCGGGGAGATCGACCGGAAGGTCGATGTCGACGCTCCCGGGGTCCACGACGCTGTCCACCGCGCGGAACACGACATCGTCCAGGCCGACCTCCTGGACCTCGAGGTGAACGATCCCCGTCTGGAGCCGACTCATGTCCAGCAGGTTCGTGACGATGGACTGGAGACGGTCGGACGAGTGGTCGATCGCGGCGAGGAGCTCGGCCCGGTCGGCGTCGCTCCACTCGATGCCGGGGGTCTGGAGCGTCGAGACAGCGGCCTTGATGCCGGCCAACGGCGTGCGCAGGTCGTGCGAGACGGCAGCGAGCAGCGCACTTCGCATCCGGTCTCCCTCCTCGGCCTGGCGGGCGGCCGCCTCGCGACGCCCCATCTCCTCCCGCTCCAGTGCGACCGACAGGTGGGTCGCGAACGCGGAGAGCACCCGGAGGTCCTGGGCGGAGAGCTCGTGCCCGCTGAGCACCAGACGCAGGGAGCCTGTCGCCTCAGTCTCCACGTCCCCGGCCCCAGGCTCGGTCGGGGGGAAGGCTCCCACGAACTCCCTGACCAGCCAGCCTCCCCGGCCGTCCTCCTCCAGCAGCGACGCCGACCGCATGCCGAACGTCGCGCAGACCAGCTCGAGCGTCGTGTGCACACTCTGGTCTGAGCTGAGCAGGGTGTGGTTGAGCATGCTCAAGGTGTCCGCCTCCCGACGGGCCTGCTCGGCCAGGATGCTCCGCCTGGCGGCACGGTCGACCACGGAGGCCACGCCAACGGCCACGGCCAGGAAGAGCAGGAGAGTCACGAAGTTCCGGCTGTCCGCGATGGTGAGCGTGTGGAGGGGCGGTGTGAAGAAGTAGTTCAGCAGCACGGTGCTGACCACGGCACAGGCAAGGGCCGGCCACAGGCCCCCGACGAGGGCGCACCCCACGGTGATGGCCAGGAGCGACAGCGCTTCGAAGGACGGCCCCGACCGGTGGGACGGCGTGACGAGAAGCGCCGTCAGCCCGACCGGACCCGCCAGGGCCAGGATCCATCCCACGGCAACACGCCTAGCCCCCAGCCGCTTCCCGGCTCCCGGCGCCGCGGCGAGGTAGGTGCGTAGGCGTCCACGCTTGCCTGACGCGCTCATGACACCAGTGTCCGCCCTGTCAGCCGACATGGACGTGTGGTCGCCTCCGACGCCTCGGTTCGGCACGGCGAAGCACCTCGCGGGTCACCGGAGCAACCTCGCCCACGCCGAACAGCATGAACTGGAGCAGGTTGGCGAGCGGGTTCCCCTCGGTCCACTCGAAGTAGATGTGCGGGATTGCACCGGTTTCGTCGCGCGCTTTCAGGGCCAGAGCGGCAAGCGCGTTGGGGACGGAGGATGACTCGACGGTGAGGACGCGGTACTGACCGCTCATCACCTCCCCGTGGACCTCGAGGCGCGTCTCGAAGTCGGACGGGTCGGTCACCGTGACCTCCACGAAGATGATGTCCTCCTCGCGAGGCAGGTCGTGGTCGGCGCGGTTCTGCAGGATCTTGTTCCGGTACTCGGCGGCGTCCCGCTCGTCCGGCTCGTTGGCGATCAGCCTGATCGTCCTGCGAGCGCAGTCCCTGAGGAAGATCCCGGCACTGTCGTCGAAGACAACGTCGGTCACTCGCAGCTCGAAGGAGCGCTTGACCCGGGAGACGATCGAGACGGCGATGATCCCCGCGATGAAGCAGGCGGCGATCTTCACGCCGTCCGGCCGCTCGATCACGTTGCTGACGGTTGTGTACACGAGGACGACGGTGATCGCGGCGAAGGCGGTCATCAGCTTGGCCTCCCCGGCCTTTCGCGCCGCGATGGTGACCGCCGTGGCCGCTGAGGTGATGAGGACCAGGACCCCGGTTGCATACGCCCCACCTTGGGCGTCCACGGACGCCTTGAAGATCCAGGTGATCAGGAACGCGATCCCGGTCAGCACCAGCACCAACGGCCGGACGGCCCGCGCCCACTGGGGCGCCATGCCGTAGCGCGGCAGGTAGCGCGGAATGAGATTGAGCATCCCGGCCATCGCGGACGCCCCCGCGAACCAGAGGATCGCGATCGTCGAGAGGTCGTACACGGTCCCGAACGCGCCCCCGAGGTACTGGTGTGCGAGGTAGGCGAGGGCTCGACCGTTGGCTGCACCGTTCGGCTCGAACGCCTCCTGCGGGATCAACAGGGTCGTCACCAGGCTGCTGCTCACGAGGTAGACGCTCATGATCACGGCTGCGGTGGTCAGGAGGCGCCTCGTGCCGCGAATCCGCCCGACCGGTCGTTCTTCCGTGTCGCCGACGGCGCCTTCGACGTGCGGCATGACGGCGACACCGGTCTCGAAACCGGACAGGCCGAGTGCCAGCTTCGGGAAGACCAGCAGCGCGACCGCAACCATGGCGAGCGGGTTTCCGTGCTGGGTGCCGAGCGCGGAGGTCCAGTCATGGACGAGCGACAGGTCAGTGGCGATGTGCACCAACCCCACCGCGATGACGACGAGATTGAGGACGAGGTACGTCGCCACCAGCACGACCGCCAACCCGATCGCCTCGGTGAACCCTCGGAGGAAGATCGCACCCAGAACCGCGAGCAGGCCCAGCGTGATCGCCACCTCGTGACCGTGGGCGATCTCGTGGACGTGTGGGTTCTCCACGATGTGCGCAGTGGCGTCCGCCGCCGACAGCGTCATCGTGATCAGGAAGTCGGTCGCCGCGAAGCCGAGTAGCGCGAGGACGAAGAGCTTGCCCTTCCAGAAGCTCAGCAGCCGTTCCAGCATGGCGATCGAGCCCTCGCCGCGTGGGCTCTCAGCGGCCACCCGACGGTAGACCGGAAGCGCGCCGAACAGGGTGAGGGCGACGAGCACCAAGGTCGCGACCGGAGCGAGCATGCCCGCCGCGAGGGCCGCGATCCCCGGCTGGTAGCCGAGGGTGGAGAAGTAGTCGACACCCGTCAGGCACATCACCTTCCACCACGGGTGCTGTCGCTCCGTGTGGCGCGGTTCGGCATGCGGCCCCGGATGGGCCGAGTACGGTTCACCACCCTTCAGGAGCCACGAACGTAGCGAACTCTCACGATCGTTTCGAGGTGGCGCCTCAACGGCCAGCTGCATGTCTCTCCCGCCCTACCGACTGACCGGGATGCCCCGGCGCATCGCGGGAAGGTACCCGTGCTGAGCGACGCCTCTCACGGACGCGCGTCAAGAAGCCGTCAAGATCGCCCGTTCGGCTGGCGGCCCAGGCGACTGCGGCGAACAGCACCAAGCGGCCGAGATCGGGAAGCCCGTCCCAGCTGAGCTCTCCGAGCCGGTTCACGAGGAAGCCGTTCACGAACAACCAGCCCATCCCCGCCGCGGCCAGCACGGTAGGAGTCGTCTGCCGCCAGCTGCCGGCGACGACCACGAGCACGACGCCACCGGTTCCCACATCGCTCGGCGCATGGGTGACTGTCGCGAGATCGATCATCACCAGGCTGCCCCAGAAGACCCCGAAGAGCCGACCACCTGCATCCCGGGTGAGGGCCGAAACCAACGACGTAGTTTGAGGCATGCCTTGATGGTCAGCCGCGCGGGCGCGAACTCGATGCCTCTTGACGCGGCCCTAACGTGCGCGAAGCGGATCTTTGACGCAGGGACCGACGAGCCTTCTCTGGTCTGAAGGGAGGAGCCCGTATGAGTCATGCGCTTGCGGGCTCCCGGCCCTAGCGTCGTGTCGGACGGGGGCCTGATCCCACGGGAGGAAACATGACTGGCATGGAGGTCAAGGGCTTCGGCTCACCGGAGGACAAGCGGCCGTTCGTCGACAAGGGCGAGGGGCTCGTCGTCACGCTCGGCGGCAAGACGGTCATCAAGGGAAGGTTCGAGCCGGGCTGGCACTGGAAGGAGCACCTCGGACCCATTGCGGGGACCGAGTCCTGTCAGTCGCCGCACCTGCTCTACGTCCTCTCGGGGCGGATGGCGATCCGGATGGATGACGGGACCGAGGGCGAATGTGGTCCTGACGAAGCGGTCCGGATCGACCCTGGCCACGACGCCTGGGTCGTGGGTGACGTTCCTTGCGTGGTCGTGGACTTCGGCATCGCGCCGACGTACGCAAAGCACCAGCACTGAACAGCCCACGGCCGTTCTGCGGTCTCAGGAGCCCTCCGGCTCCTCGCGCCGGAGCAGTCTCCTGACGACGACCGCAGCCAGCAGGGGCAGGACTCTGCGCATGGTCGGAGAGTAACGCCGCATTGCCGCCTCGACGCCCCGTTTAGGCTTCGCACGTGTCCTCCCTCCCCGCGACCTTCGCCATAGACGTCATCGACCAGCCCGCTCAGGCCCAGCTCGAGGCGTTCCTCGACGAGCATCGCGCTGCGCTCAACGGTTGCCTCGACGGGCTGACCGAGGAACAGGCACGCCGTTCGCTGGTTCCTTCGCGGACCACGCTGCTCGGCCTGGTGAAGCACGCGACCTTCGTCGAGAAGGTCTGGTTCGACGAAGCCGTCACCTGTCGCTCGCGGGCCGAGATCGGGATCCCGGCGACGCCTGACGACTCGTTCGTCCTCGAGGACGACGACACGGTCGCCTCGGTCCAGAGAGCACACCGCGAGGCCTGTGAGGCATCCCGTCGCGCGACCTCGACCCTGGGCATGGACGACATCGTCCGGGGCAACCGCCGTGGCCCACTCCCGCTCAGATGGGTGTACTTCCACATGCTGCGCGAGCTCGCTCAGCACTGCGGGCACGCGGACATCCTGCGGGAACAGATCCTCAGCGCCTGAGGCGCCGCCGAGGCTGCTCGCTCCTACGCCCGGACCGTGGGCCTCCAGCGCTCGCCCACCCCGCTGGTGAGCAGACCGAGCGCGAAGACCAGCCCCACGAGCAGGAAAGTGATGCCGACGGTGTCCTGCAGCCCGCTCTCCAGACCGCTGTAGCCCACGTCGATGCCGATCGTCACAGAGAGCAGTCCGGCAAGGACAGCCGCCCAGCCGAGCCAGCCGGCAACCAGGCGGCCGGTCAGGATCGCTGCGCCGAAGAGCGCGAAGCTGAGCCCGAGCAGCAGGCGGAAGTAGCTCTGGAACCCCCATTCAAGCCACCGCACCGTCTCAGCATCGGCGAAGCGGATGGGCTTCTCCGCCCCGGACGCGCCGACCCATGCGTCGACCGCCTGCTTCAGGGCGACGCCGTCGAGGCCCTGCAGCACGGCCCAGATCGCCGCGGTGGCGACCGTCGCCGCTGCCGCGAGGTGCGCGAGCAGTGGGGGCCGCCCGCCCGCGCCGAGGACCCGGTAGAGAACAAGCAGGCCGGCCATCGCCACAAGCACTCCGACGAACTGGACGAGGTGCACTGCCACCCATGAGTCGCTCTCGGCATACTTCGCGAAGGTCACCTCGTGGTCGTCCTCGGCGCCGCTCGGGTGGAAGAAGGTCGCAGCCATCGTGGCGAGCCACCCGCCGGCCATCAGCGCCCCGGCCAACCGCAGTCCGGCGCGTTCGCCATTGGCAGCTCCGACGGCCCCGTCCTTCCGCGTCGCCTGCACGTCCGGGCTCATCGGCGACCCCCCTCCAGTCGCAGTCGGGCGGAGCCCGTCAACAGGTTCCTGACGTCACTCGTCGCCCACGCGTGTCCCTCCATGCTGGGACCGCCGTGCAGCCACACGCAATGGACTCTTCGCGTCAGTCCAGACTTCTCAGCGCTCGGGCTCCCAACCAGGCGGGCCGAACAGATAGCCGAGCTTGTGGCGCCAGCGCCGGGCCTGGCGGACCTGGCGGACCATCGCGGCGTAGTCGCCGTACTGCAGCCTGAGGATGTTGTACGTCCCGACCGGCTTGGTGAGTCCGTACGTCGGACGCCGTTTCTCCGCGGCGAACGTCCCGAACATCCGGTCCCAGACGATGAGGATGCCGGCGTAGTTCCTGTCGAGGTACTCCGGGTCCGAGCCGTGATGCACCCGATGGTGCGATGGCGTGTTGAAGACGAGCTCGACCGGTCGTGGAAGCTTGTCGATCAGCTCCGTGTGGACGAAGAACTGGTAGATCAGGCTGAACGAGAAGGCGACGTAGATCGTCCAGGGCGCGAAGCCCAGGAACGGCAGCGGAAGCCAGAAGAAGAACTCGAACCAGGGGTTCCACTTCTGCCGAAGCGCCGTCGCGAAGTTCATGTACTCCGACGAGTGGTGCGCCTGGTGCGCGGCCCAGCCGATGCGCACACGGTGCACGAACCGGTGCTGGAAGTAATAGGCGAGGTCGAGCCCCAGCATCATCGCGACCCAGTACCACCAGGTACCGGTCGGCAGCTGCCACAGCGCGGCGTGCACGTAGATCGCGGTGTAGATGAAGAAGGTGCCGACCTTCAGCGCCGTGAGGAAGAACAGCGAGCCGAGACCCATGAGCAGGCTGGTGCTCGCGTCCTTGCGCAGGTAGCCGGTCACGCCATCGTCGTGGTCGAGCCACTTGAGCGCGGCGAGCTCGATGCCGATGGTGAGGAAGAAGAAGGGCACTGCGTACGTCACCGGGTTCTTCATCGGGTCCAGCAGCTCGGACATCGCGACTCCTTGGTGACTCGTCGGTAAGTTAGCACCGGGCCCGTACGGCGGCCTAGACATCGCCCAGTACCGAGAGGGCTTTGGGCACCGGTTCAACCGGCCTCGACGAGCTCCGCGAGCCTGGCCAGAGACTGGGTCCAGCCGACCTCGTTGTCGTGGGGCGAGACACCAGGGGGCAGCCCCTCGTGCACGGCGACGAGGTCGGTGTCCCCGTCCGCGTCGGCGAGGGTGATCGTGATCGTCATCTCTCCGCGGAGAGCCGGGTCCTCGGTCTCGAACTCATCCACCTCGACGACCAGCTCCTCAGGCACGAGCCTGAGGAACCGGCCGTGATAGGTGTCGGTGTGCGCGCTGGTCTTCCCGGCCCGGTCGGGTGCGTCGTAGGTGAGCGAGATGCGATACCTGCCCCCTTCCCGGCTCTCGAACTCGTGCACCTGGCAGGTCATCCCCGCGGGCACCTTCCACCGGGCGATCGCCTCGGGGTCGACCAGTGCCGCGTAGACGGCCGCGCGAGGCGCTTTCAGGTGCCGCCTGGCTCGAGTCGTGGCCATGACCTCATCGTGACGCAGCTCAGGTCGAGAGCCGACCGACGATGCGGCCTCGGGAACAGGACGACGGCCCGGCGAGCGCTACATCTGTGCACTCACCGGGCCGTCCCGGGTGTCGGCGCATGGAGCTCCTACGCGGTGCGCTCCAGGTCGTCCGCCTCTGCGGAGGGCCCGTAGATCCCCTTCGCTCGCAACAGCGGCATCACGCCTTCGGCGAACCAGTACGCCTCTTCCACGTGCGGGTACCCCGACAGGATGAACTCGTCGATCCCGATCCGGTGGTACTCCTCGAGCCGGTCGGCGACCTCGTTGTGACTGCCGACGAGCGCGGTGCCGGCCCCGCCGCGGACCAGGCCCACGCCGGACCAGAGGCTGGGTGCGATCTCGAGGTCGTGGGCCGACGCGAACGAGCTGCGCCCCCCGTGGAGGGCGCGCATCCGGCGCTGCCCCACCGACTCGCTCTTCGCCAGCACCGCCTGCGCCTTCTCGATGGCGCTGGGGTCGACACCGTCGAGAAGCCACTGCGCCTGCTGCCAGGCCTGCTCGCTCGTGTCGCGCGAGAGCGTGTGGATGCGCAGGCCGAACCGGATGTCGCGGCCCTGCGTCTTGGCAAGGCCGCGGATCCAGGCGATCTTCTCTGCGACCTGCTCCGGTGGCTCGCCCCAGGTGAGGTACACGTCGGCGTGCCTTGCCGCCACCGGCCCCGCCGGCGCCGAGGAGCCTCCGAAGTAGATCTGCGGCAGCGGGTCGATGTCCCCGCGGATCTCGGCCCCTTCGATCTGGTAATGCTCACCGTCGAAGTCGAACGGTGCCTGCGTCCAGGCGCCGCGAACCACCGACAGGAACTCGTCGGTGCGGGCGTAGCGCTCGGCGTGGCTGAGGTGGTCCCCGAAGCGACGCTGCTCGGTCGGTTCACCTCCGGTCACCACGTTCAGCAGCAGCCGCCCGCCCGAGATCCGCTGGAACGCGGCGGCCATCTGCGCCGACAGGGTCGGGCTGGTCACTCCGGGCCGGAAGGCGACGAGGAACTTCAGCCGGCGGGTCTCCCGGATCAGCGCGGACGTGACCAGCCAGGCGTCCTCGCACCAGGTGCCCGTCGGCGTCAGGACGCC
>DASVBF010000289.1:0-2524 GCA_036375975.1 Nocardioidaceae bacterium | reverse complement strand
CTCCGAGAAGGCGTGCAGCAGCTTGGCGCCCCGGCGTACGACACCGTCCCACTCCTGTCCGACTCCGGGGAGGTAGCCGGGCACGTCCACCAGGACGACGAGCGGCACGCCGAACGCGTCGCACATGCGCACGAACCGGGCCGCCTTCTCCGCGGACAGCGAGTCGAGGCAGCCGCCGAGGCGCAGCGGGTTGTTCGCGATCACCCCGACGGTCCGGCCGCCGAACCGGCCGAGCGTGGTGACGATGTTGGGCGCCCACTTGGCGTGGAGCTCCTGGCTGGTGCCCTCGTCGAGGACGGCCTCGACGAGGGGGTGCACGTCGTACGCCCGCTTCTTCGACTCCGGCAGCATGTCGGCGAGGTCCACGTCGGCGACGGAGCCGAGCTCGAGGGACCCCTGGGCGCCGAGGAGGTGCGCCACGCCGCGTGCGCGGTCGAGGGCCTCCTGCTCGGAATCGGCGAGGACGTGTACGACGCCCGACCGCCTGCCGTGCGGCTCCGGGCCACCGAGGCGCAGCATGTCCACGTCCTCGCCCGTGACGGACCGGACCACGTCCGGCCCGGTCACGAAGATCCGCCCCTCCGGTCCGAGGACCACCACGTCGGTGAGGGCGGGCCCGTAGGCAGCACCACCAGCGGCGGGGCCGAGCACGACGGAGATTTGCGGGATGACCCCCGACGCCTGCGTCATCACGTGGAAGATCTGCCCCACCGCGTGCAGGGACAGCACGCCCTCGGCGAGGCGGGCGCCACCGGAGTGCCACAGGCCGATGATAGGGACGTGGTCGGCCAGCGCCCGCTCGTAGGCGTGGACCACGGCCTTGCAGCCCACCTCGCCCATGGCACCGCCCATGACCGTGGCGTCGGAGCAGAACGCGACCACGGGAGCGCCCCGCACCTTGCCGACCGCCGCCAGCATCCCGCTGCCGTCGTCCTCCGTGATCAGCTCCAGGGTGCCCTCGTCGAGGAGCGCCGCGAGCCGGTGGTTCGGGTTGCGCGGGTCCTGCTCGCGGGGCAGCTTGGCGGGCTTGCCCGTGGCGGGCGGGGCGGTGACGGTCATGCGGTGGCTCCTGTGGGTGGTGCGTCGGTCAGACGCTGCGGAAGGCGATGGCGACGTTGTGGCCGCCGAAGCCGAAGGAGTTGTTCAAGGCGGCGATCGGGCCGTCCCCGAGCTTGCGTGGCTCGGTGGCGATGTCGAGGCCGGTGTCCTCCGGGTCCTCGAGGTTGATCGTCGCCGGCACGATCCGGTGGTGGAGCGCGAGGACCGTGGAGAGTGACTCCAGAGCCCCGGCGGCTCCGAGGAGGTGGCCGGTCATGGACTTCGTGGAGGTGAGCACCACGGAGCCCGCCGCATCGCCGAGCGCGTTCTTGATCGCCGTGGCCTCCGCGAGGTCGCCCTGCGGGGTCGAGGTGGCGTGCGCATTGATGTGCACCACCTCGTCGGGGCGCATGTCAGCCTCGTGCAGCGCCATGACCATCGCCCGGGTGGCGCCGCGTCCGACGGGGTCGGGCTGGGCGATGTCGTGGGAGTCGGCGGTGATGCCGGCGCCGGCGGCCTCGGCGTACACCTTCGCGCCGCGGCCCCGTGCGTGCTCCTCGGACTCGAGGACGAGGGCTGCGGCGCCCTCGCCGAGCACGAAGCCGTCGCGACCCTTGTCCCACGGACGCGAGGCGGCGGTGGGATCGTCGTTGCGCTTGGACAGGGCCCTCATCTGACCGAACGCCGCCATCGGCAGCGGGTGGACGGCGGCCTCGGTGCCGCCGACCACGACGACGTCGGCCCGGCCGAGCCGGATCATGTCGATGCCCAACGCGATCGCCTCGTTGCCCGAGGCGCAGGCGGACACCGGTGTATGGACACCGGCCTGGGCCCGGATGGCGAGACCGATGTTCGCGGCCGGGGAGTTCGGCATCAGCATCGGGATCGCCAGCGGCGACACGCGCCGGGGGCCCTTGAGGTTCAGGCTGTCGTAGTTGCTCAGCAGCGTCTGCACGCCACCGATGCCCGAGGCCATGGCGACGCCGAGCCGCTCCGACTCGACCTTTGCGCCCTCCTCGGCGAGGCCGGAGTCGGCCCACGCCTCGAGCGCGGCGACCAGCGCGAGCTGGCCGGACCGGTCGAGGCGACGGGCCTTGACCCGGTCGAGCACGTCGAGCGGGTCGACGGCGACCTCCGCGGCGATGGTCGTGCCCAGCTGCTGGGCCCACTCCTGTTCGATGGTCCGGACGCCCGAGCGCCCCTCCAGGAGCGCGTCCCAGGTGCTGGGTGCATCGCCGCCGACCGGTGAGGTCGCGCCGAGCCCGGTCACGAAGACTCGAGTCATGGGTTCATCCGTTCTCTCGCAGCGGTTGTCTGCTCAGCCGTACTTGGTCAGCCGCCGTTCTGGGCGCGCTCGATGAAGGCGACGGCGTCACCGACGGTCTTGAGGTTCTTGACCTCGTCGTCGGGGATCTTCACGTCGAACTTCTCCTCGGCCGCGACGACGACCTCGACCATCGAGAGCGAGTCGACATCGAGGTCGTCG
>DASVBF010000257.1:0-2262 GCA_036375975.1 Nocardioidaceae bacterium | reverse complement strand
ACGCGTCCGTGCGTTGTTCCCCGCCGTGGTGAGCGTCGGCAGCCCTGTGAGGAAGTCGACGTCCCAGGGTCCCCTGGAGGCGAGGTTGCGCAGGCTGCCAGGAGGCGTGTCGCAGCCGGCGACACGGTCACCCTGGTAGCTCGTCTCCCAGCAGCCGGTGACCCGGTTTCTCGGCACCTGGGTCGCGGAGTAGCTCAGGTCGGGGTTCGCGGCGAAGTAGGACCACCTCGGCGGGTACGGCGCGTTGGCGGCCGGTGTCTCCTGGTCGGACGTCGTGATCGTCCCGACGTAGTCCCCCGGGGCGGTGAACGGCGCAGTGGGGTCGGCGAACGGACAGACCTGAGCGGTGTACTTCCCCGCCGGGATCTTGTCTGCGCTGTACGTTGCGGTCTCGGGACTCGTGCCCAGGTCGCCGGTGGTCAGGACCTGTCCGTCGGGGCCGAAGATCTTCACGACTATGTCGTTGGCGGGGTTGGCCGCACTCGCGGTGACCACGATCTGCTTGGTCTTGTCGTCGGTCAGCGCGAAGGCGTGCTTGGGGCCGCATGCAGTAGCGGTGATGCTGCCCTGCATCGGGGTCGCACCCTCCGTGGCGGGAGCGGTGACGTGCTCCACCTTGTTCTCGCGATAGAGCACCTCTCCGTTCGCGGCGTCCACCATGAGCGTGTAGGCGAGCGCCTTCCCGCCCCGGGAGTCGACGACGTTGGTCTCGAAGACGGGGCGGACGCTGCCGTCAGCGAGTGCCAGCGCACGCAGACGGACCTGCTGCTCCTGGGCGAAGCCCTCGACCTTCAGGCGGGTCCAGCCGTCCTTGACGGTGTCGTTGATCGCGGACAGCGGCGTGTCCCGCCCCACGCTGCTCGCGGCGATCTGCCAGGCCTGGACGGGGGTGAGCCCGGGAGCATCTGGAGTGGTGGCTGCGGAGCGGGTCAGGGAGGAGGACAGGTAGACGACGCGGCCGTTCGCCACACCGACGGTGACCATGCTGCCCAGGGCAGGCGAAAGGTCCCCGAAGGTCTGCCGGAAGAGAACCGCGCGTGCCGAGCTGTTCGCAAGCCTCTGCTCGGAGACGAGCTCGAGGCCGGTGACCTGGTCGCTGCTCAGACCGAGGACCGCTCGGTGTGCCTGGAGCCAGCTACGCGCGGCGGCGACCGCGTCGCTGCCGGTGGCCGGCCCGAGGTCCCCGTCCGGAGCGAGGATCGAGGACGGGGTGCCGAAGCCGTTCCACCGGACGTACGCCCCGCTGGTGTCCTCCAGTGACGCGGCTGCTCGACGCTGCGTGGAGGTCGGCAACGCGGTGCCGCGCAGGTCGAGGTCGGGGAGTGCGACCGGTGAGTCGCCCCACGTGACGACGTGGTGAGCACCGGAGGGCTCGTTCTCGGCGGCGACGACGCCGCCGGCCGGAATCTGGGCCAAGCTCACGATGACTGTGGCTGCGGCCAATGCCGTTGCGGCGCGGGCAGCTCGGGGGTTCAAGGCCATGGTGTGACTCTCTGGCGCGGGGCGGTCTTCGTGGACGCGGACGCTGCTCTAACGGGCCACCCAGTCAGCGGGTTACGTGGCCCCCTGGTCCAGAACGCCGGGGGCCAGGTAGTTGGAACGATCCATTCTGGGTATGGTCCCGAGGGTGAGAGCTATCCGCCGTTTCACCGTTCGTCCTGTTCTTCCCGACCGTCTCGCCGCTCTCGGCGAGCTCGCGCAGAACCTCAGATGGTCCTGGCACCCCGAGACCCAGGACCTCTTCGCCTCCATCGACGCGGAGGCGTGGAGCTCGTCCGGTCACGACCCGGTGCGCCTGCTGGGGTCGGTCTCCGCGGATCGGCTCGAGGAGCTCTCCAGGGACGAGGACTTCCTCGGCCGCCTCGACGCAGCCCGCTCGGACCTCGAGGCCTATGTCACCGGCGCCCGCTGGTACCAGTCGCTGGGGGAGCAGGCGCCTCGCTCGATCGCCTACTTCTCGCCGGAGTTCGGCATCACCGCTGTCCTTCCGCAGTACTCCGGTGGGCTCGGCATCCTGGCGGGAGACCACCTCAAGACCGCGAGCGACCTCGGCGTCCCGATCGTCGGTGTCGGGCTGCTCTACCGCCACGGGTACTTCCAGCAGTCGCTCTCCCGCGAGGGGTGGCAGGAGGACACCTACCCGATCCTCGACCCCGACGGCCTCCCGCTCTCCGTGCTGCGTGAGGAGGACGGCACCCCGGCGCAGATCTCGGTCGGTCTGCCCGGCGGGGACCGGCTCACCGCACGGATCTGGGTCGCCCA
>DASVBF010000246.1:0-3299 GCA_036375975.1 Nocardioidaceae bacterium | reverse complement strand
GGACCGTGGTCGACTGGAAGAACGGGCTGAGGCGGGTCCTCTACCCGGCCTACGAGGCGCGCGTCGTACGCCGCCTCCCGACCGACCAGATCCCCCGGCACGTCGGCGTGATGCTCGACGGCAACCGCCGCTGGGCCAAGGCCGTCGGCATGGACGTCGAGCACGGGCACCGCGCCGGCGCCGCGAACATCTCGCCCCTCCTGGAGTGGTGCGAGGAGGTCGGTGTCGAGGTCGTCACGCTCTGGCTCCTGTCGACTGACAACCTCAACCGCCCCACCGACGAGCTCGCCGCGCTGTTGCGGATCATCGAGGAGGTCGTCGACGACCTCGCGAAGGAGCGGCGCTGGCGCCTCAACCCGGTCGGCGCCCTCGACCTGCTGCCCGCCGCGACCGCCCGCCGGCTCAAGGAGGCCGCGGACGCCACGCGAGACGTGGAGGGCATGATCGTCAATGTCGCTGTCGGGTACGGCGGACGCCGTGAGATCGCGGACGCCGTCCGGTCGCTGCTCCAGGAGCACGCCTCGCAAGGTACCTCCATCGAGGAGCTCGCCGGGATCATCGATGTCGAGCACATTGCCGAGCACCTCTACACCAAGGGCCAGCCGGACCCCGACCTGGTCATCCGGACCTCCGGCGAGCAGCGTCTCGGCGGGTTCCTCCTCTGGCAGAGCGCGCACAGCGAGTTCTACTTCTGCGAGGCGTACTGGCCCGACTTCCGGCGTGTGGACTTCCTGCGCGCGCTGCGTGCGTACGCCGAGCGGGAGCGTCGCTTCGGGGCCTAGACCGGTTTGCCCCGGTTGTCCCCGCATCCGGGCGTGTCGCTGGTCGAGGTGGCCCTTCCCGTCGTACCGTCTCAGCAACGGCAGGTGGGGAAGCCTGCCGTTCGGGAGGCCCGTTCGTGAGCATTCACGACCAACTCAACGCCGGAGGTCCGCACTCGGACTTTCGGGCCTGGTCCCGGTCCAACGCGAGAGTCTAGGGCCGGGGCGCTGAGTGCGTGCGCCGGTCCACGGAGGGGAAGTAGCCGTGGCTGCAAGCAAGAGCACCACCACTCGCCGGAAGAGCACATCGCCCGTCAACAGGGACGTCCGGACCTTCGTCCTGGACACCAGCGTGCTGCTCGCGGACCCCGGCGCCCTTCACCGCTTCGACGAGCACGACGTGGTCCTTCCCGTCGTGGTCATCACCGAGCTCGAGGGCAAGCGGCACCATCCGGAGCTCGGCTACTTCGCCCGCGCCGCCCTCCGGATGCTCGACGAGCTGCGGGTCCGCAACGGCCGCCTCGACGAGCCCGTCCCGGTCTCCGAGGCGGGCGGCACCATCCGGGTCGAGCTGAACCACACCGACCCGGAGTCGCTGCCGTCGGGCTTCCGGCTCGGCGACAACGACACGCGGATCCTCGCGGTGGCCCGCAACCTCGCGAACGAAGGCCACGCCGTCACGCTGGTCTCCAAGGACCTCCCGCTCCGGATCAAGGCCTCCGCGGTGGGCCTCGACGCCGAGGAGTACCGCGCGGAGCTGGCGCCCGAGTCGGGATGGACCGGCATGGCGGAGCTGGAGCTCTCCGGGGCCGACGTCGCCGAGCTGTACGACGACGGGGTGCTCGACCTGGAGCAGGCCCGTGACCTGCCGTGCCACACGGGGCTGGTGCTGCTGTCCGAGCGGGGAAGCGCTCTCGGCCGGGTCAAGGCCGACAAGCAGGTCCATCTCGTGCGAGGGGACCGGGAGGCCTTCGGCATCCACGGCCGCTCCGCGGAGCAGCGGATCGCTCTCGACCTGCTGCTCGACCCGGATGTCGGCATCGTCTCGCTCGGCGGCCGTGCGGGCACCGGCAAGTCCGCGATGGCGTTGTGCGCGGGGCTCGAAGCCGTCATGGAGCGCGGCCAGCACAAGAAGGTCGTGGTGTTCCGCCCGCTCTTCGCGGTGGGCGGCCAGGAGCTCGGGTACCTCCCCGGCAGCGAGTCGGAGAAGATGTCGCCGTGGGCCCAGGCGGTGTTCGACACGCTCGGCGCGCTCACCTCTCCCGAGGTCATCGAGGAGGTGCTCGACCGCGGCATGCTCGAAGTGCTGCCGCTGACCCACATCCGCGGCCGGTCCCTCCACGACGCCTACGTGATCGTGGACGAGGCCCAGTCGCTCGAGCGGAACGTCCTCCTGACGGTCCTCTCGCGTATCGGCGCGAACAGCAAGGTGGTGCTCACCCACGACGTCGCCCAGAGGGACAACCTGCGGGTGGGACGTCACGACGGCGTGGTGGCCGTGGTGGAGCGGCTGAAGGGACACCCTCTGTTCGCCCACGTGACGCTCACCCGGTCCGAGCGCTCGCCGATCGCGGCGCTGGTCACCGAGATGTTGGAGCACGTCACGGTCTGACCCGTTTCGGCTGGCTTACGCCCGTCTTGTCCAGACCGGCTTCCCCTGTGGCTTGCGCTACAGGGGAAGCCGGTTTCGTGCCCGCGGGCCGCGGGAAGCATTCCTTTGGGACGCAATCGCCCCCGTGATGTGCCTCTCAACGGCTTGTCCCGGTTTGATCGGTTCGGGCGAGTCAGGCAGAGTGACGAACTTGTCCGTCGCCCCGAGACGTACAGAGACCCTGTAGTCGACCCCTGCGAGAAACGACTGTGCCAAGAGCAAAGTACGTTCCGAAACACCGGAACGCACCGGCTGAGCCAGCCCTCAAAAAGGGTCTGCGGAAGTCGGTGACCTACTCAGGCGTCGCCGTTGCCGCCACTGGACTTGCCGTCACGAGCGGTGCCGCCATGCGGAACGACGCTCCTGCCGACACCGCCTCTGCCACCATCGCGGCCGCCCAGGCCAAGCGAGCCGACGCGCCTGTCGACCAGAGCCTGGTCGACCGTGCCCAGCGCGCCAAGGAGGTGTCTCGCTCCGACCGCCGGACGGCGCGCGACAAGGCGGAGGTCCTCGACCAGGACTCCGGCGGCCAGGTGACCCGCACCGAGGACCTCGCCGACCAGGACCCGCGCGACATCGCGCGGCAGCTGATGCCGGAGTACGGCCTCGACCCCGCCGAGTTCGACTGCCTCGACGAGCTCTGGACGAGCGAGAGCGACTGGGACCCCACGGCGGACAACCCGAGCTCGACGGCCTACGGCATCCCCCAGGCCCTCACGGGCGGGACCCACAGCAACCTGCCGTCGGACTACATGGACAACCCGGTGAGCCAGATCAAGTGGGGTCTGGAGTACATCCGGGACAGCTACGGAACGGCCTGCGCTGCGTGGGAGTTCAAGCAGGCTCACCGCTGGTACTGATCCGGTAGCCCGTCGTACCGTCGGGGA
>DASVBF010000236.1:0-15242 GCA_036375975.1 Nocardioidaceae bacterium | reverse complement strand
GGCCGAAGGCACACAGGGGGCCGTCTCGACGGGTTCGATCAACCCCGACGGACGCAAGCTCCTCCGCCTCGAGGTCCGCAACGCCCAGACCCCCATCGAGAAGAAGCCCGAGTGGATCAAGACGAGGGCGAGGATGGGGCCCCAGTACACCGAGCTCCAGGGTCTCGTGAAGTCCGAAGGCCTGCACACCGTGTGCCAGGAGGCCGGCTGCCCCAACATCTTCGAGTGCTGGGAGGACCGAGAGGCCACGTTCCTCATCGGCGGCGACCAGTGCACCAGGCGCTGCGACTTCTGCCAGATCGACACCGGCAGGCCCGAGCCGCTGGACCGTGACGAGCCGAGGCGCGTGGCCGAGTCGGTCCGGACCATGGGCCTGCGCTACGCCACGATCACCGGCGTCGCCCGCGACGACCTGCCCGACGGGGGCGCCTGGCTCTATGCCGAGACCGTGCGCGCCATCCACGAGCTCAACCCCGACACAGGCGTCGAGAACCTCATCCCGGACTTCAACGGCAAGCCGGACCTCCTGGCCGAGGTGTTCGAGTCCCGTCCGGAGGTGCTCGCCCACAACGTCGAGACCGTGCCGCGGATCTTCAAGCGGATCCGGCCGGCGTTCCGCTACGACCGCTCCCTCGACGTGGTCACGCAGGCTCGCGACTTCGGGCTGGTCACCAAGTCGAACCTGATCCTCGGCATGGGCGAGACCCGCGAGGAGGTCTCCCAGGCGCTTCGCGACCTCCACGACGCCGGCTGCGAGCTCGTGACGATCACGCAGTACCTCCGCCCCTCAGTGCGTCACCACCCGGTCGAACGCTGGGTGAAGCCGGAGGAGTTCGTGGAACTGCACGACGAGGCGATGGAGATCGGCTTCGCGGGTGTCATGTCGGGGCCGCTCGTGCGCTCGTCGTACCGCGCGGGCCGCTTGTACCAGCAGGCCATCGCCCGCCGGGAAGGCAGCGACCCTTCTGAGGAGAGGGCGCTCCGGACCGTCTGAGACACTAGGTCCACTCCCCCACGACACGAACGAGGCAGCAACACGACCATGGCCAGGAAAGACAAGTCCGCGAAGCCGGAGAAGAACGGGCGCATCAAGCAGATCGTCGCCAGCTACCAGATGACGAAGCGGTACGACCCGAAGGTCGGGCTGGTGCTCCTCGCCTGGTTCCTCGGCGCCGCCGTCGTGTCGTTCGCGCTGCTCTTCTTCCTGGTCCCCGGCCCGTGGTACCTCGACATCCCGGCCGCGGTGCTCTTCGGAGTCCTGGCGGCCCTCATCATCTTCGGCCGCCGTGCACAGCGAGCCGGCTACGCGCAGATCGAGGGCCAGCCCGGGGCCGCGGCCGCAGCCCTGGGCATGCTGCGGCGCGGCTGGACGCTGGAGCCGGCGATCGCCTTCAACCGCAACCAGGACGTCGTGCACCGACTGGTCGGCCCGCCCGGAATCGTCCTCGTCGGCGAAGGCAACCCGAACCGCCTCAAGCCGCTGATGGCGGGTGAGCGCCGCAAGCACGAGCGGGTGGCGTCAGAGGCGCCGATCCACGAGGTCGTGGTCGGCAACCAAGAGGGCGCCGTCCCGCTGCCCAAGCTGACCAAGCACGTCACCAAGCTCGGCCGCCAGGTCAAGCCGGCCGAGATCACCGACATCCTCGCCCGGCTTCGCGCCCTCGACGCCACCCGCTCGAACATCCCGCTGCCCAAGGGCCCCATGCCGACGAACCTCAAGGGTGCCCGTCAGAACATGCGGGGCCGCTGAGGCTACGAGTCGCAGGTCACCGTCGAGGCGCCGGCGACGAACGTCGTCAGCATGTCGTCGGCCAGCGTGGAGCCGGCCCCGAAGTACTCCAGACCCGTCCCGTTCGCGCCGTTCGGGTTGTGCAGGAAGCCCTGCCCGCTCCCGGTGGGACCTTCCTCGGTGGCGCCCTTCAGGTTGTTGCCCTCCCCGATGGTCATCTTCTCGAACAGCTTGATGCCCACGGGCAGCCCGGCGTCCCGCAGCGCCGCGTAGCCCGCGTCGATCTGCTGCTCACACGTGGTCTCCGGGTCGAGCATCCCGAACATCTCCGCGCCCTGCTGGGCCGAGATGACCAGCCAGTTCGACGACGACGTCGGCCCCTGGAGGCTGTACATCGGGATGTAGCAGTGGTGCGCGGATGCGGCCGTAGCCGTCACGAGCACGAGCGCGGTGGTCGCGCCCGTGACAGCCCCGGCGCGTTTGAGCAGTGAACGAAGAGCCATGTGTCCCCCTATGTCAGTGCGTCCCGCCTCGAAAGCGGCGCAAAATGGCATCGAGGAAAAGTGAACTGCGTCACCCCGAGGCACAGCCATGCCCAGTTCGGGCGCTTTCGACGGGACCGGACGGGCCAGTGTCCAGAGACAGTTCGGGCCAGTTCAGGGGGCTAAGAACGGGAATAGCCAGGCATACCGGACAGGCTCCCGTCGTACTTCACGACGTCCTGTCGGGGCGGAGCCTGGACGGTGACCGGCCTGCCCCAGTCGGACAGCTCCACGACGAGCGAGCCCTGACGCGGCTTCTCGATCTCCACCCTGTGCACCAGCGCCTTGTCGTCGAGCCACACGTCGAACGAGGTCGCGCGCGGCGCGCCGCCGTAACCCATGCCACCGCCGAAGGACATGCCGCTCCGATGCGGCATGCCGTGCTCCTCGGCCACGGCACGCGGGTCGACCGTCAGTCGGTAGTGACCGAGCTGTTCGCCCTGCACGGTGTCCTGACCGACGTAGGCGACCTTGCGCAGCCCGGACTCGAAGACCGCGAAGGGGTCCTCGGGGCGATCTTCACGCATCTGCCCCATCATCTGACCGAACGGCGAGGTCTTGTCTCCGGGCCGAAGCTCGAGGAACTTGCCCTCTGAGGTCACGGGCGGCATCGACAGGTACAAGACGTCGCCGACGACCCGCACCTCCGCTCCTCCGCCCATGGGCGTGCGGTCCATGGTGAGGGCGAGGTCGGGATGGTCCTTTCCGTGGAGCGCGACGTCCCCCTCGGCCTTCATCGGCATCCGTGAGTCGCCGACGGTGCGCAGGCTGACGTGGACGGACGTCTGCCTCTCGAGAGCGGCCTTCATCGCCGGGACCAAGGTCTTCTCGTCCCATCGATCGGTCGACGTGGAGGCCTGAGCCGCGCTGTCGGCGGAAGATGACGTGGCCGTCGTCGCCGTGGTGCCACAGGCGCCGAGACCCAGGAGCAGGACCGGGACGGCGCACGAGACGAGAGCGACACGCGTTCGGGACGAGGGACGCATGGTGGCCTCCGAGTCATTCGAGGGGCGACGGCTTCCGTCCACGAGCCTACTCGGACGACCCTGGCGGACGTACGTTGGAACCGACGACCCCCATTCTGAAGGAGCCCGACCATGGCCGTCCCCGGTCGCCCACATGCCGGTGCGCCTGCAGGCCTGGCGGAGACCGAGCTCTTCTCCGTCGATGCCTACGTCCGCGACTTCGAGACCACTGTGCAGCGGGCCGACCGCGACGAGGGGCGGGTGGCCCTCCGCCGTACCGCCTTCTACCCCGGGGGCGGCGGTCAGCCGCACGACCTGGGAACGCTGCGCTGGGCCGGCGGGAGCGCAGCGGTGACCCGGGTCGCCCGCGACCGCGAGGACCCGGGGACCATCTGGCACTGGCTCGACATCACGGGCTCGGCAGAGGACCTTCCCGGCGAGGGCACCGAGGCTCATGGCGAGCTCGACTGGCTGCGCCGGCACCTGACCATGCGCACGCACACCGCGCTGCACATCCTGTGCGGCGTGATCTGGGCAGACCACCAGGTGGCCGTGACCGGCGGCAACATGGATCCCGGCAAGGGACGCCTCGACTTCCCGCTCCCGTCGATGTCAGCCGAGTTCGGCCGTCAGGTCGAGCGGCGGATCAACGACGAGATCGCCGCGGCGCGGGAGATCCTGGTGGAGTTCGTCGGCCGCGAGACGGCCGACGAGGACCACGCCCTGATCCGCACCGCGGCCAACCTCATCCCGCGCGAGATCGACCCGCTGCGCGTGATCGACATCGTCGGCCTCGACAAGCAGGCCGATGGCGGCACGCACGTGCTCAGCACCGCAGAGGTCGGCCGCGTGGTCGTGACGGGCACGGAGTCCAAGGGGAAGGGCAACAAGCGGGTCCGGCTCGAGGTCGTCGACCGGACTTCCTGAAGCTGCACCAATCCGCCTCCCGTCTCGCGGCGAACCGGAAGCATGAGGGACCGCCAGGACACCAGCACCGGCTCGTCGTACGACGAGCGTCCGACCGTCGCCGTCGTCGGCGGAGGCATCTCCGGCCTGACCGCCGCCTACCTGCTCCAACGCACCCATCACGTGACGCTGTTCGAGGCCGACGATCGCGTCGGTGGGCACGCCCACACCCACGACGTGCCGCTCGCCTCCGGCACGGTCCCGGTGGACTCCGGCTTCATCGTGCTGAACGACCGTACCTACCCCCTTCTGCGCCGGCTGTTCGACGAGCTCGGCGTGCGCACCAGGCCGACGGAGATGAGCATGAACATCTCCTGCTCCGGCTGCGGCCTCAGCTACACCGGCGGCCGGAAGGTCAACGGCATCTTCGCCCAGCGCCGCAGGGCGCTCGACCCGGGCTTCTGGCGGCTGCTTCTTCAGATCCGGTCTTTCCAGAGCCACGCGCTTGCCTTCCTCGAGGAGAACCCGGACTCGGAGAGGAGCTACGGCGACTTCCTCGACGAGCGCGGCTTCGACTCGCACTTCGTCACGCACTACGCACTCCCCATCGTCTCGTGCGTATGGTCCATGGGTCACACCGAAGCCCTCGCCTACCCCGCGGCCTACCTCTTCGCCTTCCTGCGTCACCACGGCTTCCTCACCCTGGGTGACGCACCCACCTGGCACACGGTCGTCGGCGGGTCCCGGTCCTACGTGCAGGCGATCACCCGGCGCCTCGACGTGGTCCGCCCCGGCATGCGCGTGACTGCGGTCAGCCGCAAGCCGGAGAGCATCGAGCTCGACGCGCGACCGCTCGGGGGCGGATCGAACCAGCACCACGACTTCGACAAGGTGGTCATCGCCACGCATGCTGACGACGCACTCGCGCTGCTCACCGATGCCGGCGTCGAGGAGCAGCGGGTCCTCGGCGCCTTCGGGTACTCCACCAACATGGCGTGGCTGCACCGTGACGACTCGGCCCTCCCCGCGAACCACCATGCCCGCGCCAGCTGGAACTACCGCCTCGAGGACTGCGACACGTCCACCGACCGCACCCGGGTGTCGTACTGGATGAACCGCCTTCAGGGGCACCCCGAGTCGGAGCCTCTGATCGTCACGCTCAACCCGGAGGTCGGGCCAGCTCCCCACGACGTGGTCGCGACCATGACCTACCGGCACCCGACGTACACCGCGGAGTCCGTCGCCGCCCAGAGCCGGCTAGCGTCGCTCAACAGCGATCGCCTCGCGTTCGCCGGGGCGTACCACGGCTGGGGCTTCCACGAGGACGGTTGCCGCTCGGGCGTTGCCGCCGCGGAGGCGCTGGGGGTCTCGTGGTGAGCGCAAGGGTCGGCAGCCCGGCGAGCGTCCGGGCTCTGGTCCACCACCGGCGGCTGAGGCCGTTCAGGTACGAGTTCTCGCACCGTACGACGATGTGGCTGGTCGATGCCGCCGAGCCGAACGCCGCCTTCCCCCGGTGGCTGCGTCCCCTCGCTTCCATCAACTCCCGCGACCACTTCGCCGAGGGCGACGACCGGCCGTTGCTGGTCAAGGTGCGCCGGTTCATCGGCGCCCAGGGGCTTGCCTGGACGGCGCACCGGGTCCTGATGCTGGCCAACGCACGCAGCCTCGGCTACGTGTTCGACCCGCTGACCACCTTCTTCTGCTTCGACGCCGAGGGACGCCTCGAAGGGGTCCTCGCGGAAGTGCACAACACCTACGGCGAGCGGCACTGCTACCCGCTGCCCGTGGACTCCTCCTCACCGACCAGGTCGAGCACGGACAAGGCCTTCTACGTCTCCCCGTTCTTCGCCGTGGAAGGCCGCTACGACATCACCACGAAGCTCACCGAGGAGCAGGTCGCGGTGGCGATCTGCCTTACCTCACCTGAGGGCATGACGCTGTTCACCGCGGCGGTGCACGGCGACCTCGAGCCCGCCGGCCGGGCCAGGGCAGCCAGGCGCGTCCTGGCGAACCCGATGCCCTCGCAGCGCGTCTCCGCGCTCATCCGCCTGCACGGCATCCGGCTGTGGCTACGCCGCCTGCCCGTCGTCGCACGACCTCCGCACCAGGTTCCGAAAGGTATGGCATGACCACACTCAGCACTCGCCCCGTGGCCGCTCCCGAGATCTCCGCCGGAGCGGGCATGGGCCGGCCGTGGGACCCTCCGGGCCCACCGTCGTACGGGCCCCGCGCCTGGCTTGCCAAACGCGCGCTGCAGCACCTCCTGGGCACGCTGCCTGTCACGGTGAGGCTCTCCACCGGAGAGGTGTACGGCGGGGGCGGGCCGGCCATCGAGATCATCGATCCCGCGTCGTTCTTCGCGCGTCTCGGGGCGAGCCCGATGATCGGCCTCGGCGAGTCGTACATGGCGGGTGAGTGGAGATCCGCACCGGGGACGGATCTGGCCGACGCCTTGACGCCCTTCGCTGAGCGGTTGACCGACCTCGTCCCCGCCGCCTTCTACCGCTTCAGGCACGCGGTGCTCCCCCGCGGGCTGAACCCGGAGAACACCCGTCACGGGGCCCGCCGGAACATCGAGCGGCACTACGACCTGTCGAACGAGATGTTCGCCGCGTTCCTCGACCGGTCGCTGTCGTACTCGTCCGCGCTGTTCGACACGCTCACCCCACCGCCCACGACCGCGGACCTCGAGGCCGCGCAGCTGCGCAAGGTCGACGCCATCCTCGACGCGGCGGCGGTGGGCCCGGGCAGCCGCGTACTCGAGATCGGGACCGGCTGGGGCACGCTTGCCATCCGCGCGGCCCTGCGAGGCGCGCACGTCACGACGATCACCATCTCGAACGAGCAGGCAGCACTCGCCCAGCAGCGCGTGGAGGCCGCGGCTGTCTCCGACCGGGTCGAGATCGCCCTGCGCGACTACCGCGACCAGACCGGGCAGTTCGACGCCGTCGTGAGCGTGGAGATGATCGAGGCGGTCGGCGAGAAGTACTGGCCGACCTACTTCACCGCCATCGACTCACTCCTGGCGCCCGGCGGCAGGGCGGCGATCCAGGCGATCCTGCTCGACCATCGCCGCTATCTGGCCACGCGGGACACGTACACGTGGATCCACAAGTACATCTTCCCCGGTGGCCTGCTGCCGTCCGTCCAGGCGGTCGAGGAGGTCGTCGACCGACACACCTCGCTCGGCATCACCGGAATCTCCACCATGGGCCAGCACTACGGTCACACCCTCCGACTCTGGCGGGAGCAGTTCCTCGCCAACTGGCCGTCGGTCCGGGGTGCGGTGTTCGACGAGACGTTCCGACGGATGTGGGAGTTCTACCTCGCCTACTGCGAAGCCGGCTTCCGAGCCGCGTACCTCGACGTCGCCCAGCTCACGCTGCAGCGGGCTGCTTCAGATGGGCGCTGAACCAGTCACGGGCGAGCGAGGCTGCCTCGTCGAGAGTCCCCGGCTCCTCGAACAGATGCGTCGCCCCCGGTACGACGGCCAGGCGGTTCTCGCAGCGGAGGTGGCCCTGAGCCTCGCGGTTCAGGTCGAGGACCACCACGTCGCGGCCTCCCACGATGAGCAGAGTGGCCGCCCGCACGTCGTGAAGGTACGGGATGGCGAGGTCCGGCCGGCCGCCGCGTGAGACGACCGCCGCGAGCTCCTCGCCCATTCCCGCTGCGGCCGACAGCGCCGCGGCGGCTCCCGTGCTCGCGCCGAAGTACCCGAGCGACAGCCCCGCGGCGGCGGGTTGGCTGCGCAACCAGTCGGTCGCGCCCATCAGGCGTTCAGAGAGGAGGTCGATGTCGAAGACCAGCCGCCGGTCGTGCTCCTCAGCGCTGGTGAGCAGGTCGAAGAGCAGGGTTCCGATGCCGGCCTGCTGGAGCACCGCCGCGACGTACCGGTTCCGCGGGCTGTGCCGACTGCTGCCGCTGCCGTGTGCGAACAACACCACTCCCAGCGCACCCGGCGGCACCGTGAGTCGGCCCTCGAGCTCGACCTGGCCGACCGGGATGTGCACGTCCTCGTCGACAGCACGGCCGTCGGTGCTCGGCACCGCTTCGCCGCGGACCTGCGCGCTGCGACCGAGCAGCGCGATGACCTCCTCGTCCGTGGTCTGGGAGAAGTCGTCATAGAACTGACCTACGGCGTAGAACACGTGCGGACGGTTCGGGCAGATCACCTCGTCGGCCTCCTCGGCGAACCTCTCCTTCACCTCCTGAGGTCCCACCGGCACGGCGAGGACGACGCGGGCGGCGCCCAGCGCCCGCGCCACGTGACAGGCTGCGCGCGCCGTTGCGCCCGTGGCGACGCCGTCGTCGATGATGAGCGCGGTCCGGCCCTTCAGGGAGATGCGTGGCCGCCCCGCGCGGAAACGGGTCGCCCGTTCCTCGACGACGGCCCGTTCGCGTCGTTCCACCGAGGCCATCTCCGCCTCGCTGACGTGCGTCATGCGGACCACCTCGGAGTTCAGGACGAGGACGTCCTCCTCACCGACCGCCCCCATGGCGAGCTCGGGCTGGAACGGCACGCCGAGCTTGCGCACGACGATGACGTCCAAGGGCGCGCCGAGCCGCTCTGCAACCTCGTATGCCACCGGGACACCACCCCGTGGGAGGCCCAGCACCACCGTGTCGGAACCCCGCAGGTGCTCGACGGCCCGGGCAAGCTGACGGCCGGCGTCGGCTCGGTTCGCGAACATGGCTCACCTCCGCGCGAGGAACGCTGCGTCTCCCACGGTAGAAGCGCGTAACACCCTGGAGCAGGGGCGTTGGTCCCTCAGCGACGCAGGGTCACGGTGTTCACCGCGAGGTCGTGCAGGCCCCTCTGGTCCCTGTTGAAGACCAGAGGGGGCACGACGAGACAGATCAGCAGGGTGCGCAGGAGGACGTGGAGGAAGTTGACCGGCCTGCCGTCGAGGCGTACGACGACCACCCGGGCGAGCAGCTGGCCGAACGACCCGCCGAGGAGTGGCGTCAGCAGGGTCGCCTCGAACAGGAACACCAGGATCGGGGCGAAGGCCACCCACCCCTGCTGCCCTGCCGTGGCACCGAACCACTGGTACCCGAAGACCAGTGCCGCGGCGAGACCGCTGGCCAGCCAGTCAAGGGCGAGGGCGAGGAACCGGCGCCCCCAACCCGCCACCGACCCGGGTCCCGACTCGGGCAGCCCGAGCCGCTCTCCCGGGTACGTCGGCCCAGCGGCCGCGGCAGGGGAAGGCGAGTCGCTCACGACCTCCACGCTACCGGGCTGGTTCCTCCGGCGGTCTGGCGGTGGACTGGTCTGCCTGTGATCCTCGGCCCACAGGTGTTACACGGGCGAAACAAAGGGGATACGGTCGCTTAACCGCCCATACATATGTTGCCGGTCGTGCGATGCAGCGTGGCGTCGCCGATTCTTCGCAAGTGATCTGGCTGCGTGCTTCCGCGGCCAAGGAGGACGAATGTTCGCAAACGCCGACGAGCTGCTGAAGTACATCAAGGACGAGGGCGTCGAGATGGTCGACGTACGCTTCTGCGACCTGCCCGGAATCATGCAGCACTTCACCGTCCCGGTGTCGTCGTTCGATGCGTCCGTGTTCGAGGACGGTCTGAACTTCGACGGCTCCTCCATCCGGGGCTTCCAGGCCATCCACGAGTCGGACATGTCGCTCTTCCCCGATCCGACCACGGCGTACCTCGACCCGTTCCGGGAGCGGAAGACCCTCGTGGTCAACTTCTTCATCCACGACCCGCTCACGGGTGAGGCCTACAGCCGCGACCCCCGCAACATCGCGCGTAAGGCGCAGGCCTACCTCAAGAGCACCGGCATCGGCGACACCGCCTTCTTCGCCCCCGAGGCGGAGTTCTACGTGTTCGACTCGGTGCGCTTCGCGACCACGCAGAACGAGGGCTACTACCACATCGACTCCGAGGCCGGCGCCTGGAACACCGGCTCCGAGGAGAACAACCGCGGCTACAAGGTCAAGTACAAGGGTGGCTACTTCCCGGTGGCTCCGTACGACCACTTCGGCGACCTCCGCGACGAGATCGTCGTAGAGCTGGAGAAGGCCGGGCTGGTCGTGGAGCGGGCGCACCACGAGGTCGGCACCGCCGGCCAGGCCGAGATCAACTGGCGCTTCGACGAGCTGCTGCAGTCCGCCGACAACGTCATGAAGTTCAAGTACATGGTCAAGAACGTCGCATGGCGCAATGGCAAGACGGCGACGTTCATGCCCAAGCCGATCTTCGGTGACAACGGCTCCGGGATGCACTGCCACCAGTCGATCTGGAACAACGGCGAGCCGCTCTTCTACGACGAGTCCGGGTACGCCGGCCTCTCCGACGTGGCGCGGTACTACATCGGCGGCCTGCTCAAGCACGCCCCGTCGCTGCTGGCCTTCACGAACCCGACGGTGAACTCCTACCACCGCCTGGTGCCGGGCTTCGAGGCTCCGGTGAACCTGGTCTACAGCCAGCGCAACCGGTCGGCCTGCATCCGTATCCCGATCACCGGCGCGAACCCGAAGGCCAAGCGCATCGAGTTCCGCTGCCCGGACCCGTCGTCGAACCCGTACCTCGCGTTCTCGGCGATGCTCCTGGCCGGCATCGACGGCATCAAGAACAAGATCGAGCCGCCGCAGCCGATCGACAAGGACCTCTACGAGCTCCCGCCGGACGAGCACGCCGACATCGACACGGTTCCGGCCAGCCTCGGCGCGGTGCTCGACTCGCTCGAGGCCGACCACGAGTTCCTGCTCGAGGGTGGCGTCTTCACCCCTGACCTGATCGAGACCTGGATCGACTACAAGCGCCAGAACGAGATCGCGCCGCTGGCCCTGCGCCCGCACCCGCACGAGTTCGAGCTGTACTTCGACATCTGACAGACTGGACGTGCATCGGCCCTGACCTGCACGTTCGCGCAGCCCCCGCTTGGGAGTCCCACGGATTTTCCCTGGCGGGGGCTGTTGCATGTCCACCAGCGCGGTTCGGGCGAACCGAGGGCTGGTCTGAATCTCGGTCGCGAGCTCATGAGCCTGGTCACCGTCCCCGGCACGCCGCTCGTCCAGCTTCGGGCGCGAATGAACCTTCCGCCCGCCGCCGGAAAGCGGCCCCGGGGCCATCGCTATCCGGGCGCGCGGGCGCGTTGCTGGCCGAGGGCCGCTGCGACGTCTACCGTGCTCATATGTCAGCGGTCGTCCTGCGCGTTCGGTTCACGAGTGGTGAACACACCGACGTCACGTACGAGGACGCCGAGGAGCTCGCGGACGAGGAGCTCGTCGAACGGGTCGTGGCGGCGCTCGCGTCGGATTCCGGGGTACTCCGCTGCACCCACGGTGGGCGACTGCTGGTGCTGTTCGGGCGAGGCGTGTGCAGCGTCGAGGTCGCCCCTCGCGGCGCCGTCCTCTAGCTATCCGGGTGTGTGACCCTCGGCCCGCTTCTGCCAGTACGCCCTGCGGCAGTGAAGGCGGGACCAGCCGACGAACCAACCGACGTGCCACTGACGCCTGGCACGGTAGACCTCGAGCGGCGTGATCATCGGTAGCACTTCCACAGGGCGACGAGGGTGCTGCTCGTCTGGTGGGGAGTACCCCTAGGGCTGGGGGGCCGGCTTGCCTGGAGTACCAGTGTGAGCCGCGTCCGTCGATCTGCGAACCGTGCGGCCAGTAGCGGTCTAGAAAGTGTCCGCGACGCCCCGAGATGCCCGACGCCGGGCCAGCCACCAGGCGGCGCAGAGTCCCCCGAGCGCTCCGAAGAGGTGCCCCTGCCACGAGACGCCCGGCTGCCCCGGAAGCACGCCCCACAGCAGCCCGCCGTACACGAAGAGCAGAAGAAGTCCGAGCAGGATCTGCGGAACTGACCCGCTGAAGAACCCCCGAACGAGGAGATACACCAGCCAGCCGAACGCGAGCACCGACGCCCCGATGTGAACAGTGTGATCGCCACCGGTGAGCCATACGCCCACTCCCGCCATGACCCAGACCACCGCGGTGACCACGACCCACCGGGCGACGCCGCCCAGGAGGATGAGGAAGCCGAACACGAGAAGCGGGACAGTGTTCGCGACCAGGTGGGCCCAGCCGGCATGCAGCACCGGGGCGAAGACGATGCCGTCCAGGCCGTCGACCTCCCGTGGTCTCACACCGGCGCCGTCCAGTCGGTTCCCGAGCAGAGTGTCGAGCAGCTCCACGACGTAGAGGAAGCCGACGAAGACCAGGATCACCTGCGCTGCGACCAGCACACGGGATCGCGCGGCGAGTGGAGGCGAACCTGACCCGATGGAGACCACGCAGTCACCGTATCCGAGCGTGTTGGGCGCGGACGGGGATCGGGCGTGCGTCGGGCGAGACGAGTACTTCGCAGAAACTTGTTGCTGAATACAGTCAAAAACGCGACTTCAGTGCCTTCTTCTCCTTAGCCTGCATGAGTCCGCACATGACGAATCACGTCGTGTGTGCCGTCCTCGGAAGGAGAGGCAGCACATGTCCATATCTCTCTCGCAGCGGAGGGTGGCAGTCGCTGCCGCCGCTGCCACCGCGGTCACGGCGGCCGCCGCTTGGGGCGGGCTCGCGCTGACGGGCTCGCGCCACGACGAGCCGTCCATCAGCGAGCGACTCATGGAGAAGCTGAAGCCCATGGAGGGCGAGGCAGGCGGCGAGTCCAAGGAAGCCGCCACCGCTGCCGAGCAGTACGCCCAGGCGCGCACCGCCCCGGGCATCGTCAGCCCCGGTGCCTACAGCCAAGCGTGGGCAGATCTGCAGAACCTCCCTGCAACGGGCGGCTCCTGGTCCGAGGAGACCTCGAAGCCCTACAACTCCGACGACCCGAACTACCGGGAGTATTACCACTCGAACTCCAGCGGCGGTGCCGGGTTCGTGACCGGTCGGGTCACCGGGTTGGCCACCATCCCGGGCAAGGGGACCGACGGCAAGGACGTCGTCTTCGCCGGCGGGGCGGACGGCGGGGTGTTCCGTTCGCTCGACGGTGGCGGCCACTGGACGGCCATCAGCTCCCAGCTCCCCACCCTCTCCACCGGCGACCTGGAGATCGCACCCGACGGCGCGTTGTGGTACGCCACCGGTGAGGCCAACACCGGCGGCACGTCGTACGTCGGGACCGGCGTCTACCGGCTGACGAACCCGACCACCTCGCAGAGCTGGGAGCAGGTCGGGGCCGACGAGCTCGAGAGCACCTCGATCAACAAGGTGCGGTTCGACGCCCAGGGCAACGCCTATGCGGCCACCTTCCGCGGGATCTGGCGCCACTCCGCCACGTCCGCCAGCGGCACCTGGGAGATGGTCTACGCACCGAACCCCGACTATCTGCCGGGACACCCGAAGGGTGACGAGCCGCTGGCCGGCTACAAGAACATGGTCAACGACCTCGCCGTCAAGGGCTCCACGATGATCGCGAGCATCGGCTGGCGCGGCGGCGACAGCTACAACGGCTTCTACGAGTCCACCCAGAACGGCGATGCCGGCAGCTGGCGCAAGGTGAACCCCACCGGGGCGCTCAAGGACGCCGGGATCGGCAACGCCGAGTTCGCCTACTCAGCCGACGGCTCTCACCTTTACGCCGTGGTCGAGTCCACGACCAGGTACGCCCACACGGCGAACACCGTGCTCGATGGTGTCTACGACTCGCCGAGCGGCTCGGTTACGGGTCCCTGGAACAAGATCGCGGACTCCCAGAAGCTCGCGGGCTCGGGCTCGGCGCTCAAGCTCTACCAGGGTTACCGGCCGGGTGTGCAGGCTTGGTACAACAACTTCGTCGCCGTCGACCCGGCCAACAGCAAGCACGTGTTCGTCGGGCTGGAGGAGGTCTTCGAGACCCGCGACGCGGGCGTCCACTGGACCACCGTGGCGCCGTACTGGAACTTCTCCTTCGGCTGCTGGAGCTGGGACGACACGAAGAACACCTGCACCAAGCCGGCCCCGCACCCGGACCAGCACTCCGTCTCGATCGCGGGCAACAACGTCTACATCGGCAACGACGGCGGCGTCTACAAGCGCCCCATGGACGCCGGGTACGACCAGTACGGCCACGGCAAGGGCTGGACGGAGCTCAACCCGGGTCTCGATGCTCTCCAGTACTACTCGGTCGGCGTGGGCACCGACAAGGACGGCAACCGCGTGATCAGCGGCGGTCTGCAGGACAACGGCCAGTCGCTGTACGTCGACGGTCAGCCCACCATGGTCTCCCCCTTCGGCGGCGACGGCGGCATCACGCTCGTGGACCCGAGGCCGGGACAGGGCTGCAACGTCGTCGCGGAGTACGTCTACCTGGCGATGGCGGTGACCAACAACTGCGGCCGGTCCGCGGGTGACCCGAACGAGTCGCCCCGAGCGATCCGCGACATCGCGCCCTCCGACCCGGGCGCGCGCTTCATCGCACCCTTCGACGACGACGCGACGAACGCGGACCGGTGGATCGCCGGCGGTCGCTACGTCTGGGTCCAGAACGACGGGTACGACATCAAGGACGCCTCCGCCTGGCAGAACGTGTTCGACAACGGGTCCGGCCACTCCACGACGGCCCTCGCCATGCAGGACGGCGTCGGCTGGACCGGCTGGTGCGGCCCCTGTGGTGAGTCCGGCTTCACCCGCGGGCTCTCCACGAACGCCGGCGGCACCTGGCACCAGGTGACTCTGCCGGGTGACGTCCCGAACCGGTACATCTCGTCGGTGGCGGTGGACCCGACCGACTCGACCGGGAAGACTGCCTACGCTGTGTTCAACGGGTTCTCCCGGAAGTTCACCGAGGGACCGGGAGCCGGTTACGGCCACGTCTGGAAGACCACGGACGGCGGCGCCACGTGGACGGAGATCGGCAAGGGCACGTTGCCCGACGTTCCCGGCGACAGCCTGGTTGTGACCAAGACCGGGACCTTGGTGCTCGGCACGGACCTGGGCGTCGTCTACTCGGTCGACGGTGGCACGACGTGGATGCGTCTGGGGGACAACTTCCCGGCGACGACGGCGATGCAGGTCCTCCTCGGGCCGGACGGCAAGATCTACGCCGCGACCCACGGCCGCGGCATCTGGTCCATCTCGCTTCCGACGAGCTGACCACGGTCGCGGAGGGTCACCCCCGCCGCACAGATGCGTGGCCCCGACTCCAACGAGTCGGGGC
>DASVBF010000230.1:0-2939 GCA_036375975.1 Nocardioidaceae bacterium | reverse complement strand
CTCGACATCTAGGGAGCGACACATGGCCATCTCCGACGTCAAGGAGTACACCCACCTCACCGAGGAGGAGGTCGAGGCGCTCGGACGCGAGCTCGACCAGATCCGCGAGGACATCGAGGCCTCGCGAGGAGCCGCGGACGCGGCGTACATCAACCGCCTGATCACCATCCAGCGCACACTCGCGGCCGCCGGGAGGGTGACCCTGTTCGCGAGCAAGTACCCTCCGGCCTGGGTCGCTGGGGCGCTCATGCTCGGGATGGCCAAGATCCTCGAGAACATGGAGATCGGCCACAACGTCATGCATGGCCAGTGGGACTGGATGAACGACCCCGAGATCCACTCGAGCACCTGGGAGTGGGACACCGCGCAGCCCGCCGAGCAGTGGAAGCACTCCCACAACTACGTGCACCACCAGTTCACCAACGTCTTGGGCTACGACAACGACATCGGCTACGGGATCCTGCGCATGGCGCGGGAGCAGCGATGGCACCCGGCCAACATCGGCCAACCCGTCTACAACACGCTGCTCGCGATGCTCTTCCAGTGGGGTGTCGCCCTGCACGACCTCGACATCGAGTCGATCCGCAAGGGCAAGAAGGACCCGAAGGAGATGAAGCGACAGCTCAAGCAGATCGCGAAGAAGGTGCGCCGGCAGGTCGGCAAGGACTACGTCCTCTACCCGCTGCTCAGCGGACCGGCCTTCCTGTCCACCCTGAAGGCCAACGCCGCAGCCAACCTGATCCGCAACCTGTGGTCCTACATGATCATCTTCTGCGGCCACTTTCCCGACGGCGCCATGCACTTCACCGAGGAGGAGATCGAGGACGAGACCCGGCCGGAGTGGTATCTCCGCCAGATCCTCGGCGCCGCGAACTTCGAGGGCAGCCCGCTGCTCCACGTGGTCAGCGGCAACCTCGGCTACCAGATCGAGCACCACCTCTTCCCCGACCTGCCGAGCAACCGCTACCGGGAGATCTCCCTGCGGGTCCGGAAGCTGTGCGAGGACTACGGCATCCCGTACACCACCGGTCCGCTGCACCGGCAGTACGGCCAGGCGCTCCGGACGATCTGGAAGCTCGCGCTCCCGAACTCCTGGACCAGCAACGACACCCCGCCCCCGCCGCCCAGCCGCTTCCGGGGTCGCCGCTCCGACGCCGAACGCCCCCCGCGCCGGATCGAGACCGGCATCTGGCAGGGCCGCGCCTCGGCCTAGAGCCTGGAGTTAGGACGGAACACGACCCGCTGGTCGCCTCGGCGATCGGCGGGTCGCTCCAGCTCGAAGCCGCTCGTGGTGACCACGACCCATGACTCCGGCGCGGTGTCGATGCCAAGGACGCCCGCCCCCAGTGGGGCGTAGAGCGCGAGAGCGGCCTCGGCGCAGTCCTGGTGCAGGGGCGGGAAGTGCAGAGCGTTGGCGTCCGCCTCCTCCTCCGAGCCCAGGAAGGCGACCGGCCACCCCAGCGAGACGCCGCAGAGGCCGCAGATGCGACTGAGGGCGCAACGGATCGCCCGCCGCTTGCTCACGGAGCGGATGTCGAAGCCGCCCTCCTCGTCCTCGCAGGTGAAGGGGACCGGAACCCCACCCTCCTGGGAGCGGGGTCGATCGGCGAGGTCGGCCGGAAGCTGGTGCTCGTCCATAGCCCGATCATGTCCCAGACCGTGCGGAAGGTCACGTTCAGGAATTTCCCCGGGAGCCGGTTTGGAGCCGTCGCAGCGGGGGTACCCGGGGCCGCCGGAGAGGAGATTCGCATGTCCGCAACACCCGTGTACGACGCTGTCCTTCGCGACCTCAAGATCGACCCGGAGCGGATCGCCGCTCGGCCCCGCTGGTCCTTCGAGCTTGCCGAGAGGGTGCGCAAGCACCGGAGGAGAGAGCTCCGCTCGACGCGCCGCAAGGACGGCCAACAGACCCCCCGGGCCCAGGCTCGATCCCGGCCCGCCATGACGACCCCGACAAGACGGACCACGACCGGGCGTCCAGCCGTCGCAACCTAGCGGGGCTGGTCCGGCGGGCAATGGAGCGACGAACCTGACGACCGGATCCGCTGGTCCAGCGGCGCGTCGCGCACGCCGCCCGGGAGCCTCGCTCTAGCGTGGGGGGCCATGTCCTTCGACCGATACGGCTCCGACGTCCTGAACACCGACTGGCGCGTCCCCAAGCGGGGACGCTCCGTCGAGATCGAGGCCGACAAGGGGCTCGTCGTCGAGGAGGTCACCACGGACTGGTGCGGCGAGATCGTCGCGGTCGACCGGGACCTCATGACGGTGACCCTCGAGGACCGGCGTCAGAGGCGACGCACCTTCCCGCTCGGCCCCGGCTTCCTCCTCGAGGGCGTCCCGGTGATCCTCCGGCCGCCGACCCGCAAGGGCCCCACGCGAAAGACCCACACGGCCTCCGGCTCCATCGCGGTGCCAGGTACGACGGCCAGGGTCGCGCGGGCGAGCCGGATCTTCGTCGAGGGCCGCCACGACGCCGAGCTCGTCGAGAAGGTCTGGGGCGACGACCTGCGCATCGAGGGCGTCGTCGTCGAGTACATCGAGGGTGTCGACGACCTCGCGGAGCATCTCCAGGAGTTCAGGCCGGCCCCCGAGCGCAAGGTCGGCGTGCTCGTCGACCACCTGGTGGCCGGGTCGAAGGAGAGCCGGATCGCCCAGTCAGTGGCCAGAAGCCCCGTCGGGAAGCACGTGCTGATCGTCGGGCATCCTTTCGTCGACATCTGGCAGGCGGTCAAGCCCGACCGCCTCGGGATGAAGCAGTGGCCGGTGATCCCCCGCAACGTCGAATGGAAACGCGGCGAGTGCCAGCAGCTGGGCTGGCCGCACCGCGACCAGGCCGACATCGCCCGCGCCTGGAAGCACATCCTGTCGAAAGTTCAGTCGTACGCCGACCTCGAGCCCACCCTGCTCGGTAGGGTCGAGGAGCTGATCGACTTCGTCAC
>DASVBF010000206.1:0-8175 GCA_036375975.1 Nocardioidaceae bacterium | reverse complement strand
CCGCTGTCGCCGGTCAGTCCGTACTTCTTGCCGCCGTAGTCGGCCATCCGGTTGTTCGGGTCGGCGTAGTCCTCAGGAGTCGAAACCGCCTTGCCCGACTCGTCGAAGACGGGCTGCTCGGCCCAGGTCTGGCCACCGTCGGTCGAGACCTCGACGAAGCCGTAGTCCCAGTCCTCCTCGATGACGTAGTTGTTCCACGTCCAGAACTTCGCGTCGGTGGCGTTCGGGACCTCGACCGTCCTCGTGATCGTGTTCTTGGCCCAGTTCTGGTCGTTGTTGGCCCACCACATGTTCTGGCCGCTGTGCGGCGTCGCGAGCGTGACGACCTTGGTCGGCAGGTTGACCTTCACGCCGTCCGCCGTACCCGACAGCGGGCGCGAGCTCTGGCCCACGAGGACCGCGCGCGGGTCGTCACCGGGGTTGATCTGGACCGGGTTCGCCCAGCCGAGCACCCACTTGTCCCACAGACCCATGTGGGTCGGCATCGACTGGAAGATCGGGCCGGAGTGGGAGCCGGAGGACATCAGGTCCCAGAAGTCGACGTCGGAGTCGCCGGCACCCGAGGTGTCGTAGAGGTCCGGGAGGCCGAGGTCGTGGCCGTACTCGTGCGCGAAGACGCCGACCCCGGAGTCCTCGGGCTGCACGATGTAGTTCGACAGCTTCAGGTTCGTCCCGGGAACGGGCGCGCCACCTGCGACCGCCGAGGAGTGCGCCCAGATCGCGTAGGTGCCCTCCGCACCGCCGCCGCCGGACTTGTCGGCACCGGCGTGGACGAGGACCACGTGGTCGATGATCCCGTCCGGCTCGTAGTAGTTGCCGTCGCCGTCGACGTCACCCTGGTCCTCGATGTCGTAGTCGGACCACGGGAAGTCGGGCTGTGCCTTGGCAAGGGCGGCCACGGCGTCGATGGGCAGCTGGCCCGGGCCGAGCGGGTTGTCGGGGTGGCCCTGCATGTCCTGGATGGCGCCGGCCTCGTAGACACCCTGGTCGTTCTTGTGGCAGACGGAGGCGCCGTACCAGGCCTCGGAGTGGTCGACCTTGACCCACGGCGTCGCCGCACCGTGGACGGTGTAGGCGCCGTGCGACATCTCCTCGTACATGTTCTTCATGGTGTAGCCGGAGATGTCGATGCCCGGCTTGCCGTCGGGGCCGGTCAGGTCGGGGCGGACCCGCTCGGTGATGCCCTGGTCGGTGTAGAGCATCTGGTTGTAGTGCTCGGACGAGAAGTCCGGGACCCACATCGAGTTGTTGTCCGCGGGTGTCCCGTCAGCCGGGTTCGGGATGGTGTTGTGCAGCGGGCCGTTCTGGACGGAGCCGGCCTTGCAGTCGGTGGCGCCGAAGGACGTCGGCACCTGCACGCCGGAGAAGTCGTCGTCGGCATTCTCGTTGAACTCGACGAGGATCGTGAGGAGCTTCGCCTCCTGGGTCGCCTTGGCGCCCTTGTAGCGGCTCTTGATCTCCTTCGGGCTCTGTCCCGTCCGGATCGCCTTGGCCTCGAGCTTCGCCAGCTCCCGGGCGGTGACCGGGTTTCCGCGGGCGAACTTCGCGTCGACCTGCATGGCCCGGGTGATCGCGTCGTCGCGCTGGTCGACCGACTGCTTCCCCTTCGTGGCCTGGAGGTCCTTGCCGAAGGCCTTCTCGACCTGCGGCGCGGCGTAGTTGATGTAGTGCTCCGAACCGCTCGACGCGGTGCTCGATGTGTTGTTCGCTTCGGCGGACGCAGAGGTCACCGTGGTCGCACTCGTGGCAAGACCGGTGGTCATGAGTGCGATGACGGGAACTGCTGCAGCGACGCGGAACCGAGAAACACCGTGGTGACGGTGGCTCATCTCTCCCCTTTCGGCCCGGGAGATCCCCGGGATGTGTACCGCTGAAGACACGCCGTGATCTCGACGTGTCCGGCATGGATTGGCCACAAACGGGTATATGGACCTGTTTGACCCAAACGCCGGAAAGTCTCTGCGATGAACGGGAGAATGACAAGGGTTCTGAGGGAAGTCGTCGGCGAGGCGCCGCATCCTGTGGGAACACGGCGCCTCGCTGTTTGGTGAGCCCTGGCCCAGGGCCGCAGCGTCCTAGCTCGTCGGCCTGGTGCCCCGCCCCACCGCGACGGCGAACACCGTGAAGCAGATCGTCGTGATGGCGCAGCCCCACCACATCACGTTGGAGAGCATGCACGCCGCGTAGCCTGCGAGCACCGCCGGCGGGGCCCACCAACGGACACGCCCGGCGCGCCAGAGCGCGAGCGCCGCGAGCGGCAAGGCGACCATGAAGCCGATCATGCCGGGCACGGTGAAGGCGATCGGGCCCCACATGGTCTGGGTCATGAGGTCGTTGACACGAGCGTTGCCGTCGACCCCGTAGAGCTGCCCGATCGCGGAGTCGTACCAGTCGACGAAGAGCAGCCCCCGTGGGAGACGATGTCGTGGAGCTCGCGGGCGATCCGCGTGCGCTCCTCGGCCGCCGCGACCGCCGCCTGGAGCTCCCGCTCCCGCTCGAGCCGCTCCGCGCGCGCCACAGCCTCCTCGGTGTGCTGGGCGCGCTGCCGGACCATCGTGCCGACCCACCACGGCCCGACCAGGAACACCATCGCGGCCGCCACGTCGCTGGGCTCGAGCCTCTCGAGCGGGAAGGACCGACGCCAGGCGAGCGCGAGCATCGCGGTCCCGGCGACCAGGATGTGGAGCGTCGGCGACGTCACCTCGGGGCTGAGCAGCGCCTCCGCCACGGTGAGGAGCAGGAAGGCGCCCGCGAGCACGAGGGTCGGCGACGGGTGGGACCGGAAGGCGAATGGCATGACCGTAGGTGACGCAGCCAGCCGCGCACATCGGTCTTGGGAATGAGATCCGGTGCGCGCGGCGGCGCCCGGCCCGAACCTTTTCGGCCGGTCGCCGCCTCCAGGGTGCCGAAGGGTGCGTGCGCGGCGGTGGCGGACGACGTCGCGACCTACGGCCCCTCGAACCCACCCGCCTGGCCCTGCCTATGGCGAGAGGATCGACGACTGAGTCGACTGCTGGTTCGTCAGGGCTCGGTCGAGACCGCAGCGGTATCGACCGGCTCCTTGCCTACGCGGCTGTGGCGACGGCCGTAGAGGAAGTAGATGACGAGGCCGATCGCCATCCAGACCACGAACCGCAGCCAGGTCTCCACGGCGAGGTTGAGCATCAGGTAGAAGCAGACCAGGGCGGAGGCGATCGGGATCCACGGGACGAGCGGCACGCGGAAGGCACGCTCGAGGTCCGGCCGGCGACGACGCAGCAGGATGACACCCAGGCTCACGAGGATGAACGCGAACAGGGTTCCTACGTTCACCAGCTCGGCCAGGACGTCGATCGAGGTGAAGCTGGCGAGGATCGCGACCAGGACGCCGACGACCGTGGTGATGACGTACGGGGTCCGGAAGGTCGGGTGCACCTTGGCGAAGACCGGCGGCAGCAGGCCGTCGCGCGCCATCGCGAAGGCGACCCGGCTCTGGCCGAGCAGCAAGATCATCACCACGACGACGATGCCCACGGCCGCCCCGACTGCGATGACGTTCGCGATGTTGTCGTGCCCCGCGTTGGTGAACGCCGTGGACAGCGGTGCCGGGTCCTCGGGGTCGATCTTCGCGTAGTTCTGCATCCCGGTCAGCACCAGCGTCACGGCGCAGTACAGAAGAGTGCAGATCGCGAGAGAGCCGAAGATGCCGATCGGCACGTTCCGCTTGGGGTCACGGGTCTCCTCAGCGGTGGTGGCCACGACGTCGAACCCGATGAAGGCGAAGAACACGATCGCCGCGCCGGTGACGATGCCACCCCATCCGTAGGTCATCGGCTCGAGGCCGAAGAGGATCTGGACCAGCGGCGCCTGCAGCCCGCTGCTCCCCTGCGAGGGTTGGCTGTCGGGGACGAAGGGCGTGAGGTTCGCCGTCTTGACCAAGAAGACGCCGACCAGCACGAACAGCAGCGCGACCGCGACCTTGACCGCGACCGCGATCTGGTTGACCCGGCTGGACAGCTTGATGCCGGCGATGAGGATGCCCGTGAGCACGAGCACGAGCAGCCCGGCGGGGAGGTTCATGAAGCCGTCGCTGGTGTTGGACACGGCTGCGGGAATCTCCAGCGGCGTGCCCGCGAGCACGTTCTGGAGGTAACCCGACCAGCCACCCGCGACCGCCGCGGCCCCCACGATGAACTCCAGGATCAGGTCCCAGCCGATGATCCACGCGACCAGCTCGCCGATGGTGGCGTACGAGAAGGTGTACGCGCTTCCGGCCACCGGGACCGTCGACGCGAACTCGGCATAGCACAGCGCCGCGAGGCCACATGCGACCGCTGCGACGACGAAGGAGAGCGCGAGCGCCGGGCCGGCGTAGAGGTTGGCTGCGCTGCCGGTGAGCACGAACAGACCGCCACCGATGGTCACGCCCACGCCGAAGACCACGAGGTCGAGGGTGCCGAGGTTCTTCTTCAGACGGTGGTCGGGATGGTCGGTGTCCCTGAGGGACTGCTCGACCGACTTCGTGCGCAGCAGGGTGCTCATGTCAGCTCCTTCTCGACGGCAAGGGGCGTTGGGCGTATACCCCGAAAAGCACGCGATCAAGCGCGTCCGGGTGACAGGCCGGGTGACTCCGTGCGTCAGCCGCCGTCGACATGCATCAGGGCCTCGCCTCGGTCGAGCGCCGTGACGTCCTCGACGATGCTGCGAGCGAGGGCCTGGGCGCTGAGGCCGATCTCCTCGAGGATCTTCGCCCGCTTGGCGTGGTGCAGGAACCGTTGGGGGATCCCGTGCAGCCGCACCGGCGTGTCGATGCGCGCCTCGTTGAGCAGCTGCAGGAGCACCGAGCCACAGCCACCTGTCAGCCCGTTGTCCTCGACGCTCACCACCAGGCGGTGCTGGCGAGCGAGGCCGAGGATCGCCGGGTCGAACGGCTTGACCCAACGGGGGTCCACGACGGTCACGCCTATGCCCTGGGCGGCGAGCCGCTCGGCGACGTCGACCGACGTCGCGGCCATGGACCCGATGCCCACGAGCAGCACGTCCTTGGCCCCGTTGCGCACCAGGACGTCCATGTCTCCGGCCCGGTCCACGCGCTCGACGTCCGCGGTCGGCGGACCCTTCGGGAAACGTACGACGGTAGGGGCATCGTCGACCTGGACGGCCTCACGCAGCAGCTCGCGAAGCCGCGCCCCGTCTCGCGGCGCGGCCAGGCGAAGACCGGGAACCACCTGCAGGACCGACATGTCCCACATGCCGTTGTGGCTCGCGCCGTCGTCGCCGGTGACCCCCGACCGGTCGAGCACGAACGTGACGCCGCACTTGTGGAGTGCGACGTCCATGAGCACCTGGTCGAAGGCCCGGTTGAGGAACGTGGCGTACACCGCGACCACCGGGTGCAGCCCGCCCATGGCGAGGCCGGCCGCCGAGGTGGCGGCGTGCTGCTCGGCGATGCCGACGTCGAAGGTGCGCTCGGGGTACTTCGCGGCGAACTGGTCGAGGCCCACCGGGTGCAGCATCGCCGCGGTGATCCCGACGAGGTCCCTCCGCTCGGCGCCGAGGGCAACCATCTCCTCGGCGAAGATGTCGGTCCAGATCTTGCCCTTCGGCGTCTCCACGCCGGTCTCGACGTCGAACGGCCCCGGGGAGTGGAAGTTGTCCGCCTCGTGCCGCTCGGCAGCGTCGTAGCCGAACCCCTTCTTCGTGATCACGTGCACGATCACCGGTCCGCCGAAACGCTTCGCCTGGCTGAGCGCCTGCTCCACGGCAGCCCGGTCGTGACCGTCGATCGGTCCGACGTACTTCAGGCCGAGGTCCTCGAAGAGCCCCTGTGGCGCGAGGGCGTCCTTCATACCCTTCTTGAGCGCGTGGAGTGCGTCGTACACCGCCGGGCCCACGCCGCGCACGCCGTTCAGGCGCTTCTTCACGAGGTCGAGCAGCTGCTCGTAGTGGGGGTTGGTGCGCAGGGTCGTGAGGTGGTTGGCGAGCCCGCCCACGGTGGGGGTGTAGGACCGGCCGTTGTCGTTGACCACCATCACGAGCTTGCGGTCGTGGTCGGCGGCGATGTTGTTGAGGGCCTCCCAGGCCATGCCTCCGGTGAGGGCGCCGTCCCCGATCACGGCGACGACGTACCTGTCCTCTCCGCGGATCGAGTAGGCCTTGGCCAGTCCGTCTGCGTAGGACAGGGCTGTCGAGGCGTGGGAGTTCTCCACGATGTCGTGGTCGGACTCCGCCTGGCTCGGGTAGCCGGACAGCCCACCCTCCTGCCGCAGCGTGTCGAAGCGGGCCGCTCGGCCGGTGAGGACCTTGTGCACGTAGGACTGGTGGCCGGTGTCGAACACGATGCGGTCGGTCGGTGAGTCGAAGACCCGGTGGATGGCCATCGTGAGCTCCACCACGCCGAGGTTCGGACCCAGGTGGCCGCCGGTTCGCGAGACCGTCGTGACCAGGAAGTCACGGATCTCGCTGGCGAGCTCGTCGAGCTGGTGGTCGTCGAGATCGCGCAGATCGCGCGGCCCCGTGATCGACTCCAGGTAACCCATCAGTCTTCTCAATCCCAACCGTCGGCGAACAACCCTGCGAGTCTAGTCTTTCCGGACTCAGACCTCGAAGACGGCAACTGCCGGCTCCACCAGGCTGCCGAGCCAGACCCGTCCGTCGTGCTCGCGGACCCCGGTGACCATGTGGAAGGACGACGCCTCGAAGGAGCGGTCGTGCACCACCGTGCCCGTGTCGTCGAACGCCATCACCCGCGCGGTGCGTTTCGGCTTGGGCTGGAGCGGCTCCGGGAGCCGCCAGGCTGCCCGGCGCAGCGCCATCGGGCCTCGCATGAGGCCCTCGACGACCGGGTCCTTGGGTGAGGCGATCGTCACCCACACCAGGCTGTCGCTGCCGAGCGAGATGTTGTCCGGGTACCCCGGCAGGTCGTCGGCCAGCAGGTCCGTCTCCCCGGCACGGTCACCCGAGAGCCACCGGCGTACGACGGTTCGCCCCGCCGTCTCGGCCACGGCGACGTACGACTCGTCTGCGGCAAGGGCGACCCCGTTCGCGAAGCGCAGCCCGGCCAGGACCACGGACACAGAGCCGTCAGGGTCTCGGCGCATCAGGCGGCCCGAGGCGGTGTTCTCGACCATGTCGGCCTTCCACCGGTCGAGGCCGTGGAACCGGGAGGAGTCGGTGAACCAGATCGTGCCGTCGCCGCCAACCGCCGCGTTGTTGCAGAACGCCATGCGCTGCCCGTGCACGAGCGTGGTGAGCTCCTCGACGGCGCCGGAGTCGGGATCCATGGCGAGGAGGCCGCGTCGCGCGTCGCACACGAGGATCCGGCCGTCCGGCAACAGCTCCAGCCCGAGGGGCCGACCGCCGGTCGTGCCCACACGCTCGAGCCGGGCACCGTGGTCGCGGACCCGCCAGACTGCGCCGTCGTCGGTGCCGGTGTACACCGAGCCGTCCCCGGCCACGAGAACATCCTCGGCACCATCTCCAGGGACCCGGAGAACCGTCAGCGAGGCCTTGGAGACCGGAAGTGTCGTCATGAGTCCGCAGGCTACAGCCGCGCCACGAACCGCTTGCCCCGCAGTGCCTCCTCGACCAGGCCGACCGCCCGACGCTCGGCGGCCAACCTGGCCGACTCGGTGTGCCAGGTCTCGACCGCCGCGTCCACGGTCCACGGCTCGACGACGTCACGGAGCACCGCCCGCGCCTCGCTGAGTCCTCGACGCACGGCCGCCTGGGACGCCTCCACGTGCAGCGCCGCGAATCGCGCGAGAACCACCACGTGTCGACGCAGCACGGGGTAGGACCGGTACTCCGGCGGGCAGATGTCGAGCAGCCAGCTCGTGGCGGTGTCCTCCCATCCGGGCGCATCGGGTGGACGGACCTGGCGGGGCCAGCCTGGCGGTGCGACGTACTGAGCCATAGCTCGAGGATAACCGAGCGTCGAACACCTGTTCGAACAACTGCTGGAAGAACCGCGATGGCGCTAATCGCCCAGGAACGGCAACACGGACAAACCCGGCCGTGCCCGGCCGGCTCTTCCGGACCCCAACGGATCCTAGGCGGAGGTCACGTAGTTGAAGGCGCGCCGCTCCCGGCGCTCGAACCTCCCCCGCGAGAGCCACCACAGAACCTCGAACGGCTTGCCCGCGTCGGCGAACGCCTGCCGCCGCGTGCTGCGGTGAGCCCGTGGGCCGCCCACGG
>DASVBF010000174.1:0-5614 GCA_036375975.1 Nocardioidaceae bacterium | reverse complement strand
CGCGGCCCCGAGGGCGACCAGCGACGCCACGACGGCCCTCGCCAGGGCGGAGACGCTCCATGCCCCGAGGCCCGGGGATGCGAGCGACAGCACCGCCAGCGTGAGGAGGGCCAGGCCGCCTGACAGGACGAGCCGACCGGGGCCGACGGTGCCGGCCACCACCTGTCCCAGCCCGTCATGCCGAGCCGCCGGCACCCCGCGCCGACACGCGAGAGGTAGCGAGAACCTGCTCACCACCAGGGCGAAGGAGAGTCCGCCCACACCGAGGCCCCGCTCCGCCAGGGTCGCCAGCGAGACGACCTGCACGATCAGCACGAGCACCAGCGCCACCACGCCGAACGGACCGACGTCTCCTCGCCGCATGACCTCCAGCGCCTCCGCCGGCGGCCTCCCCGAGCCCAGGCCGTCCGCCGTGTCGGCGAGCCCGTCGAGATGCATGGCCCGGGTCAGCAGCGCGAGCAGGCCGATCGTGAGGGCGGCGGCGAGCGGCGCGGGCGTACCCGACAGCGGCGAGCCCCACGGCCCCCAGCCCAGCACCCAGAGCAGCAGCCCTCCCGCCAGGGCGAGCAGCCCGCCGATGACCGGCGCGAGCATCATCGCGCGCGCCCCGACCTCGCCGTCCACAGAACGCGGCGGCCGGGTGGGCAGCACGGTGAGGGTGCCGACGGCCAGACGCGCCGCATCGGGCATCACAGGGTGGTCACCCGTCCCGCGACGCACCATCGCACGTCCTCGGTCTCGGCCGCCAGCCGTGCGTTGAGCCGGCCCATCAGGTCGCGGAAGCGACGGCCGGACGAGGTCTCGGGCACCACCCCCTGGCCCACCTCGTTGGTCACCGCGACGACGCGTCGGGAGGTCCGGCGCCAGGCGGCGAGAAGGTCGTCGACCTCGGCCGCGACCGCCTTCTCGGCGCTCGTCGCCCACGCGTCGTCGTCCCAGGCCCGGTGGCGGTCCATCACCCGGGTGAGCCAGAGGGTGAGGCAGTCCAGGAGGAGCGGGCCACCCTGCGCGGTGAGCAGCGCGACCAGGTCGAGCGTCTCCTCGGTGCGCCAGTCGGTCGGTCGATCCGCCCGATGGCGTCGGATCCGCTCGTCCCACTCGTCGTCGGTCCCGGTCGGGTAGGAGGTCGCGACGTAGGTGACGTCGCTCTCCGCCGCCAGGAGACGCTCGGCCTCCCGGGACTTGCCGGACCGGGCGCCGCCGATGACCAGGGTGCGGCGGTTGTGGTCCCTGGCGGTCGCGGCGGGGCCCAGAACGTGACCGCCCTCGGCCACTTCTCGATGCTCGACGGGCCGGCCGCCCGCCGAGAGACGGGTGCCGTCGTCGACCACCCGCGCGCCCCAGGCGGAGAGCCGGCGAATGAGCTCCGGGGTCGGAGGGTTGTGGTGGGACAGGTGCACGGCCACCAGGTCGGTCTCGGGGGTCACCGCCCCGACCGAGCGCAGTCGGCGGACCTGCGTGGCGAACCCCGGCAGGTCGAGATGGTCGGTGTCGTGGTCGGCCTTGTCGCCGAAGGTCTCCTCCATCAGCACGAGGTCGAACGCGGCACCCCGAACCGCCTCCAGCGTCTCCTCGGGAAGAGGGCCGGTGTCCGTCGCGTAGAGCAGACGTCCGCCGCCGGCGGCCACGTCGTACATCACCGTCGTCCCCTCCGCGCCGTGCAGGGCGGCCAGGACGCGCACGTCGTACCCTCCGAGCCGCACCTGGTCACCGGGGGTCACGGCGACGAACCGCACGGCCGCGTCGGGGGCGACCCACATCCGGCAGGCCTCCACGACGTCGGGTGGACCCGCGACGTCCAGTGGCTCGTCTCCGGCCCAGGACCGGAACAGCAGGAACGCCGGGGAGCAGTGGTCGGGGTGCTGGTGGGTGATGAGCACGTGGCGGAGGCCTTGGAGGCCGACCCCGGCGCGCTCCGCGGCCCGAGGTGTCTCCGGCCCGCAGTCGAGGAGCATCCGGCCGTCGACCAGCATCGACGTCTGGCCGCGGATACGACCTGCCGCGCGCTCGCTGTTGCAGGAGGCGCAGGCGCAGAACGGGTTCGGCCATCCGTCGGCCGACCCGGTGCCGAGCGCCAGGACCTCCATCAGCGCTCGAACATCACGGGTACGCCGAACGCCGCGCGCCGCCCAGCCCGGCGCAGTGCGCGCAGCAGCGACGACCCGGCCAGCAGGACGACGAGGAGGGACATCGCGCTCCGGCCGAGATCCCAGAGCAGGGAGGTCGTGACGTAGAAGACGGTGTAGTGACCGAGGTTCACGGACAGCGGGGCGCCGGCGGCGTACGAGACCTCCGGGGCGTACGACGCGAACGGCCAGAACCAGAGGTTCATCACCAGGCCGAACCCGAGGCCCGCAACAGCCGCGTAGCCGGCGACGAGCACGACCTCCCGGCGCCCGGATGCACGCGGCAGGCAGCCGGCGAGGAAGCCGACCCATCCCGCGGCCATCATCTGGAACGGCAGCCAGGGGCCGACGCCGCCGGTGATGAGCGCGCCGGTGAACAGCGTCATGGCGCCGAGCACGAAGCCGAACCCGCGACCGAAGACGCGTCCGCCGAGGATGATCACGGCGAAGCTCGGCTCGAGGCCCGCCGTGCCCGGGGAGAGCGCACGGAGGGCGCCCCCGACGGCCGACAGCATGCCGAGCATCGCGACGGACTTCGCATCCATGCCCCCCGAGGTCAGCTCGGCGAGGACGACCATCGCGAGCAGCGGAAGGATCGCCACGAACAGGAACGGTGCGTCCCCGGAGTGCGAGCTGTCGAGGGCGGCGCCGGGCCGGATCACGAACGGCCAGAGGAAGCCGACGAGCCCGACGGCGGAGACGGCGGCGAGGGAGAGGGCCGAACGCAGCCGCAGGGGGACCAGGACGGTCGGCGTCATGGCCGCGACACCGTCGTCACGCCGGCGAGAGCCACGGCGACGTCCGTCGGGGTCAGCCACTCCTGAGGGCTGAGGATCTTCGCGACCTGCGGGGCGAAAGCTGGAGAGGAGACGACGACGTCCGTGACGGACCCGTCGGCGACCACCTCACCGTCGGCCAGTACGACGACCCTGGTGGCGACCTCGGCGACCAGCTCCACGTCATGGGTGGCCAGCATGACGGCGTGGCCCTCGGCGGCCAGGTCGCGCAAGATCTCCACGAGCCGGTGCTTCGCCGTGTAGTCGAGGCCCCGGGTGGGCTCGTCGAGGAGCAGCAGCGGAGGCTCCGCAGCGAGCACGATCGCGAGTGCGAGGGTCAGCCGCTGGCCTTCGGACAGGTCGCGCGGATGCTGGTCGCCGGGCACGCCGGGGGAGAGCCGCTCGAACAGTGCCGCGGTCGTGCCTGCCGGGACGCCGGCGTCCTTGTCCGCCTGGGCGCACTCGCGGGCGACGGTCGACTCGTACAACAGGTCACCGGGCACCTGCGGCACGAGCCCGACGTGCCGCAGCAGCTGGGCAGGCTTGAGCGACGCCGGGACCTGTCCGACGACCTCGACCCCCCCGCTCCGCGGTGCCCGCATCCCGACGAGGATCTTCAGCAGGGTCGACTTGCCGGCGCCGTTGCGGCCCATGAGCGCCACGATCTCGCCCCGCGACAAGGTCACCGAGACGCCCTCGAGCACGGGAAGCTGGCCGTAGCCGGCGACGAGGTCGGTCACCCGGCCCACCACCTCACCGGTGCTCCCGCAGGAGTGGTCGGGAGCGGTCAGGTCCGCGAGCTGCTCCCGGAGCGGGGCCACCTTGCGGCGGGCGTCGCGCACGGACAGGGGGAGGGGACGCCAGCCCGCGACGCGCCCGAGCTCCACGACGGGCGGCGCGATGGACGAGGTCGCCAGCACCTCCGCGGGCACTCCGTCGAGGACCGGCTTCCCGTCCCCGGGCACGAGCACCACCCGGTCGGCGTACTGCACGACCCGCTCCAGCCTGTGCTCCGCGAGTACGACGGTCAGCCCGAGGTCGTGGACGAGCCGCTGGAGCGTGGCGAGCACCTCCTCGGCGGCCAGGGGGTCGAGGGCCGAGGTCGGCTCGTCGAGCACGAGGACCCTCGGGTGGGTGGTGAGCACCGAGCCGATCGCCACGCGCTGCTGCTGGCCACCGGAGAGGTCGGCGAGGGGACGCTGCCTCAGGTCGGCGAGACCCATCAGGTCGAGGGTCTCCTCGACGCGCTTGCGCATGACGTCCGGGGGCATGCCGAGGGACTCCATGCCGTAGGCAAGCTCGTCCTCGACGGTGTCGGTGACGAAACCCGAGAGCGGGTCCTGCCCGACGAAGCCGACCACCTCCGCAAGGTCGCGGGGGCGGTGGTCCCGGGTGTCGCGGCCGTCCACGGCCACGCGACCGGAGAGGGTCCCCCCGGAGAAGTGGGGGACCAAGCCGTTGACGGCCCGGAGCAGCGTGGTCTTGCCCGAGCCGGTGCGCCCGATGACCAGGCAGAGCTCACCCTCGGGGATGGTCAGCTCGACGTGGCTCAGGACCGGCGACTCGGCGTCGGCGAAGGTGACGCTCACGTCGTCGAACTCGATCACGCTGCCACCTCCATCTCGTTGACCTCGGATGTCGTCTGCGGTGCCGGTCGCGGCAGGGGTGGAGCGAGGACCGCCGGCAGCATCGCGACCAGGATCCCCGCGAGGGCGAGGAGAGGGACGGGCGGCACCGCGGTGATACTAGCCAGCACCAAGGCGCCGGGATCCAGCTTCATGTTCACGAACATCAGGACCGCGGCGACGAGCCCCGAGCCCGCGACGAGCCACTCGGGAAGCGCCCAGGGGTCGGGCCGGTAGGTCGTGCGCCCGGTCCGCCGGCCCCCGAAGTGGATGCCCGCGGCCGCGAGGACCGACCCGGCGAGCAGCATCGGGAGCCCCAGCCACCGCACGCTGGTCCCCGACAGGAGGCCGTACATCCCGACGCACAGGCCGAGGAGGCCCGACAGGACGAGCAGCCCGGTCAGCCTGCGGGCGGCCGGCCCGGAGTCCGTCGTGCGCCCGTAGCCTCGCGAGTCCATCGCAGCCGCGAGCTCGACCGAGCGGTCGAGAGCACCCTCGAGCACCGGCATCGCCAGCCGCTTCAGGGACCGGATGCCGCCGGTCTGGCCGCGCAGCCGGTGGGCGGCCCGCACCCGGGAGGCGTCCGTGACCAGCTGGGGCGCGAAGGTCAGGGCGATGACGGCGGCGACACCCACCTCGTACAGCGCGCCCGGCACCGAACGGAGCAGACGTCGTGCACTGCCCAGCGCGTTGGCGGCGCCGAGGCAGACCAGGATCGTGGCGAGCTGGAGACCCTCGTAGAACGCCCTGAGCACGGCCTCGAGGGTCACCTCGCCGCCGAGCTTGATCCCTGTGCTGCCGGGGACCGGGATCTCCGGCAAGGTGAAGAGCACCGTCGGTCCCTGCGACTGGGCGGAGAGCAGTGCCTGGAACACGACGCGGATCGCGATCACGACCAGGGCGAGCTTCAGGAAGGCGCCGTAGGAACGAGCCCAGGGCGCGTCGGTCTTGCGGGCGGCCACGACGAAGCCGGTGACCACGAGGATCAGGGCCAGCGGGACCGGGTTCTGAGTGCGGCTCGCGGCCGCGGCCAGGCCGAGCGCCCACAGCCACCAGGCCCCCGGGTGGAGCATCCGGGGGAAGGTGA
>DASVBF010000155.1:0-8253 GCA_036375975.1 Nocardioidaceae bacterium | reverse complement strand
CCAGCGCCCACTGGGTGAACGGCTCGCACACCACCGGCCAGCCGTCCTCCACCCCGAACCGCTCCGCGACCATCGCCCGGTCGGCGTCGGTCGTCACCGGGGTGATCCGGTCCACCATGCAGTTCGGGAAGGCGACGTTCTCGTCGATCCAGTCCCCGAGCTCGGGGTCCCTCAGCCGGGCGAAGGCCACGATCATCCGGTGGGCGACGTGGCCGTTGCCCTGGATGTTGTCGCAGGACATGACGGTGAAGGGCGCGGTCCCCGCCGCTCGACGCCGCGCCAGCGCCTCGGTGATGAAGCCGAAAGCGGTGCCCGGAACCGAGCCGGGCGCGAGGTCGGCCTGGATGCCCGGGTCCGACGGGTCGAACTCACCGGTGACCTGGTTGACGTGGTAGCCGCCCTCGGTGACGGTCAGCGACACGATCCGGACCGCCGGGTCGGTCATCCGGGCGAGCACCGCCTCGGGGTCCTCGGGCGCGAAGAGGTAGTCGACGAGGGACCCGACGACCCGCGGCTCGAGGGAGCCGTCCGGGTGCTTGAGGACGAGGGTGTAGAGGCAGTCCTGGGCGTGCATCACCTCGTGCATGCGGCGGTCCTGGGGAAGCACGCCGACCCCGGTGATCCCCCAGTCGAGCGCCTTGCCCTGGTTCATGAGCGCGTCGACGTACATCGCCTGGTGCGCCCGGTGGAACCCACCGACGCCGAAGTGCACGATGCCGGTGCGCACGGCGGAGCGGTCGTACGTCGGGACCGGCATCGACGCGCCGATCTCGCCCAACGTGCTGGCCTTCAAGCCTGTCATCCGTCCTCCTCCAGGTCGTGCTCCGGATCGTGTTGGGATGGTCTCGATGCCGGCCCGCCGATCCGCAGCACGGCATCGGCGCGGTCGACGGTCGGAGCGATGAGCCGGGCGTTGGCCTCGTCGGAGCGGAGCACCCACTCGGTGGCCTCGGTCTGCTCCTTCCCGTGTACGACGTGCCTCCGGATCAGCCGCTCCACCCGTGTCTCGTCGTCGAGCTCCACGAACCAGGCGTCGTCGAGAAGCTCCCGGATCTCCCGCCACGGAGGGACGTCGAGCAGGAGGTAGTTGCCCTCCGTGACGACCAGGCGGTGCTCCGGCCTGACGGCGATGGCGCCGGCGACCGAGCTCTCACGCACCCGGTCGAACTCCGGCGCGTAGACCGTGTGGTCGGTCTCCTCGTGGAGTCGCCTCAGCAGGGACACGTATCCCGCGACGTCGAACGTGTCCTGGGCGCCCTTGCGGTCCCTGCTGCCCAGTCGCTCCAGCTCCTCGTCGGTGAGGTGGAAGCCGTCCATGGGTACGACGATCGCCTCCTCGCCGAGCTGGGCGGCCACGGAAGCGGCCAGCGTCGACTTGCCGCTGCCCGGTGCACCGGCGATGCCCAGCACATGGCGGCCGGGGGAGCCGAGGAGCCGCCTGGCGCGCGCGAGGGCTTCACCCACGGTGCGGAGGGTGACCGTCGCGGTGCCCGGCTCCTCGACGCTCACGACCACGGCCGGACGATCGGTTTCACGGCGAGGGGATCCCTCCTCCCGGCCGTGAGCGCATCCTCGACCTCGTCGAGCCCGTAGTGCCCGGTGACGAGGCGGTCGAGGTCGACGCCGCCGGAGGCGACGAGCGCGATGGCGGCCGGCCACGTGTTGGCGTACCGGAACGTGCCGGTGACGGTGAGCTCGTACTCCTGGATCCGGCTGACCGGCAGGGAGAGCACGTCGGCGCCCATGCCGACCAGCACGACGCGACCGGCGCGGGCGACGACCCCGACGCCGTCGGCGGTGGCCGCGGGATGCCCCGAGCACTCGAGCAGCACGTCGGGCTCCACCCCCGAGTCCGCGAGGGACGACCTCGTCACGTCGACGGTCCCGGTGGCCCCGAGCTCCTCGGCCAGCTTCAGCCGGTGCGGGTTGACGTCGGTGACGGTGACCTCTGCGGCGCCGAGGCCTAGCGCGGCCTGGGCAGCAACGAGCCCGACCGGCCCCGCACCTGTCACGAGCACCCGGGACCCCGCCGTCACGCCCGCCTTGCGGCAGGCCCACATGCCCACGGACAGCGGCTCGAGGAGCGCTGCGGCGTCGTCGCTGAGCGAGTCGGGCACCGGATGGGCGAACTGCTCGTGGATGGCGACCAGTTCGGCGAAGGCGCCGTCGATGGGTGGTGTGGCGAAGAACCGGACGTCCGGGCACAGGTTGTAGCGCCCCGCGCGGCACTCGCCACACGTGAAGTCCGGGACCCCCGGCTCCAGCGACACCCGCTGCCCGACGCGCGAGCGGTCGACGTGGTCACCGACCGCGACCACCTCGCCCGAGGCCTCGTGGCCGAGGATCAGCGGGGAGTCGACCGAGTAGCTGCCGATGCGGCCGTGCTCGAAATAGTGCACGTCCGAGCCGCAGACTCCCACCGAGCGCACGCGGACGACGACCTCGTGCGGCCCGGGCGTCGGCTCGGGGCGCTCCTCGACGGCGAGGTCGTGGGCGCCGCGAAGCACGCTGACACGCATGGCCGGGCCGTCCTTCCTGTCAGAGGGTGTCGCGGGGGTCACTTCACGGCGCCGAGGGACAGGCCGCGGACCAGCTTGTCCTGGGCCGCGAAGCCTGCGATGAGGACGGGCAGCGACACGAGCGTCGCGGCCGCACACAGCTTCGCGAGGAACAGACCCTGGCTGGAGATGAAGCCGACCAGGAAGATCGGCGCGGTCGACGCCCGCGTCGCGGTGAGGTTCACCGCGAGCATGAACTCGTTCCAGCTGAAGATGAAGCAGATCAGGCTGGTCGCCGCGATGCCCGGCGCCGCGATCGGGGCCACGACGCTGATCAGGGTCCGGGCCAGGCCCGCGCCGTCGATCTGCGCGGCCTCGAGGATCTCCTTGGGCACCTCCGCGAGGAACGACCGCATCATCCAGACCGCGATCGGCAGGTTCATGGCCGTGTAGAGGATGACGAGCGTGTAGATGTTGTCGAGCATCCCGATCTTCTTGACGATCAGGTAGATCGGCAGGAGGGCCGCGATCAGCGGCAGGAACTTCGTCGACAGGAAGAAGAACATCACGTCGGTCCACTTCTCGACCGGCTTGATCGACAGCGCGTAGGCGGCCGGCACGGCGAGGAGGAGCACCAGCAGCGTCGACACGATGCTCGCTGTCGCCGAGTTGATCAGGAACGGGGTGACGCCACGCTCGAAGATCGCGGTGTAGCCGTCGATGGTGAGCGGCGCGAACGGCGAGGGCGGGTTCGTTGCCGCGTCGGCCTCCTTGTGGAAGGACGTGAGCACCATCCACACGACCGGCAGGAAGAACAGCAGGGTGAGCACCCAGGTGAGCGTCGCCCACCCCACCCCGGCCCGGGCTCCGAGCTCGTCTGTCTTGCTGCGGCGCCGGCGCCGGGTGGCGGGCGGCGGGGTCGGCTGCGCTTCGCTGGGCTGTTCGACAACCGTGCTCATCGACCGAACTCCTCTTCCTGGAACAGCGACGAGACCACCCGGAGGGCGAAGGTCGCGATGATGATGGTGCCGATCACGACCACGACGCCGGCGGCTGCGGCCTCGCCGTACTCGTACTTGCGGAACATGGTCAGGTAGATCTCATAGGGCAGGTTGGTCGTGGCATCGCCGGGACCGCCCTGGGTGATCGTGTAGATGGCGTCGAAGGTCTGCACGACGTACACCGAGCCGAGCAGCACCGACAGCTCGAGGTACTGGCGCAGGTGGGGGAGCGTGATGAACCGGAACATCTGGAAGCCGCCGGCCCGGTCGATCTTGGCCGCCTCCAGCACGTCCAGCGGCTGGGACTGCAGGCCCGCGAGCAGGATCAGCATCATGAACGGGGTCCACTGCCAGACCAGGGCCGTGATGACGGCGGCCATGGGGAACCGCGAGACCCAGTCGACGACCGGGCCCTGTTCCGCCCCGAACAGCTGCCAGATCCAGTTCAGGGTGCCGTTGAGCAGACCGTAGTCGGGGTTGAAGATCGCGTGCTTCCACAGCAGCGCGGCGGCGACCGGCATGACCAGGAACGGTGCGATGAGCAGCGTCCGTGCCACCCCTCGCCCCGGGAAGCGGCGGTCCAGGAGGATGGCCAGCAGCAGCCCGAGCAGCATGCTGATGAGCACCACCGACACGGTGAGCACGATGGTGTTGATGACCGCCTTCTGGAGGCGGGGGTCGGTGAAGACGGTGACGAAGTTGTCGAATCCCGCGAAGGACTGGTAGGTGCCCAGCCCGAGGAAGTTCTTATCCCCCGGCTGGAGGACGTTCCAGTTCAGGAACGAGATGCCGATCGTGACCAGGAACGGGATCTGGGTGATGATGATCGTGAAGATGAGCGCGGGGAGCAGCGGGCCGCGGCGCCGCCACTTCTCTCCCCGGCTCATCACCCTGGGTGCTGGTGCACCTGACTCGGTCGTGCTCGTGGTTGTGGCCATGCTTCCTCCAGCTCCGGCTCAGGAGAGGGACCGCTGGGGCGGGCCGGCTGCTGCGACCCGCCCCCGGCTCTGTGCTACTGGTAGTTCTTCGCCACGTCCTCGGCGAGCTTCTGCCCGCTGTCCAGGGCGTCCTTGACGGAGCCGCTTCCGGCGATCGCCGCGGCGATGTCCTGGGACACCTTGGTGCCGAGGTCCTGGAACTCCGGGATGGCGACGTACTGGATGCCGACGGTCGGGCGAGGCTGGACGCCGGGGTTCTTCGGGTCCACGCCCTCGATCGACTTGAGAGTCATCTGGCCGAACGCGGCCGCAGCCTTCTTGTACTCCGGGATCGAGTAGGTGCTCTCCCGCTTGCCGGCGGGGACGCGAGCCCAGCCGAGCTTCTCGCCGACCAGCTTCTCGTAGTCCTTGCTCGAGGCCCACAGCATGAACTTCGCCGCGTCGTCGGCATTCTTCGTGGTCTTCGGCATCGCCCAGGCCCACGCCCACAGCCAGCCGGAGACCTTCGTCTCCTTGACCGGCGCGTAGACGTAGCCGACCTTGCCGGCGACCTTGCTGACGTTCGGGTCCTCGAGGGAACCGGCAGCCGAGGTGGCGTCGTACCACATCGCGACCTTGCCCTGGCTCATCGCGTTGAGGCACTCGGTGAAGCCGGCCTGCGCCGCGCCGGGCTCGCCGTGCTTGCGGATCAGGTCGACGTAGAAGTTGGTGGCGTCCTCGAACGGCTTGGCGTTCACTTCTGCCTGCCAGTCCTTGGTGAACCAGGTGCCGCCGAAGGTGTTCACGACCGTGGTCAGCGGCGCGAACATCTCGCCCCAGCCCGGGAGGCCGCGGAGGCAGATGCCCTTCATGCCCGGCTCGGCGCCGTCGACCTTGGCAGCGAGGTCGGCGACCTCTTGCCAGGTGGGCCGCTCGGGCATCGTGAGGCCCTCCTTCTCGAAGACGTCCTTGCGGTACATCAGGAAGGAGGACTCGCCGTAGAACGGGATGCCGTAGAGGTGGCCGTCGTCGCCGGAGAGGGACTCGACGATCGGCTTGATGAGGTCGCCCTCGTCGAAGCTCTTGTCACCGCTGGTGTAGGAGTCGAGCTCGTGCAGCCAGCCGTTCTTGTACCAGATCGGGACCTCGTAGACGCCGATCGTCGCGACGTCGTACTGGCCGGCCTGGGTGGCGACATCCTGCGTGACTTTGTCGCGCAGCTCGTTCTCCGGAAGGATCGTGTAGTTGACCTTGATGCCGGTGTCCTTGGTGAAGCTGTCCTTGGTCAGCTTCTCGATGTCGACCATCTGCGGGTTGCCGACCATCAGGACGTTGATCGAGCCGCCGCCCCCGCCGCCACCTCCGCCGCCCCCGCCGGCGCCTGCGCACGCGGTCAGTACCAACGAAGCCGTCGCGGTGAGGGATAGCGCCATCCCTGCCCTCTTGGTGAATCCCATCGCCCGCTTACCTCCCTGCTGTGCCAGGCCACAGGCCCGACGATCGAGTTGGTGCCCTGTTGCCCCCGTCGAACGGCCACCGCTCGCGGGACGGTGTGACGGACGTTACATGCCCGCAAATGCGTTGCGCAATGCTTTGCGCGAACACGCAGCGATGTTCCCGCACACGGGGGACAGGTGGTGAAAAGAGTCCCGTGCAGCGGGGTGGGAGGGCGCGGCGCTACTTCTGGCCGGCGGCGTACGACGGTGCTGCGGACGTCTCCTCCAACGGGCAGCCGCACGACTCGCGGTGCCTGAAGCTCGGCTTCAGGACGACGCGACGCACCGGACGTGACGGGTCCGCCAGCCGGGTCAGGACCATGTTGGCCGCCTCTCGGCCCATCGCGTCGGTCGGCTGGGCGATGACGGTCAGGCCGGGATGGAACAGGTCGGCCCAGGGGAAGTCGTCGAACCCCACGAGGGCCAGGTCGCCGGGAACAGCGATGCCGGCGTCGCGGGCGGCACGCATGACGCTCAAGGTCATCACGTTGTTGCCGACCACGAGGCCTGTGGGCCGCTCGGGTAGTGCCATCAGGGTCCTGAACGCGGCCAGAGCGCCCTCGTCGGTCGAGTCGCCCGAGACGAGAAGGTCCTTGTTGAAGCGGATGCCGTTGCGCCGCAGGCCTTCGCGGTAGCCCTTGATCCGCTCCTCCGTCGTGCTCAGGCCCGGTCTGCCGCCGATCATGGCGATGCGCTCGTGGCCGTGTTCGGCCAGGTGGTCGACGAGCGTCGCGGTGGGCTCCCGGCTCTCGGCGAAGACCTGGTCGAGGTGAGCCGACGACCCCCGGTCGATCAGCACCACAGGGACGCCCTGCTGCTCGGCGTGGCTGATTGCCCCGGACGCGTCGGCCGACGGCGCCAGCAGGATCGCGTCGACCCGCCGGGTGAGCAGGTCTGCGACGGCCCGGAGCTCGTCGACCACGTTGTCGTGGGTGTCGACCAGGAGCAGTGAGTATCCGGCGTGCGCGAGGGTGCGCTCGATGTTGTGCACCAGGTCGCCGAAGTACATGTTCGACATCGCCGACAGCGCCAGCCCGACGGTCCGGGTGCCCTTCTGGCGCATGGACCGCACCACGCTGTCCGGCACGTAGCCGGTCTCCGCGATGGCAGCAAGAACGGCACGCTCGGTCTCGGGCGCGACGGCCCGTGTCCGGTTGACGACGTGCGAGACCGTCGACACCGATACGCCGGCCACGCGTGCCACCTGTGCCATCGCCACGGGACGACGGGAGCCGCTGCCTGCCATGACCGCAGGGTAGCAATGGTTTGCGCAACGCAAGTCCATCGCGGGACAGCCCGCTCCAATGGGACTCTTGCGTTCTGATTTTCCCCGGAAGGGCGCGAAGCCCGCCGCTCGGCTCGTGCCCGTCGGTCACGTCCGGTCTAGGTCCGCTTGTGGAAGCGGACCTTGCCGTTGCCGAGGTGGGTCATCGTGTAGCGGGGGTCGTGTGCGTGGTGGTGGTGTCGGGGGCAGAGCAGCCGGCCCTTCTTGATGTCGGTCTTGCCGCCGTCTGCCCATGCCTCGTCGTGGTGCGCCTCGCACCAGGCGGGGGGTCGGTCGCAGCCGTCGGCGGTGCAGCCCTTGTCCCGGACGGCCATCGCGGTGCGCTGCAGCTCGGAGAACAACCGGGCCTTGTCGCCGAGGTCCAGGGGCACGGACCTGGTGCCGAGGACGGCGGGGATGATCGTGGCGTTGCAGGCCAGCCGGCGGTACTCCCCGGCGGAGATCCTGCCGCCGGTGTCCAGGGTGGCCGCGCCGAGCCCGCTGCGCAGGCTCTCCAGGCTCATCGTGACGATCACGGTGGCCGCCATCCCGCCCGACCGAGGGAGCTTGTCGGCGGGCAGGTGCTCGACCAGCTCCGCGAACGCCTGCCCGAGCAGGGCTGGGTAGGGGAGCCTGCGGCCCTCGTTGTCGACCCACGCCTGGGGGTCGGTGCGGCGGGGAGCGGCGAAGGCCTGGACGGCCTTGCCGAGCATCTCGGCCTGCAGGGTGGGCAGCTTGAACCAGCCGCTGGTGGTGCCGTCGCCGTTGTCGCGCATCGAGAACCGGCACTTCTCGCGCGCCCGTCGCTCCTCGCGCTCCAGCGCCTCCCCTTCTCGGCGCTCGGCCTCGTCGGGGGCCAGCACCTCGAACAGCCTCCTCGCCAGGATCCGCAGCTGTTTGGCGTCGTGGTCCGCGGCGCGGGCGATGAGGTGCTTCTGCGCCACCACCCGGTCCTCCTCGGAGACCTCGTCGCCCGGGAGGTCCTCGATCGCGCGGATGATCACCCACACCTGCTCCTCATGGAGCAGCCCCGCGGCGAACGCCTCCCGGGTCACCGCGAACCGCGGGTCGTCCAGG
>DASVBF010000038.1:0-17497 GCA_036375975.1 Nocardioidaceae bacterium | reverse complement strand
CCTGTCGACAAGATCGGGGAGGTGATCGGCCCCAAGGGCAAGGTCATCAACCAGATCCAGGACGACACCGGTGCCCAGATCAGCATCGAGGACGACGGCACGATCTACATCGGCGCCACCAACGGCGAGTCGGCGGAGGCCACCCGCTCGATCATCAACGGCATCGCGAACCCGACGATGCCCGAGGTCGGCGAGCGGTACCTCGGCACCGTGGTGAAGACCACGAACTTCGGCGCCTTCGTCTCGCTGCTCCCCGGCAAGGACGGCCTGCTGCACATCAGCAAGCTGCGCGCCCTGGCGGGCGGCAAGCGCGTCGAGGCCGTCGAGGATGTCGTCTCCGTCGGCCAGAAGGTCCAGGTCGAGATCGCCGAGATCGACGACCGCGGGAAGCTCTCCCTGGTGCCCGTCGTCGAGGGATCAGGTGACGGGGACGCCTCCAAGGGCGGTTCGGAGGAGAGCGGCTCCGGCGACGGCGAGCAGTGACGACGCCCTTCACCGCCACCCAGCAGAAGCCGGGGACGACCCGCACCCTCCTGGTCGAGAAGGACGCCGGCGGATCTGTGGTCTCACAGGTCCGCCGGACCGTCCTGCCCGGCGGGCTGCGGGTCGTCACCGAGACCATGCCCGGCGTCCGGTCCGCGACGGTCGGCGCCTGGATCGGCGTCGGCTCACGTGACGAGACGCCGACCCTCTCGGGGGCCTCGCACTTCCTCGAGCACCTGCTGTTCAAGGGCACGCCGAACCGGTCAGCGATGGACATCTCGGTGGCGCTCGACAAGGTCGGCGGGGAGTTCAACGCTTTCACCGCGAAGGAGTACACCTGCTTCCACGCGCGGGTGCTCGACCAGGACCTCCCGCTGGCGATCGACGTGCTCGGGGACATGATCACGTCCTCGACGATCACCGCCGATGACGTGGAGGCCGAGCGTGAGGTGATCCTCGACGAGATCGCTATGCACGACGACGACCCGGACGACGTGGTGCACAACCTGTACGCCGAGAGCGCCTGGCGAGGCAGCTCGCTCGGGCGCCCGATCGCGGGGACGGTGTCCTCGATCGAGGGGCTGACGCGTGCACAGATCCTCAGGTACTACCGCACCCGCTACCGCCCCGAGAGCATCGTGGTGGCCGCGGCCGGGAACGTCGAGCACACAACCGTCGTACGCCAGGTGCGGAAGGCCTTCGGCCGGTCCGGGTTCCTGGCCGATACCTCCGCGCGACCGCTGCCACCCCGTCGCGCGGACAAGGTGCGCAAGACCTCTCCCGGCGAGGTCTCCCTCGAACGGCCCTTCGAGCAGGTGAACGTCGTGCTCGGCATGAACGGGCTGATCCGCACCGACGACCGGAGGTACGCCCTCGGGGTGCTCAACGCGGTCCTGGGCGGCGGGACCTCCTCCCGTCTCTTCCAGGAGGTCCGCGAGCGCAGGGGCCTGGCCTACTCCGTCTACTCCTTCGCGTCCCACTACACCGACACGGGGATGTTCGGCGTCGGCATGGGGTGCCTGCCGGCGCGGGTGAACGACGTCCTCGACGTGGTGCGCTCCGAGATGGGCCGGCTCGCCGAGCACGGCATCACGCCCGAGGAGCTCGAGCGTGGAAAGGGCCAGCTCCGTGGCGGTCTGGTGCTGAGCATGGAGGAGTCGGGGACCCGCATGTCGCGGATCGCCAAGGCCGAGCTGTTGTACGACGAGCTGCCCGGCATCAGTGAGGTCATCCGACGCATCGACGCCGTCACCCTCGACGACGTGCAGCTCCTCGCGAAGGAGGTCTTCGACCAGCCCGAGACGCTCGCGCTGGTCGGCCCGGGGGAGTCCGCGGCCTAGCTCTCCCGGCGACGCCGTACGGCCGGGGTCGTCGCGACCCGGGACCGTGCCCGGCCGCGGATGGCCGCCCCCGGTAGGTTGGTGCCGTGACGTCGAAGATGAAGGTGGGCGTTCTCGGCGCCCGCGGCAAGGTGGGTTCGGAGGTCTGTCGGGCGGTCGACGCCGCCGACGACATGGAGCTCGTGGCGGCGGTCGACGCCGACGAGTCGGTCGACGAGCTGGTGTCCTCGGGCGCCGAGGCCGTCGTCGACTTCACCCACCCCGACGTGGTCATGGACAACCTGGAGTTCTGCATTGACCACGGCATCCACGCCGTCGTCGGCACCACTGGGTTCGACGACGAGCGCCTCGACCAGCTTCGCGCCTGGCTCTCCGGCTCGCCGAAGACGGGGGTGCTGATCGCCCCGAACTTCTCCATCGGCGCGATCTTGATGATGCGGTTCGCGGCAGAGGCGGCGCCGTTCTACGAGTCCGTCGAGATCGTCGAGATGCACCACCCGGAGAAGGCCGACGCTCCCTCCGGGACGGCGCGTCGTACCGCCTCGCTCATCGCCGACGCGCGCCGGAAGGCCGGTTCCGGCCCGATCCCGGACGCCACCTCGACCGCCCTCGAGGGAGCCCGCGGCGCCGACGTCGACGGGATCAGGGTGCACGGAATGCGCCTTCGCGGGCTGGTCGCCCACCAGGAGGTCATGCTCGGCGGGCCGGGGGAGACCCTCACCATCCGTCACGACTCCATGGACCGCATCTCCTTCATGCCAGGAGTGCTCCTCGGACTTCGCCGCATCGCGTCCGCCCCTGGTCTGACCGTCGGCCTCGAAGAGTTCATGGGCCTGGACTGATGCGCACCAAGGCGACCATCGCCGTTCTGGTCGCCATCCTCGGCTTCTACTCCCTCGTGATCGGGGCGAAGGGCGTCGCGTTCATCGCCAGCGGGGAGCCGGTCGCGGTGGTCCTCGGCATCGGCGTGCTCCTCCTGCCCGTGCTGGCGCTCGGGCTCATCTGGCGCGAGATCGGCTTCGGCCGGAGGTCCGCCGAGCTGGCCCGGGCTCTCGAGGACGAGGGCGGACTGCCCGTCGACGACCTTCCCCGGCGCCCGTCGGGCCGGGTCGACCGGGGAGCGGCCGACGAGGCGTTCGCCGCGCGGCAGGCCGAGGTCGAGGCGGAGCCCGAGAGCTGGCAGGCGTGGTACCGCCTGGCGTTGGCCTACGACGACGCCGGCGACCGCGCCCGCGCCCGGTCGGCCGTGCGCCGCGCCATCTCCCTGTACGACGAGCGTCGGACGGCCCTCTGAGAGCGGACGTACCCGGCCCATGGTGGGTGCCGGAGGCTGTCTAGGCCACAATGAGCGCATGCCTACTGACATCGCGCCCAATCTCTCCATCGTGACCCTCGGCGTGACCGATCTCGAACGCTCGATCCGCTTCTACACCGACCTCGGCTGGGAGCAGCGCGGGAACGTGGAGGACGGCATCGTGTGGTTCAAGACGTCCGGCAGCTGGATCGGCCTCTTCGGTTACGAGGCACTCGCCGACGACGCGCGGCTCGACGCGGTGCCCGTGGAGGAGCAGCCGGCGTACCGCGGCATCACGCTCGCGATCAACCTCCCCACCGAGGCGGTGGTCGACCTCGCGTTCGTGCGGGTGCGTGAGGCCGGGGGCACGATCGTCAAGCCGCCGACGCGGATGGAGTGGGGTGGTTACTCCGGCTACTTCGCGGACCCCGACGGGATCCTCTGGGAGATCGCGTACAACCCCGGCTTCCCCCTCGACGAGCAGGGCCGCATCGAGATTCCGTGAGCCGCCTCCCGCGGCTTCCCGAGCGTTAGGGACGGTTCACACGTGGTGGGCCGCTTGTGGGCCGTCCATAACCCCGCGTTACATGGATCAGGCGAGCTGGCGGAGGACTGCAGCGGTCAGGGCGGCGACGAACACCACCACGATGAAGGGCGCCCTGAGCAGCAGGGCGACGACCGCCACTGCGAGGCCCGCGGCTCGCGCGTCGAGCGTGAGCGACGTCCCCGAACCGAACACCTGGACCGCGACCAGCGCGGCCAGCAACGCCACCGGCATCAGGTCGGTGACGCGATGCACGAGCGGGCGCTCGAGCACCGACGCCGGGATCGACAGGCCGGCCAGCTTGAGCAGGTAGGCGCCGACGCCGGTGACGAGGATCGCGGCCCACATCATCCGTGCTCGCCTCCGCTGGGCAGGTCGCCCCGGTCTGGGATCTCCGTGGGGTCCTGACGCTGTGCCGTGGCGATCCCGACGCCGAGGGCGACGAACGCCGCGGCCAGGACGGGGACTCCCGCCGCGGTCACGGGGACCAGGGCCAGTGCGAGCGCTACGGCGAGGACCGCGGTGACCTGGTTGCGACGGTCATGCAGCCGGGGCCAGAGCAACGCTAGGAAGGCCGCGCCGACCGCCGCGTCGAGGCCGTAGGTCCGCGGGTCCCCGAGTGCCTCGCCGGCCACCGCGCCACCGAGGGTTGCGAGGTTCCACAGGGCGAAGACCGCGAGCCCCGTGCTGAGGAATCCCACGCGGGCCTCCTCGGTCGTCTCGCGGGTGACGGACATGGCAGTCGACTCGTCGATGAGGATCTGGGCCGCAGCGGCCCGCCGCCAGCCGGACCAGGCGAGGAGCGGGGCCAGCCGCAGACCGTAGAGCGTGTTGCGGGTGCCGAGGAGCAGGCCGGTCAGTGCCCCGGAGAACGGCGCTCCGCCTGCGGCCACGACCCCGACGAGTGCGAACTGTGATGCCCCGGTAAAGACAACGAGGGAGAGCGCGCAGGTCTGGAGGACAGTCAGCCCGGCCGCGACCGAGATAGCCCCGAAGGAGATGCCGTAGGCGCCGGTGGCGACGCCGACGGCGATCCCGTCACGGATGATCCTGCGGTGGGAGGGAGGCGGGCTCACCCACCGAACTTAACGTTGGTGACGTCGGCGCACGTGACGGGGCTGCGGCGTTGCGTGCACGAGGAGGTACGCGATGACCGCGCCGATTCCGAGTCCGACGCTGGCTCCTACGGCGACGAGCTCGGGGTAGGGGAGCATGAAGGTCGCCCAGGCCCCCACGGCGACGAACAGCAGCAAGGCTGTGATCGAGACGACGACGCGGTACATCTTGGGCAGCGGTCCCAGCACGTGCACTCTCCGATCCCTCCGCGCCCGGCAGCGAGCGCCTCTACCTGGTATGACGAACCAGACGCCGCTTTGGTTGCCGGTCGGCGGCGATCCAAACCTGAGAAGTTCTTGTGGGCGGCTCCGATCGGCGAGGGTGGCACGTCAGTCGCCGAGGTCGGTGTGGAGGCGCACCTGCTTGACCAGCACCTCGCCGTCACCGCGGAGGTCGAGCTCGCGATGCGCTCCGTCAGCGGCCCAGCCGGCCGAGCCGAGGAAGGTCCTCAGCGCGTCGTCAGTGCTGTTGAGCCAGGTCACTGCGCGACGGAACTTGTCGGCCCGCAAGGTGTCGACGCAGGCCTGGAGCAGCCGGGAACCGTGCCCCTGCCCCGTGTGGTCGGGGTCGATCGTGAGCTCCGAGATCTCTCCGTCGAGGACCGGGTCGGAGTCGGGGTCCTCCGACGGGGACGTGATCGCGAACCCCCGGACGGTGTTCCGCTCGAGCGCGACGAGAACCCGGTTCCGGGCATCCTTCGGCTTGGTGAGGGAGGCCGCCCATGCGGCAGCGAACTGCTCCGGGTCGAGGGCGTCGAGTACGTCGGACGGCAGCAGCGCGGCGTACGCCTGGCGCCACGCCTTCACCTGCACGTCGGCGATCGCATCTGCGTCGTCGGCCCAGGCGATGCGGGCGGATACGTCTGCCTGCGGGTGACCCTGCGAACTGCCGTGTGACGTGCCGGGAGGAGTGCTCATGTCGCAATCCTGACAGGAGCGGCTTGTTACAGTCGGAGCGCCATCCGACTGTGAAAGTGTAACAAGGGCTTGTTACCCTGCTCACATGTACGGCAACGACTTCAGCACGCCCGACCGGGGCGCCCCAGAGGCGGCCGCGATGCCGCGACAGGAAGCACTGGCGGACCCCCCGGGCTTCCAGGAGCTCATCGACGCCGACGGCAGGATCGAGCCGCGTGACGCGATGCCGGAGGGCTACCGCAAGACCCTGATCCGGCAGATCGCGCAGCACGCCCACTCGGAGATCATCGGGATGCAGCCCGAGGGCAACTGGATCAGCCGTGCGCCGAGCCTGCGGCGGAAGGCGATCCTGATGGCGAAGGTGCAGGATGAGGCGGGGCACGGACTGTACCTCTACGCAGCAGCGGAGACCCTTGGCGCCGACCGTGCGGACCTGCTCGACGCCCTCCACACCGGCCGGCAGAAGTACTCCTCGATCTTCAACTACCCGACGCTCACCTGGGCCGACGTCGGAGCGATCGGCTGGCTGGTCGACGGCGCCGCCATCGTGAACCAGGTGCCGTTGTGCCGCTGCTCGTACGGCCCCTACGCGCGAGCGATGATCCGGGTCTGCAAGGAGGAGTCCTTCCACCAGCGCCAGGGGTTCGAGCTGCTCCACTCGCTGTCCCACGGCAGCGAGGCCCAGAAGACGATGGCGCAGGACGCCGTGAACCGCTGGTGGTGGCCGAGCCTCATGATGTTCGGCCCCTCGGACGCGGAGTCGACCCACTCCGAGCAGTCGATGCGCTGGGGGATCAAGCGGTTCTCCAACGACGAGCTGCGCCAGCGGTTCGTGGACATGACGGTGCCCCAGGCCGAGGCGCTCGGTCTGACCCTGCCCGATCCCGAGCTGCGCTGGAACGACGAGCGCGGTCACTACGACTTCGGCGAGATCGACTTCACCGAGCTGTTCGAGGTGATCAAGGGCAACGGTCCCTGCAACAAGCAGCGCCTCGCCAACCGGGTGGCGGCGCACGAGGAGGGAGCCTGGGTGCGGGAGGCGGCAGCCGCGTACGCCGAGAAGCAGAAGTCACGGACGACAGGAGCGGTGGCATGACCGAGGCCGACGCGAGCCCGGCCCGGGGAAGGCGCCGGGACTGGCCCCTGTGGGAGGTCTTCGTCAGGTCCCGTCGCGGGCTCTCGCACGTCCATGTCGGGTCGCTGCACGCCCCCGACGCCGAGATGGCGCTCCGGAACGCCCGCGACGTGTACACCCGGCGCCAGGAGGGTGTGTCGCTCTGGGTGGTCCCGGCGTCTTCCATCACCGCCTCCAGCCCGGACGAGAAGGACTCGTTCTTCGACCCGGCCGCCGACAAGATCTACCGGCACCCGACCTTCTACGAGGTGCCGGAGGGTGTGAAGCACCTGTGAACGACGTGGCAGCGGAGAGGGAGCTCGTGCTCGCGCACGTGCGCTACCTCCTCGCCCTGGCGGACGACACGTTGGTCGCCTCCCAGCGGCTCGGCGAGTGGATCGCGTCTGCCCCCGAGCTCGAGGAGGACGTCGCTCTGGCGAATATCGGCCTGGACCTGCTCGGACAGGCCCGGGCACTCCTGACCCACGCCGGCGGGCGCGAGGGGCGGGGCCGCGACGAGGACGAGCTCGCCTACTTCCGCGACGAGCGCGACTTCCTCAACGTGCAGCTCGTGGAGCGGGACAACGGCGACTTCGCCGTGACCATGGCTCGTCTGCTCTTGCTCGCGACGTACCTTCACGAGCTCTGGACCGCCCTCCTCACGAGCACAGACGAGACGCTGGCGGCGATCGCGGCGAAGGCGGTCAAGGAGGCCGACTACCACGTCGACCACGCACGGATGTGGGTGCTCCGGCTGGGTGGGGGCACCGAGGAGTCCCACCGACGCATGCAGGCCGGCCTGGACGCGGAGTGGCCCTACGCCGAGGAGCTCTTCGACGACAGCCACATCGCCCCCGTCGTCCTCGAGACCGGCATCGCTGTCGACCCGGCAACCCTGCGCGAACCCTGGCTCAGGCGGGTCGAGGCCGTCGTGGACCAGGCCACCCTGACCCTGCCGGACAGCCGGCCCGCCGTGACCGGCGGCCGTCGCGGCATCCACACCGAGCAGATGGGCTACCTCCTCGCCGAGATGCAGCACCTGGCCCGGTCTCATCCCGGAGCGTCCTGGTGAGACCCGCGAACCCCACGAGCGGCTCCGCGGGCTCCCCGGCGGCGGGGGGCCGCCCAACCAGGGTCGCTCCTCCGTCGCGACCCGGCCAGTCCCATCCAGGGTCGGCCCCCCACCGCCGGTCCTCCCGCTCGACCGACCTCGCGCGGGAGGTCGCCGGTGCGGTCCCCGATCCCGAGATCCCGGTCCTCACGATCGAGGACCTCGGCATCCTGCGCGACGTGGAGGTCTCCCCGGACGGTCACGTGCACGTCACCATCACGCCGACGTACTCGGGCTGCCCCGCCATGGACGCGATCCGCGCGGACGTGGTCGAGGCTCTCGGGCGCGAGGGGTATGCCGAGGTGACCGTCGCGCTCGTGCTCTCACCGGCCTGGACGACCGACTGGATGAGCGAGGCGGGGAAGCAGAAGCTCGTGGAGTACGGCATCGCGCCCCCCGCAGCCCGCGACCCTGAAGGACCGGTGGCGCTCACGCTGTCGCTGCGCTGCCCACAGTGCGGCTCCCCGGACACCCGGGAGCTGAGCCGGTTCGGATCCACGGCGTGCAAGTCGCTGTGGGTCTGCAACAGCTGTCGTGAGCCGTTCGACCACTTCAAGACCATCTGACGTCAAGCAGCGAGGAGCCTGCCCCGTGAGCAGCCATGCGGTGTTTCACCCTCTCGCCGTGGCGGCGATCGAGCCCCTGACCGACGACTCGGTCGCGATCACCTTCGACGTGCCCGACGAGCTCCGGGGGGAGTACCGGTTCACCCAGGGCCAGCACCTCACCGTGCGCACGGAGCTCGCGGGAGACTCGGTGCGGCGCAACTACTCGATCTGTTCGCCCCTCTCGTCCGGCACGCTGCGGATCGCCGTGAAGCGCCTTCCCGGCGGCGCGTTCTCCGAGCACGCGCTGGAGAAGCTGCAGGTCGGAGACGTCATCGACGTGATGACCCCCACCGGTCGGTTCTTCACCGAGCTCGACCCCGAGCACGAGAAGAGCTACGTCTGCATCGCGGCCGGCTCGGGCATCACGCCGATCCTCTCGATCGTCGCATCGACCCTGGAGACGGAGCCGAGGTCGAGGGTGACCCTGATCTACGCCAACCGGACCCATGCGTCGGTGATGTTCCTCGAGGAGGTCGAGGACCTCAAGGACCGCTACCCGGAACGCTTCGCGCTGTACCACGTGCTCTCCCGCGAGCAGCAGGAGGTCGAGCTGTTCTCGGGACGGCTCGACGTGCCCAGGATGCAGCGGTTCCTCGACGCACTGGTCCCACCGGAGGACGTCGACGAGTGGTTCCTGTGCGGGCCCTACGAGATGGTGTCGAGCATCCGCAAGCAGCTGGTCGCCGAGGGAGTGTCGAAGCGGTCGATCCACGCCGAGGTGTTCCATGTCGAGAGCACGCCGCCCGCCCGTCGTACGGCGGTGGTCCCGTCGTCCGAGGCCGCGGGCGCGACCGGCGCGGAAGTCACCGTCACCCTGGACGGCCGTCGCTCGAGCTTCACCCTTGCCCCGGATGGTCCCTCTGTGCTGGAGGCGGCCCTCGCCGTGCGGCCCGACGCACCGTTCGCCTGCAAGGGAGGCGTGTGCGGCACCTGTCGGGCGAAGGTCGTCGAGGGCACCGTCGAGATGGACACCAACTGGGCGCTGGAGCCGGACGAGGTCGAGCGCGGCTACGCCCTCACCTGCCAGTCACACCCGACCTCCGACAGGGTCGTCCTGGACTACGACGCCTGATGATGTCCCTGTCCAGGTGGGGACGTTCAGCCCTGTCCCGGCGTCCCGGTGAGTCGCACGCTGGTGGTGTCAAAAGGAGGTGTGCTCGATGAAGAAGCTGACCCTTCGCGATCTCTTCGCCACCGTGCTCGTCCTGGCCATCGCCGTTCCCTACATCGGATACCTGGTCAACGGCGAGATGCCGTTCATCAAGGACGTGCGAGGCATGGCGGCGGTAGGTCTGCTGCTCGGCGCGGCAGCGTTCCTCGTCCTGAGGACCGGCGACGAGTACGACCGGGCCGGCAAGATCGAGACCGGAGTAGCCCTGCTGGCTCTGGTCCTCGGACTGGTTGCGCTCGCGTTCGCGGAGACTGCAGCAGCCGAAGTGCTGCTCGCGGCCTTCATGGGGTCGATCCTGGTCGTGTTCGTCATGGAGCTGCTCGACCACTCCGGTGCGGTGCACTGGCACGGCGGCGGCACTCCGACCCACGCCTAGGCTCATGCCCAGACGCCCGGTGAGGCCCTCACCGGGCGTCTGCCCGGCCCTGGCTGGAGGGTGACGGCGCTCCGTTCGTCACTGCCCGCGTTAGCCGGGCACACGGACGGCAGCGACGTCGTGATCGACGGGCCGTTCTCCCGGCCTCGGCGACTTCCTTGCCGAGGACGGGGAGAGGCTCACTCGAAGGGCGTCGGGTCACCAGCACCACGACGCACGATCTCCGGCGCACCCGAGGAGAAGTCGACGACCGTGGTGGGCTCGCGTCCCGAGTCACCCGAGTCGATCACCGCGTCGACCTGGTGGTCGAGGCGCTCCTTGATCTCCCAGCCCTGCGACATCGGCTCGTCGTCGCCGGGCAGCAGCAGCGTCGTCGTCACGATGGGCTCACCGACCTCGGTCAGGATCGCCTGGGCCACCTTGTGGTCGGGGATTCGCACCCCCACGGTCCGCTTCTTGGGGTGGAGCAGCTTGCGCGGCACCTCGCTCGTCGCAGGCAGGATGAACGTGTAGCAGCCCGGGGTGGCGGCCCGGACCGCCCGGAACACCGCGTTGTCGATGTGCACCAGCGGGCCGAGCTGGGCGAAGTCCTTGCAGAGCAGTGTGAAGTGGTGCTTGTCGTCCAGGCCGCGGATGTGCCTCATCCTGGCCAGCCCTTCCTGGTTCCCCATGCGGCAGCCAAGGGCGAACCCCGAGTCGGTCGGGTAGGCGATGACTCCGCCGTCCTCCATGATCCCGACGACCTGGGCGATCGAGCGTGGCTGGGGGTCGACGGGGTGTACGTCGAAGTACTTCGCCATGGGGGGAGCCTCCCACAACACCCCCTGGTCGGCACCCCGCCGGCCCGCGCCCGAACCTCAGGACACATGCCCCTGTGTGGGCCTCCTCAGGCCGCGGTCGAGCGCGCTCAGCGCCTTGAGCCCCTCAGCGCGGCCGGCGCGCATGAACGACGCCCACTCGACGTTGTCGAGGAACTGACGGTAGAACCCCGTGCCCCGCACCTTCTCGTACGACACCGGCTGCAGGAGCTCCACGAGGCATGCGCGGCGGAGCTTTGCGAGGTTGTCACGGGCGAGCGCGGCCTGCTGGCTGGTCCTGACCTGGGAGGCCGCGTAGAGGATCGACAGGGACCGGTCGTGCCATCCGGTCACGTCCTCGCCCTCGAACCCCGGCGGGTAGAAGCCGTTCACCGCCACGACGGCGTCCGGCGGGACCCGGTCCAGCAGCGGGGCGACCGGGAAGATGTCGACTACTCCGCCGTCACCCCACCAGCTGTCCTCCATCGGGACCGACTGGACGAAGAGGGGGAGCGAGACGGCCATCCGCACGGCTCGGGCGACCGAGAGGTCGGGGTGCGTCTCGGGTCCGATGTGGACGACACGGTTGCGGTCGATCTCCCACAGCGGCGCGTAGACCGGCACGGCGAGGTCGCCCAGACGCATGTCCCCGAAGCGTTCCCGGTACGCCGCCTCGACCGCGTCACCCTTCAACAGACCTGTGAAACCGCGACCCGCACGGGGCACGAGCGACAGCAGGCCGGGAAGGTCGAGGTCGACGTAGTCGCGGGGCCGCAGACCGAGGACGAACGACGCCACCTCGTCGGCTGTCATGCCGGCTCCCAGGGGAAATCCGAACAGCGCGGCCCCCGAACACACCGAGTACGCCGACGGGGTGAGTCCGCGCTCCTCGAAAGCACGCGCGACGCCGACGAGCGAGGCCATCGCGCCGCTGCCACCGGTCGTCACGACGGCGATCCGCCGCTCGGTCAGCCGGTCGAGCGGGCGCACGGTGCTGTGCGGGAAAGGTGACTCGGCCACGGGCCTCGGCCCGCGGTCCTCGAAAGGCAGGGGGAGCAGCGCCCGCCGTGCGTCGAAGAGGAAGCCCGCGTCCTCGAACAGTCCCGCGGCGAGGGTCCGGCCGACCGTCACGGCGTTGAAGTACTGACGCATCCGGAAGACGTCGACCAGCTGGCTGAGCATGGGTTGCCTTCTCTCACCTTGCCTCGTCGGTGCGCAGGGCTCATCGGTGCACTGCTCGACCCACGAAATGGTCCATGGTGCGGAAGACGCCGAGAGCCGACAGGGTCCGGTCGGCCAGCCCGGCGGGCAGAGCTCGAAGTGCGGCAGCCGGGTAGACCATCCACGGCATGTACAGCCTCTTGCGGTCGTGCTCGAGCGCGCCGAGAACGGCTTCCGCGACGTCGGCCTCGCGGAGGATCGCCGTGAGACGCCCTAGCCGACCCGCCTGGACGCCCTCGAACATGCCGGTGTCGATGTACCACGGGCAGACCAGCGTCGTACGCACTCCGGGGGCCGTCTCGTCGAGCTCGACGCGCAGGCACTCGGCGAACTCCACGGCAGCGGCCTTGCTGGCGGCGTACGCCGTCATGCGCGGACCAGGTCCGAGCCCGGCCGCCGACGCGATGGTCACGACGTGCCCGGCGCCGCGCTCCAGCATCCACGGCAGGAACGCCCGCGTCGTCCAGTAGTGGGCCAGCGTGTTCACCCGGAACGTCCGCTCGATGTCCTCGTCGGTCAGGTCGAGGAACCGTCGGCCCGCCACGACCCCGGCGTTGTTGACGAGCACGTCGATGCGCCTCCCGTCGCGGTGCACCTGGTCGGCGGTGCGCTCGACCGCGGACGGGTCACCGACGTCGCAGGTGTAGGGGTACGCCCTACCGCCCTCGTTCTCGATCTCCTTGGCCAGCATCTCGAGCGGCTCGGACTGGATGTCCCAGAGCACGAGGGTCGCGCCGCGTCGGGCTGCGCCGAGGGCCATCAGACGGCCGATACCACTGGCCGCACCAGTGACCAGGACCGTCTTTCCCGCGATTTCCGTCATGATCCCTCCCATGCGCGCCGTCTCTTGATTGTTTGCTCGGAGCGGGGCGGGGGAGTAGGGGCGATGGTCCTGCGGGACACGCGCCGCGGCCCTGCGAGCGCCGGAACGGTCGGGAGACGGTGTTAGTTTGAGCCCGTGCAGCAGTACCTCGACCTCCTCCAACGAATCCTCGACGAGGGCGTGGAGAAGGGTGACCGCACCGGCACCGGCACCCGGTCCGTCTTCGGACACCAGATGCGCTTCGACCTCCGCGAGGGGTTTCCGCTGGTCACCACGAAGAAGATCCACACCCGCTCGGTGTTCGCCGAGCTGCTGTGGTTCCTCCGTGGCGACACCAACGTCAAGTGGCTCCAGGACCGTGGGGTGACGATCTGGGACGAGTGGGCCGACGAGAACGGCGACCTCGGCCCGGTCTACGGCTACCAGTGGCGGTCCTGGCCGGCGCCCGACGGCCAGCACGTCGACCAGATCGCGCAGGTGGTCGAGGCGATCCGGCGGGATCCCGACTCCAGGCGGCACATCGTCTCCGCCTGGAACGTGGCGGACATCCCGCAGATGGCGCTCGCTCCCTGCCACGCCCTGTTCCAGTTCTACGTCGCACCGGCGGCCGACGGACCGGGCCGGTTGAGCTGTCAGCTGTACCAGCGCTCCGCCGACGTCTTCCTCGGCGTGCCCTTCAACATCGCGTCGTACGCCCTGCTGACCCACATGGTCGCCCAGGTGACCGGCCTCGAGGTCGGGGACTTCGTCCACACCCTCGGTGACGCCCACCTGTACCTCAACCACCTGGACCAGGCCCGCCTGCAGCTCACGCGCGAGCCCCGGCCCTTGCCGACCCTGCGCCTCGACCCCTCGGTCACCGAGATCGACGCCTTCGACCTCGAGCACATCACCGTCGAGGGCTACGACCCCCACCCCGGCATCAAGGCGCCGATCGCCGTATGACGGGGGCCGCGGAGCAGGGGGAGGTGCGAGCGCAGGGGAGCGGTACGCCGGGCAGGCGTGTCGTCCTGGTCGCGGCCGTGGCCGACAACGGGGTGATCGGCAAGGACGGTGACATCCCCTGGCGGATCTCCGAGGACCTGAAGCACTTCCGCGCCGTCACGACCGGGAACACCGTCGTGATGGGGCGGGCCACCTACGACAGCATCGGCCGGCCGCTGCCGGACCGCACGAACATCGTGGTCACCCGTGACCCGGACTGGTCCGCTGACGGGGTCACGGTCGTCCGCAGCGTCGAGGCGGCGCTCGAGGCGGCCTCCGCCGGCCCCGGCGACGTGATGGTGATAGGCGGTGCGCAGATCTACGCAGCCACGATGCCCCAGGCCGACGTACAGATCCTCACCGAGGTCCACCAGAAGCCGGACGGTGACATCTTCTACCCCGCGTTCGAACGGTCGGAGTGGGTCGAGACGCGGCGGGAGGAGCACGACGGCTACGACCGCGTCTGGCTCGAGCGCCGATGATCGCGCCGCAACCGATAACCTGATCCCCATGACTCCCGCCGCTCTTGCGCCCGCGCCCTTCGGGCGGGTCCTCACCGCGATGGTCACGCCCTTCACCGACGACGGCTCCCTGGACCTCGAGGCGGCCGCCCGGGTCGCGACCCACCTCGCGGACCACAGCCACGACGGCATCGTCGTCTCCGGCACCACCGGTGAGTCGCCGACAACCAGCACCGAGGAGGCCGGCCAGCTGCTTCGTGCGGTGATAGACGCGGTCGGCGACCGGGTGAAGGTCGTCGCGGGCGTCGGCACGAACAACACCGCCCACTCCATCGAGCTGGCCGAGCAGGCCTTCAAGATCGGCGCCGACGGGCTCCTCGTCGTGAGCCCGTACTACAACAAGCCGACCCAGGAGGGGGTGGCGGCCCACTTCGAGGCGGTCGCCGGGGCCACCGAGCTCCCCGTCATGCTCTACGACATCCCCGGCCGCACCGGCACGAAGATCGACGAGGACACCTACAAGCGTGTCGCCGAGAACGACCGCATCATCGCGGTCAAGGACGCCGCCGGGGATCTCTTCCGCGGCGTCCGGATCATGGAGGCAACCGGCCTGGCGTTCTACTCCGGCGACGACGTGCTGAACCTCGGCTGGCTCACCCACGGCGGGTGCGGCGTGGTGTCGGTCGTCGGCCACGTGGCGGGCAACGAGTACGCCGCCATGGTCCGCGCCGTCGAGGCCGGCGATCTCGCCGAGGCTCTGGCCATCTACCGTCGGCTCGTGCCGGTGGTGGCCGCGATCATGACCCGCGCTCCGGGCGCGATGATGGCCAAGGCCGCGATGCAGCTTCTCGGGGTTCTGGACAACCGCACCATGAGGCTTCCTCTCGTACCTGCCGACGACGACCTCGTCGCGCACCTCCGCACCGAGCTCCACGACGCTGGACTGCTCGACCACGAATAAGTCACGAAGGGCACCGTATGAGCCACCCCCATCCCGAACTCTCCGCACCCGGTCCGCTTCCCGAAGGGGGTCTACGAGTCATCCCGCTCGGAGGGCTGGGTGAGATCGGCCGGAACATGACCGTCTTCGAGTACGACGGTCGCCTGCTGATCGTGGACTGCGGGGTGCTCTTCCCGGAGGAGAACCACCCGGGCGTGGACCTGATCCTGCCCGACTTCGATCCGATCCGGGACCGCCTGGCCCAGGTCGAGGCGCTCGTGCTCACCCACGGTCACGAGGACCACGTCGGCGCGGTTCCGTACCTCCTCCGCGAGCGCGGCGACATCCCCCTCGTCGGATCGCAGCTGACCCTCGGCTTCGTGTCGAGCAAGCTGCGGGAGCACCGGCTCAGGGAGACCGTGCAGCACGTCGTGAAGGAAGGCGACCGGCTCACGCTTGGGCCGTTCGAGCTCGAGTTCGTCGCCGTTAACCACTCCATCCCCGACGGCCTAGCCATCGCGATCCGCACCGCGGCCGGGCTCGTGCTGCACACCGGCGACTTCAAGATGGACCAGCTCCCGCTTGACGGGCGGCTGACGGACCTCCGGGCCTTCGCCCGGCTCGGGGAGCAGGGCGTCGACCTGTTCATGGTCGACTCGACGAACGCCGAGGTCCCCGGGTTCACCACCGCAGAGCGCGACATCTCTCCGGTGCTCGACCGGGTCTTCCACCAGAGCAAGCAGCGGATCATCGTCGCCTGCTTCGCCTCCCACGTGCATCGTGTTCAGCAGATCATGGACGCCGCGGTCACCCACGGCCGCAAGGTGGCCTACGTCGGACGATCCATGGTGCGCAACATGGGTGTCGCCCGCGACCTCGGCTACCTTCACGTCCCGCCGAACACCCTCGTCGACTCCAAGGAGCTCGCCGACTACCCGCCCGACAAGGTCGTGCTCATCTCGACGGGGTCCCAGGGCGAGCCGCTGTCCGCCCTGTCGCGGATCGCGCAGCGCAACCACAACTTCGTGCACATCGAGGAGGGCGACACCGTCGTCCTGGCGTCCTCGCTCATCCCAGGCAACGAGAACGCGATCTACCGGGTGATCAACGGCCTGTCGCGGTGGGGAGCGAATGTCGTGCACAAGGGCAACGCGCTCGTGCACGTCTCGGGTCACGCGTCGGCGGGTGAGCTGTTGTACTGCTACAACATCGTCAAGCCGAGCAACGTGCTGCCCGTGCACGGCGAGGTTCGGCACATGCGCGCCAACGCCGAGCTCGCTCGCGCGACCGGGGTGCCGAACGTCGTCGTCGCCGAGGACGGCGTCGTCGTCGACCTGGTGGACGGCAAGGCCGCCGTCTCCGGCAAGGTCGATGTCGGCTACGTGTTCGTCGACGGGTCCTCGGTTGGCGACCTCACCGAGTCCGAGCTGAAGGACCGTCGGATCCTCGGAGAGGAGGGCTTCATCTCCGTCATCGTGGTCGTGGACTCCGTGACCGGGAAGGTCTCCGCGGGGCCAGAGATCCACGCGCGTGGCTTCATCGAGGGGGAGTACACCTTCGACGACATCGTCCCGGCTGTCGTGGACGCCCTCGACAAGGCGATGGCCGACGGCGTGGACGACAACTACCAGCTCCAGCAGACGATCCGCCGCGTGGTAGGCCGTTGGGTGAGCAACACGCACCGCCGTCGGCCGATGATCGTGCCCGTCGTGCTCGAAGCCTGAGGATCGCGCCGGACACACTGTCGCGCAGTACCTCGCTCGCGATCCCGCGGTCCCTGATGGCCCGACCTAGGACGGGGTAGTTCCGCCGGTCAGGTCGTGGTTCCCTCCGCAGGGTGGCTCGACCCGCCGAGGTGGACGTCGCGGTGGGGGCGGAGGGGCTCGGCCGCCAGCGCCTCCGGATCAGCCAGCCAGTCTTCGTCCACAGGTGGGGTGGCGGTCCGATGCATCCCCGTCGTTCGAACTGGTGTTCGAATCGGGGCTCCGTCGTCCCTAGGTTGGTTGTCGTGAGCACGACGGTCCAGCGCCCGCCCGAGGCGCCCGGGGCAGCGGCCGGGTCGGCCGGGGGCGGGGCGTGGGCGGTGCCGGGGGTCGACCCCGTGCCGTGGCCGCCTGATGCGGCGTCGGCTCCCGATGCGCAGCGCGCGTCTTCGGATCAGGGTGCCGATGGCCCCGCTTCGGGCGCGGTCTCCGCC
>DASVBF010000015.1:0-9936 GCA_036375975.1 Nocardioidaceae bacterium | reverse complement strand
GGGCGACGACGTCCCGGTCGTGCGCGTGGCTGCCTTCCCGGCGCTGCAGGGCGACGAGAAGTGGGCCGAGTCGATCGCCGAGCTCATGAACGCTGTGGACGAGTACATCCCGCAGCCGGAGCGCGACATCGACAAGCCGTTCCTGATGCCGGTCGAGGACGTCTTCACCATCACGGGTCGCGGCACGGTCATCACCGGCCGTATCGAGCGCGGCATCGTGAAGGTCAACGAGGAGGTCGAGATCGTCGGCATCCGCGAGAAGTCGCAGAAGACGACGGTCACCGGCGTCGAGATGTTCCGCAAGCTCCTCGACGAGGGCCAGGCCGGTGAGAACGTCGGTCTGCTCCTCCGTGGCACCAAGCGCGAGGACGTCGAGCGCGGCATGGTCGTCATCAAGCCGGGCACCACGACCCCGCACACCAACTTCGAGGCCTCGGTCTACATCCTCTCGAAGGAGGAGGGCGGCCGTCACACCCCGTTCTTCAACAACTACCGTCCGCAGTTCTACTTCCGGACCACGGACGTGACGGGTGTCGTGACCCTGCCCGAGGGCACCGAGATGGTCATGCCGGGTGACAACACCGACATGTCGGTCGAGCTGATCCAGCCGATCGCCATGGAGGAGGGTCTCCGCTTCGCGATCCGCGAGGGTGGCCGCACCGTCGGCGCCGGCCGGGTCACCAAGATCACCAAGTGATCTAGCAGTACCTCAGCCGAGAGGCCCCGTCCCCGTCTGGGGCCGGGGCCTCTCGCCTTCCTCGCCCGTCCGCGAGCACCAGACCACCGCTTGGAGGCCATCACCATGTCGTCGAACCGGGTTCGTCCGGCGCGGCCGCACACCGGGCTGACCGAGGACGGGCGGCGGCTGGCGCAGGTGCTGACGTACACCCGGCGGGGGAGTCGGCTCACCGACAGGCAGGCGGTGGCGTGGGAGCGGCATCGTGACCGGTGGTGGATTCCCGACGAGGCGGTCGACGAACCGGACTTCGACGTTCGCGGCGCCTTCGACGACCCGAGCGCTCCGCTGGTCGTCGAGATCGGCTCCGGCATCGGCGAGGCCACCGCTGCTCTCGCCGCCGCCCGGCCGTCCTACAACGTGCTGGCCTTCGAGGTGTGGCGACCGGGCGTGGCCGAGACCTTCGTCCGGCTGAGCGAGTCCGGCGCGACCAACGTCCGGCTGGTCAGCGTCGACGCCGTATGGTCGATGGAGCACCTGCTGGGGGAGGGGGAGGTCAGCGAGCTCTGGACGTTCTTCCCCGACCCGTGGCCGAAGCAGCGGCACCACCGGCGTCGCCTGGTGAACGCCGGCTTCGCACACCTCGCGGCGACCCGGCTCGTGCGGGGTGGTGCGTGGCGGCTGGCCACCGACTGGCCGGGCTACGCGGACCAGATGGCCCAGGTGCTCGGCGCCGAGCCCCTGCTCGAGAGCCTGTACGACGGCCCCGCGCCGCGCTGGTCCGAGCGGCCCCTCACGCGCTTCGAGCGGCGCGGCATCCGTGCCGGACGGCCGATCCGGGACTTCGCCTACCGCCGGCGCTGCTGAGGCAGGCGGAACGTGGGCGCCCAGGCGGCGTTCTCCAGGCCGATCCCGGCGATCGCTCTCGCGGCCAGGTCGGCAAGGCGCTCCAGCTCGTGCACCTGGACGTCGCCGAGGTCACGTCGCTTCACCGCCCAGTAGGCGCCGATCGCGCCGATCGGCTCGTCGAGCCCGACGGGCACCATGACGAGGCTCCGGACGAACGTCGGCCGGTAGACGTCCAGGGGCACGCGCTCGTCGGTGCTGATGTCCGGGACCGTCGCGCTGTGCCGGTTCAGCATGGCCCAGCCGCTGACGCACTCGCGGATCGGGAACCGCTGTCCCTTCCACAGAGGCGCGATGGCGTCCTCGTCGGCGTAGAAGCACTGGTCTCCGTCGCGCAGCACGATCGTCGCTCCGGCGGCGTGCACGAGCTCACGGGCGGCGTGGGTGACGATGTTCTGGACCGTCTCGAGGTCCCTCGCGGCGGCGAGACCGGCCGCGTAGGCATCCATGTCGGCCTCCGCCGCCTGTGGGATCACCTGTCCCAAGGTCATCCGGCTGTCTCCCCTCGCCCCCGTTCCTGCTCCCCAGGGCAATCATGAGTCACCGCGCACCGAAATTCGACTCCCCCCGAAAGCCCCGGAAGGGATGAGATCTCTCAGACGGGAGGAATGTCACGCCGGCCGAGGAGCCGCTGCCGGAGGATCGACTCCCGGGCGAGCCGGGCGGCGTCACGGGAGCGTCTTTCCGCGAGCACGGCTGCGAGGAGGTACTCCGGGTGCGTGCCTGGAGGGGGCGCGGGCGCCGCATGAGCCATCACCTGTCGCGCGAGCTGGTCGCCGACCCTGGCCCGTGCCGGAGGGGTGAGGGTGGCGGCACGGGCGAGGAACTGCCGCACCGCGAGGGCCAACCCGTCGGGAAGGGCGCCGATGTCCGCGCCGGCAGCCCAGTGCTGGAGGTGGATCGGCATGCCGACAGGCATCGGAATGACCAGCCGGAAGCGGTCGCGCACGACGTAGGTGCCTGCGGCATAGTCTCCGAGCCGCTTGCCGCGGGAGCTGACGAGCCCCGAGAGCAGTGCCGGGACCCCGCTCATGATCCAGATCTCCACGAGTGCGACGAGGGAGCGGATGAGCGCGTGACGGAAGCCGATCGGTCCTGCATCGTCACGAACGGTCCTCAGTCCGAGGGCCCACTTGCCAACAGACTTGCCCCGGCTCAGGGTCTCGAGCGTGGTGGGGAGGACGACCAGCGCCCCGACCGAGGCGACGACCGTGGCCGCGGCGGACAGGGCCTCGTCCGAGCCGGCGGTCAGCGCCACAGCCGTCAGCATCGCGCCCACGAGGACGACCAGCTCGATGACGATGTCGATGAGACCGGAGGCGACCCGGACCCCGAGGGTGGCAGCGGGAAGCTGCAGTGCGACCGCTTCGCCGGTGACGAGATCGTCGCTCCCGATCCCGGGTTCCATGTGCGCCATCGGGCCCGAGGATATCGTCGCCGCGCCTTGTCCGGACTCGAACCGACCGGCCGCATAAGGTGACCTGCGTGGATCTCGATGCCTACGTGGCTGCGCACGCCGAGCAGTGGCGGCGTCTCGAGCGGCTGAGCAGGCAGCGCCGTCTATCGGGGCGTGAGGCCGACGAGCTGGTCGACTCCTACCAGCAGGTCGCCACCCACCTGTCCGTCGTACGCTCGTCGGCCCCGGACCCGGCCCTGGTCGCCTACCTGTCCGCATTGCTGGCCCGTGCACGCACGCGAAGCGCGGGTGCACGCACCATGTCGTGGTCCACACCCCTCACGTTCTTCGCAGTCACCTTCCCCGCAGCCCTGTACCGGACGCGTCGCTGGTGGGTGGGCACGATGATGCTGAGCCTCGTCGTGGCCGCGGTGATGACGTGGTGGCTCCTGGCCCATCCGCAGGTCGAGTCCTCGCTGATGTCGCCACGGGAGATACGGCGACTCGTGAACGTCGACTTCGAGCGCTACTACAGCGAGCACGCCGCCTCACACTTCGCCGCCCAGGTCTGGACGAACAACGCGATGGTCGCCGCCCTCTGCATCGCCTTCGGCGTCCTCGGCGTCCCAGTGCTCTACCTGGTGCTTCAGAATCTGCTCAACCTTGCCGTGGTCGCCTCGGTCATGATCCGACACGACCGTGGGTCGCTCTTCTTCGGCCTGATCCTGCCTCACGGGCTCCTGGAGCTCACCGCGGTCTTCGTCGCTGCCGGGGTCGGGCTCCGGTTCTTCTGGGCCTGGGTGGATCCGGGGCCGGTGCCCCGAGGCCAGGCGCTCGCGAGGGAGGGTCGCACCGCCGCGGGTGTTGCGCTCGGCCTCGTCGCCGTGCTGCTCGTCAGCGGGGTGATCGAGGCGTTCGTGACACCGTCGGGACTACCGACCTGGGCAAGGATCTCGATCGGGCTCGCGGCGGAGCTCGCCTTCCTGACCTACGTGTACGTCGCCGGAGGAGCCGCCAACCGCCGAGGTGCGACCGGCGACGTGCGACGAGGGCTCCCGGACGTCGTGGCGACCGAGGCCTGACGGCGTCACCACTTCCCGATGCTCTTCAGCGTCAGGTAATGGTCGGTCAGCGCCACCGGGAGGTGGTCGGGCTCCGCGTCGATGACGTCCACCCCCAGACGAGCGAGGACCGAGGCGACGTACCGGCGCTGTCTCTGCACCTGCTCGGCAGCCGCCGCCTCGTACACCTGAGCGGCGTCCGTCCGCGCCGAGGCCATCTCGCCCAGGGCGGGGTCCTTCACCGAGGCGAGGACCACATGGTGGTGCTGGGTCAGCACAGGGAGCACCGGCAGCAGTCCGTGCTCGATGGCGGCCGGGTCCAGCGCGGTGAGGAGCACGACGAGGGCCCGCCTCCTCCCGAGGGTGGCGAGGGCTCCAGCCAGCCGCGACCAGTTCGCCTCGCTCAGCACGGGCTCGAGGTCCGCCATGGCCTCGACGAGCGGCGGAAGCACCCCCTCGGTGCCGCCCGAGCGGACCCGGGCCCGGACCTCGCGGTCGCCGGCCAGGAAGTCGACGTGGTCGCCCGCCCGTGCGGCCAGGGCGGCAAGCAGGAGCGCGGCGTCCATGGAGGCGTCGAGCCTGGGCATGTCGCCGCAGCGGGCCGCCGACGTGCGGGAGGTGTCCAGCACCAGGACGACGCGTCGGTCGCGTTCTGGCTGCCAGGTCCGCACCACGACCGATCGGCTTCGGGCGCTCGCACGCCAGTCGATGCTGCGCACGTCGTCTCCCCTGACGTACTCCCGCAGCGAGTCGAACTCCGTGCCCTGCCCCCGGACCCGGACGGCGGAGCGGCCGTCGATGTCCCGGAGTCGCGCGAGCCGACTGGGCAGGTGCTTGCGGGACCTGAACGGGGGGAGCGCCCGCACGGTGCCCGGGACGGGCCAGGACCGCTGCCGCGCCGCCAAGCCGAGGGGGCCCTTGCTGCGAACCGTGACGTGCTCCGCGCGGCGGTCCCCTCTGCGGGTGGGGGTCAGGGTGGTCGTGAGGCGGACGCTCTCCCCGGCGCGGAGGTCCAGCCGGTGCCGGTTCGAGGCTGATCCCGCCGAGGGCTGCCACGCGTCCCTGAGCACCCCCCGCACCCCCCGCTGTCCCGCGGTGACGAGCAGAGCGCTCGTCGAGGTGCCCCCGAGCCTGACCTGCGGCACCGGCAGCCGGTGGACCGTCAGCGACCGCGGATCCGTCGCGAGGAGGAGATCGAGCACCACGAGTACGGCGACCCCGCCCACCCAGGCGAGCATCGTCGACGGATGGGGGCGGAGCACCACACCGGCGATGCCGAGCAGGAGCAGGAGGGGCACGCGTCCGGTCAACGCCATGACGTCAGCGGGGCACGGGGACGGCGGCGATCGCGCTCTGGAGCACGTGGGTGGCGTCGACACCCTCGAGCTCGGCCTCGGGGCGGAGCTGGAGACGGTGCGCGAGGGTCGCCACGGCCAGCGCCTTGACGTCGTCGGGAGTGACGAAGTCGCGGCCGCTCAGCCACGCCCAGGTCCTGCTCGTCTGCAGCAGCGCCGTGGCCCCGCGGGGGCTGGCGCCGAGGCTCAGCGAGGGAGACACCCGCGTCGCGCGGGCGATGTCGACGATGTAGCCGCACACCTCCGGGGACGCCTTCACCCGCGAGACGGCCTCGGCGGCCGCCGCCACGTGCTCCGGTCCGGCCACGGCACTGATCCCGGCGCTCGCGAAGTCGTGGGGGTCGAAACCCTCGGAGTGCCGCCTGAGGATCTCCAGCTCCTCGTCCCGCTCGGGGACGGGCAAGGTCACCTTGAGGAGGAACCGGTCGAGCTGGGCCTCGGGCAACGGGTAGGTCCCTTCGTACTCCACCGGGTTCTGGGTCGCGGCGACCATGAACGGTCGCGGCAGTGGCCGGGAGACGCCGTCGACCGAGACCTGGCCCTCGGCCATCGCCTCGAGAAGTGCCGACTGCGTCTTCGGCGGGGTCCGGTTGATCTCGTCGCCGAGCAGCAGGTTGGTGAACAACGGACCTTCGCGAAACGTGAGGGACGCCGACGGGTTGTCGAACACCAGCGAGCCGGTGATGTCGCCGGGCATCAGGTCCGGGGTGAACTGCACGCGCTTGGTGTCCACGTCGAGCGCCGCCGCGAGCGAGCGGACGAGCAAGGTCTTCGCCACGCCCGGGACGCCCTCCATCAGCACGTGCCCCCCGGCGAGGAGTGCCACCAGGAGCCCGGACACCGCGGCGTCCTGGCCCACCACGGCCTTCCCGACCTCTGTGCGGACTGCTCGGAGAGCCTCCCGCGCCTCGTCTGCGTTCACGGGTGACACGGTCATGACTGTCGAACCTCTCTCTCGAGCTCGGTGAGCTCCTGGGCAAGCAGGGTGAGCGTCCGGTCGTCGGGCACCGGTCCGGGTTCCAGCAGGGCACGGACGTCCCGGGGCTCACGGTTGGCGTGCGCGGCCACCATCGGCACCAGCTGGTGCAGACTCGTACCCGCGGGAAGCCTCAGGTGCTCGGCCAGCCTCGTGGCCGTGGCCTCACGCAAGACGGCTGAGGCATGGTCCCGGTCACGTGCCTGGCCGTAGAGCCTGCCTCGGCTCGCCGTGGACTCCACCGCCTTGACCACGACTGGCAGGGGCTCGACCACCAGGGGCCCGAGGCGGCGACCCCGCCAGACCATGCCGGTCAGGAGAGCCACACCGAGCAGGGCGACCGCGAGCCCGAGCCACGGCGGGAGCATGGCGCGCAGCGACCCGGCGTCCCCGGGCGGCACGTCCGTCCCGTCGGCGACGTACCACACGAGACGGTCCTGCTGGCCGAGGAGCCGCAGTGCGACCGCGGCGTCGTCTGCTCCGGTGATCTGACCGTTCGTGAACAGCTCGACCGCCCCGACGAGGTAGGTGCTCGGCCGACCCGTGACCCGCGCAACGAGACCGGAGGACGACTCGGCTCCGGCGGGGAAGCACGTCTCCACACCGATGGCCCCGCTGTCCCGGTCCGGGACGTATGTGGTCGTCGGCGGGACGTCGAGCTCCAGACCCGACAGCAGCGGGTCGTCGCAGGAGGCGGACACCGGTGCGTCCGGCCAGGCTGCAGCCGCCTGCACGCCCAGGCCGAGTGCCTGGATCGTGGCGGGCGAGGCGCCGGCCAGCACCAACGCGCCCGAGTCGGCGCCGAGCGCCCGCAGCCGCTGGGACGTGTGTGCGGAGAGCTGGTCGGTCGAGGTCACGAACACGGTGGTGTCGTCGTCGACCTCCGCGGCGGCCAGCTCGTCCTGGCCGTGCGCCACGGTGACCCGGACGCCGTGGTCGTCCAGGACCCGCCGGAGCGCCAGCGCCCCGTCGGGGGCGGGGTTGCCCGGCTCCAGGAGCTGGCCCGGGGTCGGTTCTCCTCCGCCCACGACCACGAGCACGGCCAGCCCCGCGACAACGAGGCCAAGGACGACCGCGAACGAGCGGTGTCGGCTCAGTCGGCTCATCGCGGGACCGCCGGCCAGGGCGTGTCGTTTCCGGTCGACGCGAGAGGCCTCGTCCGTCGCAGCTCGTCGTTCAGGTCGAGCACATCCTGAGCCTGCTCGCGGGAGGCCCGTCCTCCGCCGTACTGCACGGCGTCGAAGAGCTCGGCCGCGCCGACCAGGCGTGCACGCTCCGAAGGAAAGGCGTCGGCGACAGTCAGGGCGATCTCGTGCGCGGTGCTGCCGGGAGTATCCTCCAGCACACCGCGGTCGACCATGCGCAGCGCCAGGGCCCTCATGGCCTCGACCACCGCGTCCTCCCAGCGCCCCTCGGCGAGCGCCTCCTCGGCGCGCCTGCGGCGTTCGTCGGCGCCGACCCGCTCACCACCGAGCACAGCCATCGAGTCCCCGCCCGGCGCGGGCGTACGCCGGATCCGGGGGAGGACGAGCAGCGCGGCCACGATCAGCAGCAGCGCGAGGACGACCGCCACGACGGTCGAGAGCCTCCCTGCCCCCGAGGCAGCGGCGGCGAGCCTGAGCCAGAGCTCGTCGAGCCACGTCTGGAGACGCTCGAGGAGACCCTGCTGGTGGTACTCCGGCCGCGCGAGCTCCGACTCCAGCCAGGCCCGGGCCTGGTCGGGATCAGGGCGCACGGTGATGTGCGGCCGCGAGGAGCTCGACGTCGTAGGCTTCCTTCCGGATGCGCTGGTCGACGTACAGCAGAGCCGACACTCCGGCCAGGAACGGGGTCGTCACCGCCCCGACGATGATGGTCGAGAGGTAGCCGCTGAGGACCAGGAGCAGCCCCGCCCAGGAGCTCCCCGGCGCCACGAGCATGGCCGAGACGCCGATCAGGCTCGTCGGGATGGAGAGCACCTGGCCCACCAGACCCACGACCAGCCCCGTGAGCAACCAGATGCCGAGCAGCCTCCAGAACTGTGCGCGCGACAACGCCCAGGCCCTCTGCATCGCGGCACCGACGCCGACGCGCTCCAGCATGAGCGCGGCCGGGGCCAGGTAGAACAGCCGCACCTCGATGAGGAGGAAGGCGGACAGGCCCAGCAGTCCACCGACCAGGCCGACGAGCACGCCGAGCCAGACCGTGACGGTGAAGCCGAGGAAGACGCCGAGCGCCACGGGCAGCACGACCACCAGCACGGCCGCCAGCCCGCTCAGCAGGCTGAGGCCCAGGAGGCGCAGCCACAAGCCCCGCGCGGCAGCCCACGCCTCGCCGATCGACGTGCGCCGCCCCAGCACCGCCTGGTGTACGACGTGGACGCAGATGCCGGTGAGCAGCACTGTCGCGGGCAGGGTGAAGAGCCCGCCGACGATCTGCGCGAGATTCACTCCGAGGTCGCTGAGGGAGGGTCCGGACGGGGTAGCCTCCGGGCCGGTGATGTCCCCACCCGCCGAGAGGTTGCCGGTGGCGGCGAGGAGCAGGCTGCCCAGGGCCGGGATGAGCATGAACGCCGTGGTGACGACCGCGGCGAGGCCGACCATCGTCTTGGGGTTCTGCCGGATCGCCTTGAACGCGCCGTCGTAGAGGTCGCCGAGGCCGAGCGGCCGCAGCTGGACGATCCCCGGCTTGTAGACAGGGGCGCCCCAGCCCGGCGGACCGTAGCCAGACGGCGGGGCCGCGTAGCCGGGTGGCGGACCGTAGCCGGGCGGTGGAGCCGCGTAGCCGGATGGCGGACCGTAGCCGGGCGGCGGGGCCGCGTAGCCGGGCGGGGGAGCGGCATACTGTGGAGGCGGGCCGGCGGGCGGACCTGGCGGGGGACCGGATGGTCCGCCTGGTGGTGGCGGCTGGTTCGACATGGGACTCCCGGTGTGGACATGACGGCGACCCATCCTTACCCAAAGCACCCGTTCGCGCGCGGATAGCGGCGAGTCGTGACCTCCGCGAGACCTGCGGTCGGGCCGATTTGATAAGGCGCCGGGGAGTCTGACAAGATAGTCCGGTTGCTCCGGCGGGGTCGCCGGGGTGCGCCAGGACGAGTACGGTCACGCGGACGTGCTCGGTTGTATCGGTCGCACCGAACCAGGAGACCCCAGTGAGCCCGACCAACCTGTCGGGCGCCACCCCAACAATGACAGATCGTTGTCGGCTGTCCATGCGAGGCGCATGCGACACGCCCGACCGCGGGGGTCGGTGGAGCAAGGGCGGAGCACTCCTCCCGGCGTGCGACGAGATACTCAGCGGTACACGAGTAGAAGGACGAACTGAGAGCTATGGCGGGACAGAAGATCCGCATCAGGCTCAAGGCCTACGACCACGAGGTGATCGACACCTCGGCGCGCAAGATCGTTGACACGGTCACCCGTACGGGCGCGAAGGTCGCCGGCCCTGTGCCCCTCCCGACCGAGAAGAACGTCTACTGCGTCATCCGCTCGCCCCACAAGTACAAGGACAGCCGCGAGCACTTCGAGATGCGCACCCACAAGCGTCTTATCGACATCATCGACCCCACGCCGAAGACGGTCGAC
>DASVBF010000340.1:0-9724 GCA_036375975.1 Nocardioidaceae bacterium | reverse complement strand
GTCCGACGTCGCGCCGGAGACCTGGTCAGGAGTGCATCGTGGGCCGCTGCGGGCGGGGGAGTGGGTCAGGCTGACCGACACCAAGGGTCGGCGGCACAACATCCGCCTCGAGCAGGGCAAGAGGTTCTTCACCAACCGCGGCTCGATCGACCACGACGAGCTCATCGGCCGCCCGGAGGGGATCAGCGTCACGTCGTCCGCGGGCGGGGAGTACCTCGTCTTCCGGCCGCTGCTGAGCGAGTTCGTCGTCTCGATGCCGCGCGGCGCGGCCGTGGTCTATCCCAAGGACGCTGCGCAGATCGTCGCGATGGCGGACATCTTCCCCGGTGCGCGCGTCGTCGAGGCCGGCGTGGGGTCCGGCGCCCTGACCTGTTCCCTCTTGCGGGCGGTGGGTCCGCACGGGGTGGTTTCGTCCTACGAGCGCCGGCAGGAGTTCGCCGACGTCGCGCGCAAGAACGTCACCCAGTTCTTCGGAGGGGAGCATCCTGCGTGGCGGCTCACCGTAGGGGACCTGGTGGAGGCCCTGCCGGAGGGTGACCACCCGATGACGGTCGACCGCGTCATCCTAGACATGCTGGCGCCCTGGGAGTGCGTCGACGTGGTGGCCGACGCTCTGACCCCCGGCGGGATCGTCTGTGCGTACGTCGCCACCACCACCCAGCTCGGCCGTACGGTCGAGACCATCCGCGCCCACGGCGGTTTCACCGAGCCGCAGCCCTGGGAGACGATCGTGCGGGACTGGCACGTCGAAGGCCTCGCCATCCGACCCGGACACAAGATGGTCGGTCACACCGGCTTCCTGGTCACGGCCCGCAGGATGGCTCCCGGGGAGAAGGCGCCGGCCAAGAAGCGGCGCCCCGCCCCAGGGGCCTACGGCGCCGACTACCAGGGCCCACGACCGACTGGTCTGCCCCAGAACGTGGCCGAGGAGCCGTACGACGCCTGAACGGTCGTGCCGCGGGGAATACTTGTTGTGGATCCGCAACCGACACACGCGGACTAACCGCTTCACAAACTTGTGGTCGCGAGTAGGGTCTTGAACCTGAGGCCATGCTGCGGAGGTGATGGGCTTTGTCAGCATCAGAGAGTGGGCCCGGCCGGTCACGGTCGGCGGAGGAGCTGAGAGCACAGCTGGGCTTCCTCGAGGACGAGGTTGCCGACCTGAGGCGCCGCCTCGCCGAGACGCCTGGTCACTCACGGGTGATCGAGCAGCGTCTGACGGACACCCAGCGTTCCCTGGCAGCCGTGACGGCGCAGAACGAACGGCTCGCTCAGACCCTTCGTGAGGCTCGTGACCAGATCATGACCCTCAAGGAAGAGGTCGACCGGCTCGCCCAGCCGCCTGCCGGGTTCGGCACGTTCTTGAACCGCAACGACGACGACACCATCGACGTCTTCACCGGCGGTCGAAAGCTGCGCGTGAACGTCAGCCCCTCGGTCGACCTCGAAGAGCTCCGTCGGGGCCAGGAGGTCATGCTCAACGAGGCCCTCAACGTCGTGGCCGCGTTCGACTACGAAGAGGTCGGCGAGGTCGTGATGCTCAAGGAGATCCTCGCCGACGGCGAACGGGTCCTGGTCATCGCGAACGCCGACGAGGAGCGCGTCGTGCGCCTCGCCGAGCCGCTACGGGGGCTGCCCCTGCGAGCCGGCGACTCCCTGCTCCTCGACGCCCGCTCGGGCTACGTCTACGAGAGGGTGCCGAAGTCCGAGGTCGAGGAACTGGTGCTCGAAGAGGTCCCCGACATCGACTACGACAGCATCGGCGGCCTCATGAAGCAGATCGACGCGATCCGCGACGCCATCGAGTTGCCCTACCTCTACCCCGACATGTTCAAGGAGCACCAGCTCAAGCCACCCAAGGGTGTCCTGCTGTACGGCCCGCCCGGCTGCGGCAAGACCCTGATCGCCAAGGCGGTCGCCAACTCGCTGGCCAAGAAGGTGGCGGCCAAGACCGGCCAGGAGGGGAAGAGCTTCTTCCTCAACATCAAGGGCCCCGAGCTGCTCAACAAGTACGTCGGCGAGACCGAGCGACACATTCGGCTCGTCTTCCAGCGTGCCCGCGAGAAGGCCTCCGGCGGCACACCGGTCATCGTGTTCTTCGACGAGATGGACTCTCTCTTCCGCACCCGCGGCTCAGGGGTGTCCTCCGACGTGGAGAACACCATCGTGCCGCAGCTGCTCTCCGAGATCGACGGTGTGGAGGGGCTCGAGAACGTCATCGTCATCGGCGCCTCCAACCGGGAGGACATGATCGACCCGGCCATCCTGCGCCCGGGTCGGCTCGACGTGAAGATCAAGATCGAGCGTCCCGACGCCGAGTCGGCTCGTGACATCTTCTCCAAGTACCTCGTCCCGGACCTGCCTCTGCACGCCGACGACCTCGGCGAGTTCAGCGGGGACCGCGAGGCCTGCGTCGCCGGGATGATCCGGGCCACGGTCGAGCGGATGTACACCGAGACGGAGGAGAACCGCTTCCTGGAGGTCACCTACGCCAACGGGGACAAGGAGGTCCTGTACTTCAAGGACTTCAACTCCGGCGCGATGATCCAGAACATCGTGGACCGAGCCAAGAAGATGGCCATCAAGGACCTCCTGGACAGCGACCAGAAGGGTCTGCGGGTCCAGCATCTCCTGCAGGCCTGCGTGGACGAGTTCAAGGAGAACGAGGACCTGCCCAACACCACCAACCCGGACGACTGGGCCCGGATCTCCGGCAAGAAGGGCGAGCGGATCGTCTTCATCCGCACACTCATCACCGGGAAGCAGGGCACCGAGCCAGGTCGCTCGATCGACACGGTGTCCAACACCGGTCAGTACCTCTGACCCCGGTCCTCCGGACCGGCACGAGGGGCGGGGCCTCATGGGCGCCGCCCCTCGTCACTGTCGAGTCACTCCGGCGGCCGATGCCTCACCGGTCGGAACCGAGGTGCCGGGCCGCCTCTACGGCGCTGGAGAACCTCCAGCGGCCCCGAGCACGCCTCTCGGCACCGGATCCGCCCTCGTGAGCGCTGCGCCTCTGCTGGGGGAAGCCGTCCCTTCCCCCCAGGCGTGTGGCCGGCTCGACGTCGTTGTGGTCCTCTGTTCTGTCCTGGCGGTGCTCACCCACGCAGCGACACCGCCTCGGACCTCTCCCGCGGCGTCGTGATGTCGTCGCGCAGCCGTTGCTCCAGCCACCGGATCAGGCCTCGCTCGTGCGGGGCACTGCCGCCGTGTCCCTGGCAGACGCCGTGCGTGATGGCCCGAGCGACGTCGGCGAGGGAGAAGCCGCTTTCCTGCGACCAGCGGCCGAGCACGGCCAGAGCCTCGTAGGAGCCGATCCCGTACCGCAGCATGAGCACGCCCTTGGCCTGCTCGATCACAGCGAGCTCAAGCATGTGCACCACCCTGGCGGGGGATGTAGGTCGTGGCGTGGCGTCGCTCCGCCGTCGTCATGGCGAGCTCGAGCGTGACCGCGGCCCGGTCCGTGATCCGTGTCGGCCTCTGGAGCGCCGCCTTCGCAAGCCTTGCGCGCATGAGAAGCAGGACCCGGCGGTCGAAACGGATCGTTGCGAGAAGCTCCCGAGCGGCGGTCTCCGGTCGCCAGCCATCTGCCATGACTGACCGCAGAAGGGTGGCGGAGGCGTGGTCGACCCTGCTTCTGAAGAGAGTGCGGGGATGGGCCACGGAGGGGGTGTTCATCAAGGAACCTCCGGTGGGTCGAACGTCGCCACCGGAGTCTGGGGTGGCCTGTCTGACTGGATCAGATGAGCCAAAATAGGCAGTCGGGAAGGCGCTACGCAAGCAAACCGGGAAAGTGCTCATGCCGGTGTGGCCCGCGTCTCGCGCGGCTCTGCAGACCTCGTCCGGTTCGCCCGGAATGTTCGTGCCCCTAGCGGACTACGGCGCCACGTCAGTCGGGTAGGTCGAGCTCGCGCGCCACCACCCGACGTGACACTTCGCGGATGATGACGTGGTGGTTCCGGGAGTAGTGCCGCAGCCGCTGGAACGCCTCGTCAGGGTCGATGTCGTGACGCGCGGCGAGGAAGCCCTTTGCCTGCTCGATGACTATCCGCGACTTGAGCGCGGTGTTCAGCTGCTCCACCCGCGTCTCGGCGCTCTCGAGCTCATCGCGGCGAAGGCTCCGTCGCAGGTTGCACACGACCCCCCGGACGTCGGGGTCGTCGAGCAGGTTCGTGAGGGCCGCCTCGGCCCACACCCAGCCGTGCTCCGCCAGCACCCTGATCTCGATCGGGGGATGAGCCCCGGGCTGGGACACGATCTCCTCCATCATCTGCGCGAGCGCCGGCCGTTCGTCGGGGTGGAGCAGCGGCACCACGCTCGTGCCGACGATCGTGTCCTCCCATCCGAACAGCTGGCTCACCGCAGGGCTCGCATAGGTCACGACCGCATCCGAGCGAAGCACGAGGGCCGCGTCGGTGGAACGCTCCAGGAGCGGATGGATGGCAGCGCCGAGGTTGGTGGAGACGCCGACGATCCCGACCAGCTCGCCCTCGTGGTAGACCCCGGAGTCGATCACCAGCCCCGGGAACACGCTGCCGTCCTTGCGGCGGACCGGGAAGCCCCCGGACCAGGAAACGCCGTGGCGCAGCGCCTCCATGATGTCGGTCGCGGTCTCAAGAGCGACCTCGGGAACCGTGACGTCCTCGACCTTGCGGCCCAGGGCTTCGTCCCTGGTCCAGCCGTAGAGGTTCTCGGCCGCGCGGTTCCAGTAGACGATCGCGCCGGAGACGTCGGTGGCGATCACCGCCATCCCGAGGCACTCGAGAATCTCCTCTGCCGTGAAGACGGGTCCCAAGTCCTCGGTCATCCTCTAGGCGCTCCCCCCGGTACGGGCACAAGCGGTGTACCCCGCTCCTTCATCGTAGGTCGCCGCCCGCCAAAGGTGTGCGGGTTTCGCTCCGGTGACGTTCCCGGTCGGTGGCCCCGCGTAGGCTCAGATCATGAGTGTTCGCCGCGTCATGGGCACCGAGACGGAGTACGGCATCTCCGTCTCCGGCCAGCCCACCGCAAACCCCATGGTCGCCTCGTCCCAGGTCGTCAACGCCTACGCCAGCGCGACCCTGCGAGCTCGGCGAGCGCGGTGGGACTTCGAGGAGGAGTCCCCCCTGAGGGATGCCCGCGGCTTCGACATGTCGCGCGAGGTCGCCGACGCCTCACAGCTCACCGACGAGGACCTCGGCCTCGCCAACGTCATCCTCACCAACGGCGCCAGGCTGTACGTCGACCACGCCCACCCGGAGTACTCCACCCCGGAGTGCACGAACCCGCGCGACGTGGTGCTGTGGGACAAGGCCGGGGAGCAGGTCATGCTCGACGCGACCAGGCTCGCCGCGTCCATTCCGGGCACGTCGCCGATCCTGCTCTACAAGAACAACACCGACAACAAGGGCGCGTCGTACGGCGCCCACGAGAACTACTTGATGCGGCGCTCCACGCCGTTCGGTGAGATCGTCCGGCACCTCACCCCGTTCTTCGTCAGCCGGCAGGTCGTCACCGGCGCCGGCCGTGTGGGCATCGGCCAGGACGGCCGTGACCACGGGTTCCAGCTCAGTCAGCGCGCGGACTACTTCGAGGTCGAGGTCGGTCTCGAGACCACCCTCAAGCGTCCGATCATCAACACCCGCGACGAGCCGCACGCCGACCCCGAGAAGTACCGCCGGCTGCACGTGATCATCGGCGACGCGAACCTCTCGGAGATCTCGACCTACCTCAAGGTGGGCACGACGTCGCTGGTGCTCGCGATGATCGAGGACAAGTTCATCTCGCGTGAGCTCACCGTGGACCAGCCGGTGCGTTCGCTGCGTGCCGTCTCCCACGACCCCTCGCTGCGACACCTCCTGACCCTGGCCGACGGGCGGACCCTGACCGCCGTACAGCTGCAGATGGAGTACCTCGAGCTCGCCCGCAAGTACGTCGAGGACCGGCTTGGCGACGGCGCAGACGCCCAGACCCGCGACGTGCTCGACAGGTGGGAATCGGTGCTCACCCGTCTCGAGGCCGACCCCATGCTGTGTGCCCGAGAGCTCGACTGGGTCGCGAAGCTCAGGCTCCTCAACTCCTACCGTGAGCGCGACGGGCTCGACTGGGACGACGCCAAGCTCCACCTCGTCGACCTCCAGTACTCCGACATCCGGCCCGACAAGGGGCTCTACCACCGTCTTGTCCGGCTCGGGCGGATCGACCGGATCCTCACCGACGACGAGGTCGCCGAGGCCAAGCACCTGCCGCCGGTGGACACACGGGCCTACTTCCGGGGCCGGTGTCTGGAGAAGTACGCCGACCGGATCGCGGCCGCCTCATGGGACTCCGTCATCTTCGACCTGCCGGGCCACGAGTCCCTCCAAAGGGTGCCGACGATCGACCCGATGCGAGGCACGCGTCGGCATGTCGGCGAGCTCCTGGACCGTTGTGATACCGCAGAGGCACTTTTCGCCGCTCTGACTCGGTAGGGTCGTCATTGCCGAGGGGTTCTGGTGCCCCGACAGGGAAGGAAGCGGTCATGGCTCAGGAACGGAAGCAGCCCAAGAAGTCGCCCGAGACACAGGACTCGACCGAGGTCGAGCCGAGCGAGGACGTGGTCGAGCGCAAGGAGCAGCTCGACGAGGACATCGACGCGATCCTGGACGAGATCGACGACGTGCTCGAGTCGAATGCCGAGGACTTCGTGAAGTCGTTCATCCAGAAGGGTGGAGAGTAGAGCGAACATGAGTGACCCCCGACAGGTTGATGCCCGCCTGCCCACCGCCTACCTGGCACCCGGATCCTCGTCGTTCGCCGAGTTCCTTTCGCATCAGGCTCCCGAGCTGCTCCCGGCCAACCGGTCCTTGCCGGCCGGGAGCGCCGCGGGCCTCGCGCCGCACGGCACGACGATCGTGGCGACCACCTTCGCCGACGGCGTCGTCGTGGCCGGTGACCGGCGTGCCACGATGGGCAGCATCATCGCCCAGCGCGACATAGAGAAGGTCTTCCCCGCCGACGAGTTCTCCGCTGTGGGGATCGCCGGAAGCGCGGGCTTGGCCGTCGAGCTGGTCCGGCTGTTCCAGACCGAGCTCGAGCACTACGAGAAGATCGAGGGCACGACGCTGTCGATGGACGGCAAGGCCAACCGCCTGGCGGCGTTGATCCGGTCCAACCTGGGCATGGCGATGCAGGGCCTCGCGGTGGTCCCGCTGTTCGCGGGGTTCGACCTGACCACGGGGCAGGGACGGATCTTCTCCTACGACGTCACCGGTGGCCGTTACGAGGAGACCGAGTTCCACGCGGTCGGCTCCGGGTCGCTGTTCGCCCGCGGGTCGTTGAAGAAGCTCTACCGGGAGGGTCTGAACGCCGAGGAGAGCGTCACCGCGGTCCTCCAGGCGCTGTACGACGCCGCGGACGACGACTCGGCGACGGGTGGCCCTGACCTCACGCGCCGGATCTTCCCGGTCGTCGCGGTCATCACGTCCGACGGCTACCGCCGCATGCCCGACGCGGAGGTCGCGGCGATCGCCGACCGGGTCATCTCTGCCCGCATGCAGCGTCCCGACGGCCCCGCCGCCTCCCTGACCTGAGGAGCCACGTCCCATGAACTCACCCCACGCAACCGCTCACTCCGTTCGTGCTTCCGCGGGGGCCCCGCGATGACCATGCCGTTCTACGTCTCGCCCGAGCAGCTCATGAAGGATCGGGCGGACTTCGCGCGCAAGGGCATTGCCCGCGGTCGCAGCGTTGCCGTCGTGCAGTACGCCGACGGGATCGTGTTCGTCTCGGAGAACCCTTCCCAGGCGCTCCACAAGGTCAGTGAGATCTACGACCGGATCGCCTTCGCAGCAGTGGGCCGCTACAACGAGTTCGAGAACCTCCGCATCGCGGGTGTGCGCCTCGCCGACATGCGGGGATACGCCTACGACCGCCGGGACGTCACGGGCCGGGGGCTGGCCAACGCCTACGCCCAGACCCTCGGCACGATCTTCTCCAGCGGGGCCGAGAAGCCCTACGAGGTGGAGATCTTCGTCGCCGAGGTGGGCGACTCGGCCGATCAGGACCAGATCTACCGGCTCACCTACGATGGTCAGGTCGCCGACGAGCACGGCTTCGCCGTGATGGGCGGCAACGCCGAGGCGGTGGCCGGTCATATGCGGGAGCGCTACCACGACGGGGAGAGCCTCGAGGAGGCGATCCGGCTCGCGGTCGACGCCCTGGGCCGCGGCGACGGCGAGAACCGTGTGATCGCCGCGCGGGATCTCGAGGTCGCCGTGCTCGACCGTGGCCGCTCGCAGCAGCGCAAGTTCAAGCGGCTCCACGCCGCCCAGCTCGCGTCGATCCTGGGCACCCGGGAAGGGGAGGAGCCGGCCAGCCACGCAGCCGGTGAGTCGACTAACCCGTCGCAGGCCGGCGGTGCCTCGCCCGGGACCCCGGGCGAGGACGCGCCCGTGGCACCGCCCGTCGAGCCCGATGGACAGTGACGAGGAGCGACTCTGGAAGCCGGCCGGCGACGACGAGGTCGTCTACGACGGCTGGCTGAAGATCCACCGCAGGACCTACCTCCTGCCCGACGGCCGGACGGTCGATCCTCGCGCTGACCCGTGAGCTGCGGGAGGAGACGGGTCTCGATGTCGGGTCGGTCGAGCTGGCCGTCTCGGCGATCGCCAATCGCCGTTCCACCGTCATGTCGTCATCGCCCGGGACTGTCTCACGCGCCACCCCCTCGACCTCGACGACTACGAAGACTGCGAACCGGTGGTGATGGAAGTCGAGGCCGTGCGGGCCGAGCTGCGGGCCGGGCGGATGACCGGATCGGAGCCGGCCTACCTCGCTCTGGACCATGCCGGTCTTCTGTTGAGACGGATCCGCGAGTTGGCTGCACCGGCTTGGCCGTTGCACCTAGGGTGTGAGCGTGGACCGCCGGATCTTCGGGATCGAGAACGAGTACGGCGTCACCTGCACGTTCCACGGGCAGCGACGTCTCTCGCCGGACGAGGTTGCCCGCTACTTGTTCCGCAAGGTGGTGTCCTGGGGACGCAGCAGCAACGTCTTCCTCCGCAACGGCGCCCGGTTGTACCTCGACGTCGGGAGCCATCCCGAGTACGCCACCCCCGAGTGTGACGACATCCTCGACCTCGTCACCCACGACAAGGCCGGCGAGCGGGTCCTCGAGGGCCTCCTGGTCGACGCCGAGCGCAGGCTCCACGACGAGGGCATCGCCGGCGACGTGTACCTCTTCAAGAACAACACCGACTCCGCAGGAAACTCCTACGGCTGCCACGAGAACTACCTCGTCGGCAGGCACGGCGAGTTCGCCAAGCTCGCCGACGTGCTGATCCCGTTCCTGGTGACCCGGCAGATCATCGTGGGCGCGGGCAAGGTCAGCCAGACCCCGCGCGGGGCCATGTACTCCGTCAGCCAGCGCGCGGAGCACATCTGGGAGGGCGTCTCGAGCGCCACCACCCGGAGCCGGCCGATCATCAACACCCGCGACGAGCCGCACGCCGACGCCGAGCGCTACCGGCGGCTGCACGTCATCGTCGGCGACTCCAACATGAGCGAGACCACCACGCTGCTCAAGGTGGCCAGCTGTGACCTGGTGCTCCGGATGATCGAGGAGGGCGTGGTGATGCGCGACCTCACCATGGAGAACCCGATCCGCGCGATCCGCGAGATCTCCCACGACATGACCGGCCGGCGCAAGGTCCGCCTGGCCAACGGGCGCGAGGCGAGCGCCCTGGAGATCCAGACCGACTACCTC